>NZ_CP157675.1:3079219-3396329 GCF_040105105.1 Polaromonas hydrogenivorans | reverse complement strand
CGCACGTTTGTTACTCAAAGCGCTCGTTGAGCGCTATATTGCTGATGGCCAGCCGGTCGGTTCGCGCACGCTGTCCAAGGCTTCCGGCCTGGAGTTGTCGCCCGCCACGATCCGCAATGTGATGAGCGACCTGGAAGACCTGGGCCTGATTGTCAGCCCGCACACCTCTGCCGGCCGCATTCCCACCGCACGGGGCTATCGCCTGTTTGTCGATACGATGCTGACCACGCAGCGCGACCCGTTTTCGGTCGCTGGCCAGATGGCCCGGATTGCACCGGACCAGCCACTCAAGGTCATCAGCAACGCAGCCCACATGCTCTCCAGCCTGTCGCAGTTCGTTGGCGTGGTGATGGCGCCGCGCCGCACCTCGGTTTTTCGGCATATCGAGTTTTTGCGGCTGTCCGAAAAGCGTTTTCTGGTGATCATTGTTTCACCCGATGGCGATGTGCAGAACCGGGTGATCTTTACCGAGACCGACTACACCGCGTCTCAATTGATCGAGGCGTCGAACTTTCTCAACTCGCACTACGCCGGCATGGCGATTGAAGAGGTGCGTGAGCGGCTGAAAAATGAAGTGGAAGCGCTCAGGGGAGAAATCGCCACACTGATGCAGGAAGCCGTCCTGGTCAGTTCCGAAGCCATCGAGTCGCGCGATGAAGTGGTTGTCTCCGGCGAGCGCAACCTGCTGGCGGTCAGCGACTTTTCCAGCGACATGGGCAACCTTCGCAAGCTGTTTGACCTGTTCGAGCAGAAGGCGCAGCTGATGCGCCTGCTCGATGTCTCCAGCCGGGCCGAGGGTGTGCGGATTTACATCGGCGGCGAAAGCCAGGTGATTCCGTACCAGGAACTGTCGGTGGTCACGGCGCCTTACGAGGTCGATGGCCAAGTCGTGGGAACCCTGGGCGTGATTGGCCCGATGCGCATGCCCTACGAAAAAATGATCCAGATTGTCGATATCACCTCCAAGCTGGTCAGCACTGCGCTCAGCCACAGCAAATAGAGCCACTACAATCTGTCGCTGGAAGGGGCGTTAGCTCAGTTGGTTAGAGCAGAGGACTCATAATCCTTTGGTCCACGGTTCAAGTCCGTGACGCCCTACCACGCTAGATATGGAAAGCCTGCTACTAAAAACAGCGGGCTTTTTCGCGTGCGCCCGCCAGTCGCCGCCCCAGCCGCAATAATTCCCCATGACCTCAAGCCGCCCCTACAAGATTCCCGAGTCGGTTCTGGTCGTCATTTACACGCCACAACTCGATGTGCTGCTGATCGAGCGCACCGACCACGCAGGTTTCTGGCAGAGCGTTACCGGCTCGAAAGATACGCTGGACGAGCCCTTGCTGGAGACGGCGCTGCGCGAGGTCGAGGAAGAAACCGGCATCGTGGCCACGCCGGCCCACATGCGCGATTGGCGTCTTTCGAATGTGTATGCAATTTATCCGGCGTGGCGGCATCGCTATGCGCCCGGCGTGACGCGCAATACCGAGCATGTGTTCGGCCTGTGCCTGCCTGCAAGATGCGGCGTCACGCTGAGCCCGCGTGAACACACGGCCGCGCAGTGGCTGGCGCACCGGGACGCTGCGGAAAAATGCTTTTCTCCTTCGAATGCCGAGGCCATTTTGCTGTTGCCGAGGTTCATGCCTCCAGGGGGTTGAGTGGACGTGGCAGCGTCCTACGGGTCTTTGGGCGATGCTTTGTTGGAAAAAAGCAGGCAGTCGGTTCCAATGGCCTGATGCTTTTCGCGCCTTGTCCATCACGCCAGTTGATTCACTGATGCCATCTTTTAACCAGCCTGAAACACTCCGGCTGCTTCAAGGCGGTCAGGCCTTGTTTCCAGCGCTCGTCCAGGCTTTTGATGCCGCAGACAGATGGATACAGCTGGAGACCTATATCTTTGATGTTCATGGTGCCGGGGCCGATGTGGCCGATGCGCTGGTCCGGGCGGCACGGCGGGGCGTGACGGTCCAGGTGCTGGTGGATGCCGTTGGCACCGGCCTGCTGCCTGCCGAATGGCGGGAAAAGTTTAGCGCTGCGGGGGTTCGGTGGTGTGCGTACTCTCCGGTCGGATCGGGCTTGGGCTTCCTGGTGCCCGAACGCTGGCGCAGGCTGCACCGCAAGCTGTGCGTGGTTGACGAGCAGATTGTTTTTTGCGGCGGCATCAATGTACTGGACGATTTTTATGACCCCAACCATGGCGATTTGCAGGCGCCGCGTTTTGATTTTGCAATGGCCGTGACCGGACCGCTGGCGGCCGAGGCCGCCGAGGCCATGGCCCTGCTGTGGTGGCGCGTGCAGGCCGGCTACAGCGCACGGCAACGGCATCTGAACGAGGCTTGGGAAAAGTTCAAGGCGGCAGGCTACGGCGGGCGTACCGATGCAAGCCTGCTGGCCCAGCCCGGAGATTCCGGCCTTGCCGCCTTGCCAGGCATGTCACGCCCCAAAGCGGCGCTGGTCCTGCGCGACAACCTGCGCAACCGCCACAGCATCGAGCGGGCGTACCGCAGGGCGATTGGCAAGGCGCGCCAGGAGGTCATCATTGCGAATGCGTATTTTTTGCCCGGCGGCAAGCTGCGCCGCGCCCTCATGAGGGCGGCCCGGCGCGGCGTTCGCGTCACCCTGCTGCTGCAGGGAAAGTACGAATACTTCATGCAATACCATGCCGCCCGGCCGGTGTACGGCGCTTTGTTGGCCGCAGGGGTGGAAATTCATGAGTATTCCACCAGCTTTCTGCATGCCAAGGTGGCGGTGGTGGATGGACACTGGGCCACCGTGGGATCGTCCAACCTGGACCCGCTGAGCCTGCTGCTGGCGCGCGAAGCCAATGTGGTGGTCGAGGACCGCGCCTTCGCCGGCGAGCTGAGCGCCCGTTTGCGCGAAGCCGTGGTGCATCATGGCGTGCGCATCGACCCTGCTGTTTACAGCCAGCGCCCCCTGGGCCGGCGCATCCAGGGCTGGATGGCTTACGCCCTGATGCGGCTGGCCCTGCTGCTGACAGGCCAGCGTTATTGAAATGCATGTTCCAGGGCGATGCGGCCATCCGGCAAGACCATGGCTTGCTATTTAATTAATAGCTGCCTGAGTAAGTGGGTAAAGCGCAAAAGCCTTAAAAAGCTTATAAAACCGACGCTGGGACGACTTTAAGGTGGGCTGGTAATATCTGACATGCTTATGAAAACTACTCCGCCCTCACAGGATCTGACAGACGAAGGAACACCTGTCTCCGTCAAGATCCGCGAACGCCTGGTCATGGCACGCAAGCGTTTCCATGCCAATGACAACATCGCCGAATTCATCGAGCCGGGCGAGATGGAAAAATTGCTTGACGAGGTCGAGGTCAAGATGCAGGGCGTTCTCGACAGCATGGTGATCGACACCGTGGGCGACCACAACACCGGCAACACGGCCCGCCGGGTTGCCAAGATGTACCTGAAAGAGGTCTTCAATGGCCGGTATGTGACGGCGCCGACCATCACCGAATTCCCCAATGCAGAGCACCTCAACGAGTTGATGATCGTCGGACCGATCACCGTTCGCAGTGCCTGCTCGCACCATTTCTGCCCGGTCATTGGCAAGATCTGGATTGGCGTTCTGCCCAACGAACATACCAACGTGATCGGCCTGTCCAAATACGCGCGGCTGGCCGAGTGGGTCATGGGCCGTCCGCAAATCCAGGAGGAGGCCGTGGTGCAGCTGGCCGACCTGATCATGGAAAAAACCCAGCCCGACGGGCTGGCCATCGTGATGGAAGCCAGCCACTACTGCATGGCCTGGCGCGGCGTCAAGGACATGGACAGCAAGATGATCAACTCGGTCATGCGCGGCGTGTTCCTGAAGGATTCGACCTTGCGCCGCGAGTTTCTCGCGCTCATTCCAAGAAAAGGGTAATTCCATGCTGGTTCGTTTACTTTATGCGAGTCGTGCCGTGGACAACAACGGCGATGCCATCGCCAGCATCCTGGCTCACTCCCGCCAGTACAACCCGACCTGCGGGATCACCGGCATTCTTTGCTATGGCGGGGGGGTGTTTTTGCAGGCCATCGAAGGCGGCCGCATGGCGGTCAGCGAACTGTACGGGCATATCCAGAAAGACCCGCGCCACAAGGACGTGGTGCTGCTGGACTACGAAGAAATTTCCGAGCGCCGTTTTGGCGGCTGGACCATGGGAACGGTCAACCTGCTCAAGCTGAACCATTCCATCTTGCTGAAATACTCTGAAAAAGCCGAACTCGACCCCTATGCGGCCTCGGGCAAGGTGTCGCTGGCGCTGCTTGAAGAGCTGATGGCCACCGCTTCCATCATCGGCCGCGCCTGAAAAAGCCGGAACGAGTCGGGCAGGGCGCTGTGGCCTGCATCGCCGGTACAAGGACGAGACGAGATGAGCACGCCGGCTGAAATCCCCGACCTGCTGATCGGCTGCGATTTTTCGTGCAGTCCGAGCCGCCGCAAACCCATCGTGATGGCTGCGGGCACCGCCTTGAAAGGGCGTGTGCTGCTCTCAAGCCTGGAACGCCTGGACTCGCTCGACAGCTTCGAGCAGTGGCTGCGCCAGGAGCGCGGCTGGATCGGGGCCTTTGACTTTCCCTTCGGCCTGCCGCGCGAACTGGTGACGCAGTTGGGCTGGCCCACGCAATGGCTTGAGTTGATGGCGCACTATGCCGGCTTGGGCCGCCCGGAAATCCGAAACACCTTCGCGGCCTTTTGCGATGCGCGCCCCGTGGGGCAGAAATTTGCCCATCGCGCGACCGACAAGCCGGCCGGCTCCAGCCCGTCCATGAAATGGGTGAACCCGCCGGTCGCCTTCATGCTGCATGCCGGCGTTCCCCGGCTGCTGGCCGCCGGCGTTCATCTGCCCGGCCTGCACCCGGGCGACAGCCGGCGTGTCGCGCTTGAAGGCTATCCGGGAATGCTGGCGCGCGAAGTTCTCGGCAGCCGTTCTTACAAAAGCGATGACAAGGCCAGGCAGACGCCGGAGCGGCTGATTGCGCGCAAGGATCTGATCACTGCGCTCGAACATGGCCAGACCCGGCTGGGCCTGCGCCTGAAAGTCAGCCATGCGCAGCGCGATGCGCTGGTCGATGACGCCAGCGGCGACAGCCTGGATGCGGTGCTGTGCCTGATGCAGGCAGCCTGGGCCGCGCAGCAGGGCGCGCCTGGTTATGGTCTGCCTGCGGACATGGATGCGCTGGAGGGATGGATTGTGACGTCCTGGATTTGAGCCGGGCCTCTGTTCATGCAATGGGCATCAATTTATGCATGATTTATGCCTTTTGCGCAAGTCCAGAAAGCATAACTTGCTATCAATTTAGAAGTAAAAAATGATTTCAGGCTTCAGGTTGATGAGGCTGGCTGTCGCCACCGTTGGTGCGCTGGCCGGCATGGCCCCGGTTTTGGCGGCTACCCCGTCCAGGATGGGCTGGACCGGCGTTGTGACTTGTGTCGTGCCAGATACCGTTGATCTGGCGGTGGTTTCAGGGCGCTGATTGCGGTCGAAGGCGCAAAATCAATCGACCGCATGCAATTTTTGCAGGTTTGAATGGATTTAAAAGGATTTCCCCCATGAAAAAACCACTGATTGCTTTCACATCACTGGCCTTGACGCTGGCACTGAGCGCCTGCAACAAGGCCGATGACCACCAAACCCCGGGCCAGAAACTTGATTCAGCCATTGGCAAGACAGAGCAGGCCGCAGCCGAGGCCAAACTCAAGACCGAGCAGTCGGGCGCTGAAATGAAGGCTAAAACAGAGGAAACCTTTGCCAAGGCGGGCGCCGCATTGAAAAGTGCCACGGAAAATGCGGGAACTTCCGCCAAGGTCGCTGCCGGCAAAGCCATTGAAAAGATGGACGACATGGCGATCACGACGGCTATTTCAGCCGAACTGGTCAAGGATCCGGAGATCAGGGTCTTCAAAATCAATGTGGACACCAAGGATGGTGCGGTGACGCTGAACGGCTCGGCGCCTACGCAGGCCGCCCGAGACAGGGCTGGCGCGATTGCCAAGACCTTTAGCGGTGTTCAGTCGGTGGACAACAAGCTGATCGTCAAGGCAAACTGACAGCGGTCGCTGCTGCCTGCAAACCGGTTAGGCTGATCACAACCCGAACATGAGGGATCCATAAAAAAGGCAGGCGATGAGTGGCCTCATCGCCTGCCTTTTCCGCGCCACCTTGCTCAGGCAGCGCAATGGACTATAGGAGTCGCTTAAGGACGAACGACGATGTCGTTGCGAACGCTTTTGACGTTCTTCACGCCACGGGCAATGGTTTCAGCCTGCATTTTTTCAGCGCCAGATTTTGCAAAGCCGGACAGTTGAACCGTGCCATTGAGCGTTTCAACGCTGATGGACATGGCTGAAACGGTTTTGTCTTCCACGAACTTTGCCTTGACGGCTGTTGTGATGGCGGCATCATCAACATACGATCCAGCTGTTTCCTGGCCACGTCCCACGGCACAGCCGGTGCCAATGATGGTGATGCCTGCCAGGGCTGCGAAGGCGATTGCGCGAACGTATTTCATAGGGTTTCCTCTTTGAGTTGATTTGAGTTGAGTTGGTGCAAAGTTTAAAAAGCCTGTCGATTAACGGCACCACGCCCATCGACCAGCACCTGGTTTTTACAGATCCAGCCAGTCCTTGAGTTTGTCGGCATGCTTTTCTTCGTCAGCCAGAATGCCTTCAAGCATTCGCCGTATGGTGGTGTCCATGCTCATGGCCTCGTGTCGGTTTGTGCGGAATGGCGCGTAAAAGAAGAGAGCATCGTGATCAAGGTGTTGGTCAGGCCGGACGACTTCACCGCAGCCACCAGCAATGCACTTGCCGAGACCATGCGCCACGGACGTATCACAACGATTGCAGCGCCAGCAGCGGCGGAAATCCCGACCAGTCTGAACGGGTGAACCGCTGCATAGTCGCTCAACACAGGTGTTGCCAGTTCGACTGCGGCACTAGCCGGATGGCGATGCCACCACATGCGGGCCGCATATTTAATCCTGCTCAGGGTGCCGCCCTGGACAGCGGCTTCTGACTCAGCCGTCTCGTCAATATCATCATCGACACTGTCCTCAATATCCCGGTGGTGGTGCCGGTTCATGTGCCTGACGATGGCCTTGCGGCTGATGGCCAGGCGTTCTTGGGGGGTGAGTTCAGTGGGGGAGGCCATGCCAGGGGTCTTTTCGTGGAGGTCTTCAGGAAACCGTGCGCAATGCTTGCGCATCGCTGTCAATCTGGGCTTTCAGCTCGGGAAAACGCTCGCTCTTCAAAGGCTTCATGGCAATCATGATGGCAACAATCAGCAATACCAGCGCAAAGCCTGGCACGGCCACCAGCATCCAGTGGAACTGGTTCTGCAAAAAGCCCAGCATCAGCGCTGTGCCCGCCAGGCCAAGAAAAACAACCAAAGCCAGGATGGCGACCACCCCCGCTACTGCACGCGCCAGCAGTTCCGAACCCGCACTCGTTGCTTCCTTGTGAAACAGCGATCCGTAGGCCGACAGGTGGTCCATGACCAGGTCAGGCCTTTGCACAATCGTTGAAAAAAGAGGATGCAGCATAGGTTGGGAACGTAGGTTGTGCGTCAGGGCTTGCCAGGGAGAGTCGGGAAACGGGTTGGGTTTCAGTAACGATTGCGGTTGCGATGGCGCGAAGAAGACACCAGCAGGGCAACCGCTGCACCGACCGCTGCTGCAATCAGCACGGAGCGCATGGGTTGCTCGGAAACATACCGGGTGGTCGCATCAGCGGCCTGCTTGAGTGATTTTTCGGCGCGTTCCTTGGCTTCGGAAGCCATGTCCAGACTCTGGCGGGCCATCTTTTGCGCCTTGGATGCCAGCATGTCAACCATTGGATCAACACTGCCGCGCAGTTCGCGAACTTTGCTTTCGGCCTTGTCAAGCGCTTGGTTGGCATGCTCGCGCGTTGACTCCAAAGCCTTGCTGGCTGAATCCATCATGCCGTCAGAAGCCTTCTGCATTGCAGGAACAGCATCACGGACCATGTTTGAAGGGCTATTTGTATTCATGTCTTATTTCCTTGGTGAGTGAGTGAATGAAAAGTTGATAAAAAAGTAGGCAGCTTTTGAACGCTGCCATCAGCTTAAGGCTAATTTTTTTTGATCAGGCTGACAACAAAACTGACAATTGCCATGATAGCGAACAGGAAGAAGAGAATCTTGGCAATTTCAACGGCGCCTGCTGCAATTCCACCAAAACCGAAGACGGCAGCAATCAGGGCGATCACCAGAAAGACGACTGAATAATGCAACATTTGATTTCCCTTGCGATGGCTAGGCATATAAGAATTGCTTCTTTAAAAAGCCTTGAGCAAGCTTAGCTTTTGGATGTGGTTTTCCTCATCGGTCTTGGGCCTAAACCCCTGTCAGTGCCTGGGGTAATGCCTTGTAGGAAAAGGATGACATTTTGTTACGTGCGCTTTGGCGGGCCTGGCTGGCTTGGCGGGCCTGTTGAGGCTTGCCATCGAAGCGTTGGGTCACTGCGATTTGGGCAGCACGGCACCGACCTGGGTTCCTCTGCCTTCAGCGCTGGCAACCGTCAACTTTCCACCGGCAGCTTCCACCCTGTGACGCATGCCGGCCAGTCCATGGCTTCCCGGCCCAATGCTTTCCAGCTTGAAGCCTTTGCCGTTGTCCTTGACATCCACGGTGATGAAATTGTCAAAGTTGTGCACGCTGATTTCTACCTGGGTTGCATTGGCATATTTGGCGATGTTGGTCAAAGACTCCTGAACCAGCCGGTAAACGGTCAGTTGCGCCGATCCGCCGAGTTCGACGGTTTCCAGATCGGTGGTGATGGAAAGTCCGGAGCGTTCCTCAAATTCGCGCGCCAAAATTTCAAGGGATGCCACCAGGCCCAGATGGGACAGTGACGAGGGCCGAAGGTCTTCAACAATGCGCCGCTTCAGGGCAATGCCGGTGTTGAGGGTGCTGGTCAGGTGTTCAAGCCGTTCCGAGGCTTCCGGCAGGTTGCCGGCCAGGCGGGATTTGATCCTGGCAACATCGAGCTTTGCGGCCGTCAGCAGTGCGCCCAGTTCATCATGCAGCTCACGCGCCAGGTGGCCGCGTTCTTCTTCACGCACATTTTGCAGATGGGTTGCCAGTTCGGCCAGGCTGGCGGTACGTTCCCTGACCTGTTTTTCGAGCAGGTCGCGCTCGCGCTCCAGAGACTCCTGCTCGCGCTGGCCCGAGGCAATGAGTGCCTTGTTTTGCATCAGGTACATGTAAAAAGCCAGCAGTCCGACCAGCGCCGTGGTGGCAATCCCAATGCGTGAAAGCTGCAGTGCTTTCCTGATCTGCGCCTGGCCCTGTTCCATTTGCTGGATGCTGCTGGCCGACAGTTTGTCGGATTGAATCCGGATGGCTTCCATCTCTTCCTTGCCTACGTCGGTCGTCAGCACAAATTTCCAGCCATCATCATTGCCCTCCTTGCGCATGCGCACGCTCAGGTCCATCTCGGCCATCTTGCGCGACACATGACGCGACAGGGTGTCGAAGTCACCCGACAGCGCAGGCTGGGAGACAAAGATCTGCCGCAGAAGGTTGAGGTTTTCGGTAATATCGCCTACCGCCGAACGGTAAGGCTCCAGATAGCGAGGATCGCCTGTCAGCAGGTAGCCGCGCTGACCGGTTTCTGCGTCCAGCACTTGGCGCACCAGCCGGGTGATGGCGCTGCGTGTCTGCTGGGCCTGCTCCATGTTGCTGACGGCCTTGGTGGACTGTTGAAAGCTCGTTTCATTGATGAAAATCATGAAGGCTGCAGCCAGCACGGCCAGCGGCAGGCTGATGGCCGTTTTGAGCGTGGCAAATTTTTTCAAGGCTGACTCCCGTTCGGTACTTGTGTGAATAACTCGTCAATAATGAGCAGTGATAATCAATGCAGCTGTGTTGCCTTGGCGCTGATTTTTGGTGGCCTTGCCGGGCAGTGCAGGTTTTTATAGAAAGACAGCGACATGATAAAAATTGGAATTGTGGATGACCATGCCATTGTGCGTTCCGGACTGAAGCAGTTTTTCTCGGACCAGGTGGATCTGCGCGTTGTTGGTGAAGCAGCAAGCGGACGGGAAGCGATTGACCTGGTTCGCAATGTCGAACTGGACATTCTTGTCATGGACCTGTCCATGCCCGGTCAAAGTGGAATCGATGCGCTGGCGATGATCCGCGCCAAGGCGCCCGATGTTGGCATCCTGATCTTGAGTGGTTACCCCGAAGAGCATTACGCAGTCAATCTGATTCGTCAGGGTGCCAGCGGCTACCTCAACAAGGAATGCGACCCTTCTGAAATCGTCGATGCCATTCGCGTGATTTCCCTGGGCAAGCGCTACATCACGGCAGCCGTGGCCGAGTTGCTTGCGCAGCAACTGAATCGTCCCAAGGACGTGGCGGCCCACGAGCAGTTGTCCGAGCGGGAATTCCAGGTGTTCTTGAAGCTGGCCAAGGGTGAAACGGCAGGCGATATCGCCAAGGCGCTTTCGCTGAGCGTTAAAACCGTCAGCACCTACCGCACGCGCGTCATGGAAAAGATGAGTCTGGCCTCCAACAGCGACCTGACCTATTACGCCCTGAAAAACAAACTCATTGACTGAAGGACTGCGGCGCAAACCCTGGCGGTTTGTGCGCCGTCCGGGCGCCGGCTTCTCAAGCAGGCATCCGGATTTCCTGACGTGCTGCGCCCTCAATACCCTGAAAAGTCGAAAACTCTGACAGTCCTCCCATTCAGGAGGAAGGTTTTTCGGCTTCAATGGAATTGTTTTGTTGAAGGCAGTACTCAACCAACGCATCAATTTCGTTGGATTTGTCGAACACCGCATCGACCCCAAGCTGGGCGCAACGCTGGCGAATGTCTGCGGTAGCGTAATTGCTGAGAACCACCACTTTTTGCCGTGATGGGCGATCCCGGCAAGCTGCAAGTACCCCCAGACCGCTTCCCTGCTTTAAAAACAAATCAACGATTGCCAGATCCCATTCCTGTCGGTTGGCGTTCAGCCAAGCCTTGCCATCGTTTTCGGTTTCTGCCGTTCCCACGGCAATCACGCAGGCCAACTCTTCCAGAGTGCCAATCAGATTTTCACGAATGGTGGGGTTGTCTTCGACGATGTATGTTTTCAATCTCACGGCTCATATCCAGTTAACGGCGGCAGGAATTCGGTGTGAGTTGCGAAAAGCCCGCCAATGCGGCTAGCAAGAGCCGGAAATGCCAGCTTGTCTTGTTTCCTAATGTATCTTCAGATTGATGAATCATTGTGCCAGTGACGTTTGTTTGTATTTGTAGGGGTTTTCCGATGATTTCATGTTAATCAGATGTAGGCACCTGCCGACAGCCTTTCATCGCATTTGCCGACTGTCAAAAATTCGCATGTGGCCGACAGTCAGACTCTGCGATTGAGTGTTTGCGCGCCAGTTGCCATGAGGATTTTTGCGCATTGCCAGCCATTGCAGGCTCACGCTTGCTGAGCGGCCATCAACCCAGACCAAGGCATGAAAAATTCCCCGTTGAAATCCGCCTCCCTTCGCCATTGGCTGGCGGGTTTTGCCATCTTGCTGGTTGTTCTTGTGTTGGTGCTTTCCTTTTTTCCCTGGGATTCGCTTCGCGGACCCATCAACCGGTATGTGTCGGAGCAGCTGGGACGACGTTTTGAGATCACGAAACATCTGTCTGTGGACCTGGGACGCACCACCACCGTCAGGGCGGAAGGTGTCGAAATCGCCAATCCTGAATGGGCGCATGATTCCTACCTGCTCAAGGCCACTGCTGCTGAATTCGACATTAATCTGTTACCGCTTGTTGTCGGAAAAGTGGTGCTGCCCAGGATCAAATTGACTGAACCCATGATTGGCCTGCAGATCGAACCCGATGGCCGCAGAACCTGGGCGCTTTCTCGCGATACCTCGGACAAAAGTGCGGTTCCCCAGATCGGTGCTGTCGTGGTTGATCAGGGGAATGTCAGCTACCTTGCCAAGGCACAGGGCGCTGACCTGGATGTGCAGTTTTCATTGGCCCCGGAAGCCGGGAATGAATTGCCTTTGAGTTACAAGGCTATCGGGCAATGGAAGCATGAAACATTTACCGCCAATGGACGCGCAGGAGGTGTACTGGAGTTCAGCCAGAATACCCAGGCATCCTTTCCACTTGAAGTCAACGCAGTCGCCGGAAGAACCAGCCTGAAGGCCAAGGGTTCGATTGCCAATCTTGCCGACCTGGCCGGCATTGATGCGACTTTTGACCTGCAGGGCCAGAACCTTGACGATCTTTATAACTTGCTGGGTGTGGTACTGCCATCCACGCCGCCCTACAAGCTTCGCGGCAAGCTCGACAAGAAGGACAAACTCTGGGTTGTCAGCCAGATTCAGGGTCTGCTGGGCAAGTCCGACCTCAGCGGTTCGCTGAGCTTTGATCAATCTTCGGCGGTTCCGCTTTTGACTGGCAAGGTGCAATCCAGGGTCATGGATTTTGCGGACTTGGGGGCAGTCATCGGCATGGCGCCTTCTGGCGCTCTGGCACCAAAGAAACAAGCCGTGGCTGCTTCAAACATCAAAAAACCAGCGCAAGCCAACTCAAGCAGCAAAGCTTCACCAACCGGAACTGCGCCTGGCAAGGTGCTGCCGCGCACGCCGCTGGACGTGACCAAGCTCAAGGCCATGAATGCCGATGTCATCTATTCGGCGGCCGACATCCGGCATGTGAAGGAGTTACCGCTGGACAAAGGCTCTGTTCACGTCAAGCTCAATGCCGGCGTTCTGCAACTGGAGCCGATTTCGCTCGGCGTTGCCGGTGGATCGGTGGCTGGCACCATCCGTATTGATTCCACTGTTTCCCCGGCGGCCTTTAACACCAGGCTCGATGTCCGGGCCGTGCAGCTGAACCAGCTCTTCCCTGCGGTTGAAACGACTAAAACCGGCCTTGGAAAAGTCAGCGGCCAGTTCGACCTGCAGGGGCGTGGAAATTCGCTGGCGCAAATGCTCGGGTCGGCCTCGGGGGATGTGGCGGTGTTGATGGGCAAAGGCGAAATCAGCAACATCCTGCTCGAATTCATGGGCCTGGATGGGGGCGAGGTGATCAAGTTCCTGTTGCGCGGCGACCGCAATGTGCAGCTAAGGTGCGCCGCTGCGGCTTTTGATGTCAGGCAGGGCCTGATGAGCAGCCGGGCGATTGTGCTTGACACCAGCGACACCGTCATCACGGGGCAAGGGCAGATCAGCCTGGCCAACGAAACGCTGGACATCCTGCTCAAGCCGGAGCCCAAGGACATGAGTATTTTGAGCCTGAGGTCACCGCTGCGGATTGGCGGCACGTTTGCGCACATGTCGGCGGGACCGGAAAAATCGGCGCTGGCAGGGCGCGCAGGCATTGCCCTGCTGCTGGCCGCCATCAATCCCTTGCTGGCCCTGGCTGCAACCATCGAAACCGGGCCGGGCGAGAATGCCGATTGCGCCGCGATCCTGTCTAAAGCTGCCCATCCGGCCACCAACGCTGCCACTGGAAAAAAGTGATTCAGGCGGCTGGAAATTCCGCTGCTTTAACGCCGCAGACTGCGCACGCCTTGTTGCGCGACAGTTTCATCTCGTGCCACTCCATGCCCCTGCCATCAAGCATCAGCAGGCGTCCGGTCAGTGCCGTTCCGATGCCGCACAGCAGTTTCAGCGCCTCGGCAGCCTGTACTGTGCCCACGATGCCGACCAGCGGTGCAAACACGCCCATGGTGGCGCAGCGGGTTTCTTCGGGCAGGTCTGATTCCGGAAAGATGCAGGCATAGCAAGGCGAGTCAGGACTGCGCGGGTCATAGACCGTGATCTGGCCATCAAAGCGGATTGCAGCGCCCGACACCAGCGGCTTGCCGTGCTTGACACAGGCCCGGTTGATGGCGTGGCGGGTCGAAAAGTTGTCGGTGCAGTCAAGCACCAGGTCTGCCTGACTGACCAGCCGGTCAAGCAGGGCATCGTCAGCCCGCTGCGTCACCGGAATCACTTTCACATCAGGGTTGAGCGCGGCGACGGCTTGGAGCACCGATTCCGCCTTGAATTCACCAATGCGCGCGACCGTATGCGCAATCTGGCGCTGCAGGTTGGTCGCATCCACGTGGTCATGATCGACCACGGTGATGCGGCCAACGCCGGCGCTCCCCAAGTACAGGGCCACCGGCGAGCCCAGCCCGCCTGCGCCAATGATCAGCACATGCGAGGCGAGAAGCTTTTGCTGGCCTTCAATGCCTATTTCATCGAGCAGGATGTGCCGGGAATAGCGAAGCAGCTGTTCGTCGTTCATGGGAATGGAAAAATGAAAAACCGCCGGCATGTGCGGCGGGAGGTTGATGGCTGCGAAGTGTGAACCGTGAAGTGCAAATAAAGCAAAGCCCGTTCGAAACCGGACGGGCTTTGCCTGAACGAAGCGGTATGAACGCCTAGTTTTCTTTCTTTTCGTTCTTGGGCTCGACAACCGCCGTCTTGCTGACCAGCACCGGACGGCCCTTGAGCTGGTTGATGGCCTGGGCCAACTGGAAGTCCTTGTCGCTTCCCAGTTCGGGCGGACGGCGCTGCTCGGGCGTTTTCTTGGCTTCTTCTTCAAGCCGCTTCATGGCTTCCTCGCGCGCTTTTTCGCGGCCCGGGTCTTTCACTTCGGCACCCTGGCCGCTGTTCAGGTGCTTTTCCAGGTCGGCTTCACGGGTGCGCAGTGCCGCAAACGGGCTGCCTTCAGCGGTTTCATCAATCATCACGTCAGGCACAATGCCGCGCGCCTGGATCGACTTGCCGCTCGGCGTGTAATAGCGCGCCGTGGTCAGCTTGATGCCCGTGTCAGGGCCCAGCGGACGCACCGTCTGGACCGAACCCTTGCCAAACGTCTGGTTGCCCATGATGGTCGCGCGCTTGTAGTCCTGCAGCGCGCCGGCCACGATCTCGCTGGCCGAGGCCGAGCCTTCATTAACCAGCACCACGAGCGGCACGGTCTTGAGTGCGGCCGGCAGGCGCTTGAGCGGATCAGCGCCATTGCGGCGCTGGTAAAACTCGGGCGAAGCCTTGTAAACCGACTTGCTTTCGACCAACTGGCCGTTGGTGGAAACCACGGTCACGTTTTCGGGCAAAAAGGCCGCTGAAACCGCCACCGCCGCATCGAGCAATCCGCCCGGGTCATTGCGCAGGTCCAGCACCAGGCCTTTAAGCTTGGGCTCCTGCTTGTAAATCTGCTCCATCTTGACCACAAAGTCGTCAACCGTGCGTTCCTGGAACTGGCTCAGGCGAATCCAGGCATAACCCGGCTCAATCACCTTGCTGCGAACCGACTGGGTGCGGATTTCTTCGCGCGTGATGGTGACCGGGAAGGTGCGGCTTTCATCCTTGCGGAAAATCGTCAGCATCACCTTGGTCTGGGGTTCGCCGCGCATTTTCTTGACCGCATCGTTCAGGCTCAGGCCTTTGACTGCCGTGTCATCAATGCGGGTGATCAGGTCGTTCGGCTTGAGTCCGGCGCGGTCGGCCGGCGAGCCTTCAATCGGCGACACCACCTTGACCAGGCCGTCTTCCTGGCTGATCTCGATGCCCACGCCGACAAAGCGGCCCGAGGTGCCTTCGCGGAATTCCTTGTAGGTTTTCTTGTCGAAATACACCGAATGCGGATCCAGGCTGGCAACCATGCCGGAAATTGCATCGGTAATCAGTTTCTTTTCGTCCACAGGCTCGACGTAATCGGTCTTGACCATGCCGAAGACGGCCGCGAGTTGCTGCAATTCTTCGAGCGGCAAGGGTGCCATGCCGGCGCGTGCAACTGCCTGCAACTGCACGGTCGTCAATGCCCCGGCCATTGCGCCAATTGAAATCCAGCCTGCTATCTTGAGCTTCTGACCCATAAAAATTTTCCTAAGCCTGTTGAGGAACCCTTGCTCCTTCGTATCAGGAGCAATATACACCTTGGACACATACATGCCTGTGCAGTTCCGCAAGCTGCACATCGTGGGTCATTAAATATGCGGAGAAAGCCCGGTTTTTGCAAGACGCTAACGGAATGGTTACAAATAAGCGGTGCCAATGTCCCTGGCAGGGGCATTGGTGGACAGGCTCACTCTCCTGTTCGGCAGTCTTTTAAAGGGTTCTGCCGTGATTCATGCCGCAACGGCCTTGCCCTGTGCGCCCACCGCCGCAGCAGCTTTGGCGGCGGCTTCGCTGTCGCCCAGGTAGTAGCTGCGCAGCGGCTTGAGGTTCTCGTCGAGTTCATAGACCAGCGGAATGCCGTTGGGAATGTTCAGGCCGACGATGTCGCTGTCCGAGATATTGTCCAGATACTTCACCAGCGCGCGAATCGAGTTGCCGTGCGCGGCGACCACGATGCGCTTGCCGGCCTTGATGGCGGGCGCCATGGCTTCGTTCCAGAAGGGCAGGACGCGCTCCACCGTGTCCTTCAGGCATTCGGTCAGCGGCACCTGTCCGGGCAGCAGCTTGGCGTAGCGCCGGTCGCTGCGTTCGCTGCGGGGGTCATTGGCCGCCAGCGGCGGCGGCGGCGTGTCGTAGCTGCGGCGCCAGACCAGCACCTGCTCGTCACCGAACTTTTTCGCCGTCTCGGCCTTGTTCAGCCCCTGCAGGTCGCCGTAATGGCGCTCGTTGAGCCGCCAGCTGTGCACCACCGGCAGCCAGGTCTGGTCCATCTCGTCGAGCACATGCCAGAGCGTGCGGGTGGCGCGCTTGAGCACGCTGGTATAGGCCAGGTCAAAGTCATAGCCTTCGGCCTTGAGCAGCTGGCCGGAATTTTTGGCCTGCGCAATCCCGGTTTCGGTCAGATCGACGTCGGTCCAGCCGGTAAAGCGGTTGTCCAGGTTCCAGGTTGATTCGCCGTGGCGTATGAGCACGAGTTTGTACATGGTGGTTCAGTGTGAAGGGGGAAATGAAAACAGGAAGGAATGGATTTAAAAAGCTGGCCTTCGGGCGAACTTCCGCCCCCATTCTAAAATCAGTGTTTGCGTGAAAAACATACAAAGGTATTAAGTGAAATTTCTTATTGATAACTGGATGCTGATTTCAATAGCCATCGCTTCCGGCGGCATGCTGGTCTGGCCCCTGATTGCCGGTGGCATGAATGCCGGCGCGCTGAACCCTAGCGGGGCCGTGCAGCTCATCAATCGCGAAAAAGCCGTGGTGGTGGACGTCTGCGAGCCGGCTGAATTTGCCGCCGGCCATGTGAGCGGCGCCAAAAACGTGCCATTGGGCGAGCTTGAGGCCAAATTGCCAGCCGTGGTCAAGAACAAGGCCTTGCCCCTGATCCTGGTCTGCGCCAGCGGCGCGCGTTCCGGCCGCGCCGTGGCCATCGCCAAAAAACTGGGTTACGAGCAAGCCCAATCACTGGGCGGCGGACTCAAGGCGTGGAAAGAAGCTAACCTTCCGGTCGAAAAAGCCTGAAAAGGCGCCAAGCCCGCGTGCCGGACCGCTGTTGATGCGTCGCTCCGGCATGGATGCGGATCCTTCCTTCGCTGCCGCGCACCTGCCGCGCCAGCACAGACCTTGAGAAAACCATGCAAACCGTCAAGATTTACACCACCGGCTCCTGCCCTTACTGCATTCAGGCCAAACAGCTGCTTAAGGAACGTGGCGTCACCGAACTCAATGAAATCCGTGTCGATGTGCTGCCTGGCGAGCGTCAGAAAATGATGCAGATCAGCGGCCGGCGCACCGTGCCGCAAATCTTCATCGGCGCCACCCATGTTGGCGGCTGCGACGACCTGATGGCGCTCGACGGCCGGGGCGGCTTGATGCCGCTGCTGTCGGCCGCAGCCTGAACAAGCCGCTTGCAGCCGGGTTGGTCCGATGGGCCGGGCCAGCGCTTTTCCCGGCGCAGAGCCTGAGATAATCCGCCTCGAACCGCCTGCGCCCAGGCCCTTTCCGGGGCGAATGCGCAGGAGGTTTTTCCATTTCATTCCGATTTCCAACACCTTGACGAAAGACCACCATGGCCGAAGCCAATCTTGACCCCGTATTCCAGATCCAGCGCGTTTACCTCAAGGACATGTCGCTGGAGCAGCCCAATTCGCCTGAAATCCTGCTGAACCAGGAGCAGCCCGGCGTCGAGATCCAGCTTGGCGTGGATGCCAAGCCGGTGGCCGAGGGCCTGTTTGAAATCACCGTCACCGCCACCGTTCACACCAAAATCGAAGAAAAGACCGTGTTCATGGTCGAGGCCAAGCAGGCCGGCATCTTCGAAATCCGCAACATCCAGAGCGACCAGATGGGCGCGCTGCTGGGCATTGCCTGCCCGCAAATCGTCTATCCCTACCTGCGCAGCAACGTCGCCGACATCATCCAGCGCGGTGGTTTTCCGCCGGTGCACATGGCCGAAATCAACTTCCAGGCGATGTACGAGCAGCAGCAGGCCGAGGCCATGATGGCCACGTCTGAAGCACCACAAATCCTCGTTTGATGGTCCACGGGGCAGGCTGCGGGCCAACGGCCTGGCTGGCATGAAAATCGCGGTTTTGGGCGCTGGCGCCTGGGGCACCGCGCTGGCGGTGAATGCCGCGCGCGCCGCCGACGCCGGCGTGACCCGGCACCAGGTCACCTTGTGGGCGCGCAATGCGGCGCAGGTCCAGGCCCTGCAGGCCGAGCGCGCCAATACCCGCTACCTGCCCGGCATTGCCTTGCCCGCCAGCCTGCTGTTGCAAGGCGGCGGCGAGGCTTCACTGAGCCAGGCCGTCAGCGGCCAGGATCTGATCATTCTGGCCACGCCGGTATCGGCCGCGCGAAGCATGCTGATGCAGCTGAAGCATGTGAAGGTGCCCGTGGCTTGGCTGAGCAAGGGCTTTGAATCGCCGGTTTCCGCTGAACCGGCTTCGGCCTCCCTTGCAAAGCCTTTCGGCCTGATGGTGCATGAAGTACGGGCGCAGGTTGCTCCTGATTTAAGAGCGGGTGTGTTCAGTGGCCCGAGTTTCGCGCTGGAAGTGGCACGCGGCCAGCCGACCGCGCTGGTCGCCGCCAGCGAGCATGCCGAGGTGCGCGAAGCGCTGGTGGCCGCCTTTCACGGCGCCAGCCTGCGGGTCTATGCCAGCGACGACATGGTCGGGGTCGAGGTCGGCGGGGCGGTCAAGAACGTGATGGCGATTGCTGCCGGGCTGTGCGATGGCTTGCAGCTGGGCCTGAATGCCCGGGCCGCCCTGATCACGCGCGGACTGGCCGAAATAACGCGGCTGGGCGTGGCGCTGGGCGCGCGCGCCGAGACGTTCACCGGCCTGTCGGGCCTGGGCGACCTGGTGCTGACGGCGACCGGCGACTTGAGCCGCAACCGCAAGGTCGGACTGCTGCTGGCGCAGGGCAAAACCCTGGCCGAAGTGCTGGAATCGCTAGGCCATGTGGCCGAAGGCGTTTACTGCGCCCGCACCGTGGTGCAGCGCGCCGCCGGCCTGGGCGTGGACATGCCGATTGCGCAAAGCGTGGTGGCCTTGCTCGACGGCAAGCTCAAGGCGTCCGAGGCGGTGGCGCTGCTGATGGAGCGCGAGCCGAAGACGGAACTCGACTGCTACTGAATCAATAGCTTCTTGTGCCCGTCCTGATTGCGCAAAAGGCTTATTTCACCATTATTTCCGCAGCACGATGGTCAGCAGCAGCGACGAATCGTGCACCGCCGTCAGGGCGTGATCCACGCCGCCTTCAAGCCAGACCAGCTGGCCGGCTTTCATGCGCCGGGTTTGCCCGCCCGCCATCAGATCGACCTCGCCTTCCAGGCAGTGCATCGTGACTTCGCCCTTGACCCAGTGCGACGGCATGGTCTTGCCGGCCGGCATCACCAGGCGCATCACTTCCAGTCCGTCGGTCTTGAACAGGGCAACATTGCGTGATTCGCAAAGCTGTTTGCCCAAAGGCTGAACATCAACGATTTGTCCCGGTGCGGCGTGTGCAATGGCCATGGTGAAGTTCCTTGAAAACGGATTGAATGCCCTGGAGCGTTTTATACATCAGCGGCAGTGATCGGTGCTTGGGGAATGCGTTGATTGGCGCAGCCGATGCGGTAATTTGAACTGATTCGGAAAATTCAAGTAATAAGGGCCTTTTACGCATGTTGGATATGCATGGGTAGCTATCAAAATATGAGTGACTTCAACAATAAGTCAACCCCGAAAATTTTTTGAAGGAGGTATCGCCATGAGTGCGTTAACCGTTCGGTTGCCAGACGACAAACACCAGCGCCTGCGCCTGCTCGCCCGTAGCCGGGGCACCACGATCAACAGGTTGATTGATGAAATGACAAGTCTGATGCTGGCTGAGTTTGATGCCGAGACGCGATTCCGGGTGCGTGCGCAGGCGGGCGCGGGCAAGGCGGGGCGCGGTCTGGATTTGCTCAATAAGGCCCTTGGCTGACGCCAGACCTTCACTTAAGCCGTAGCCTCCAGCGGCCAGGTGAGCGCCGCAATAGCGCGGTAGTTGTCATCTAGCCGGGGCTGCAGCAGCACAGCGCGGCCAGCCGCCGGGCCATGGCGGTGACTTCCATGATCTCATCCATGCTCAAGGCGCGGCCCAGCACGCGCTGTTCGCGGTAGCTCAGCCATTTTTTAATCACCTGGTAGCCGCCTATCGTGAAGTCATACACCGGCTGCGGAATGTTTTTCCAGTAGGCGGTGGCGTTCAAATACACGTCCAGCGTGGGCGCGTTGCCCAAGCCGGCATGTTGTTCGTGCGGCGCAGCAGCGCGGGACTCGGTTTTGCCTTTGCCGGGCATGGTGATGCTGCCCTGGCCGCCGCTGCCCCCGGCCTGTGGCACGGATTTGTGTGTAATGGCATGGATTGATGCCCTGCCGCAGACAGTGCTGTAGCAGGGCAAGGCGAGAGCAACGATATCTGCTTGAATTGGAGGTAGAAATTACGTATTCCACATTGCCAAATGCTTCTTAACCTGAGCTTCAAGATGCCTGAAAGAGCTAAGTTTGCGCAGCGGTTCCAAATCATCCGTAAGTTCACTCACGCGATGCCTGTATTGGTGGGGATTGAAGCGTCGCTTGCGGGTAGCGCTTAGCCCGGATGCTGCTTTAAGCGCTGCAAAAAGAGTCTCTTTAGGGTCTGGCAATGACTCGATATCTTTTATTGCAGGTAAGCCGAGCGCTTCAGTTCCATTGGGGTTGCCAACCGCTGACCTGATCGGTTCCGGATTCGCGATAAGCCACGCTTCTGTCATGCGCACTGGTACAACGCAGATGAGGACTGTCGTTTGTTGCGAATCCGGCCAGTTTGTTTGAATTTCCTGCTGTCTTATGGTGGCGTCGATGCCCTCAGCGTCGCGATGCACAAACAGGAAATCGCAGGGAAACAGTTCCAGCGCCGAATCAATTCTTGCCCTTAGCCCGCTGGAGAATGGGGGGAGGCCCTCGGCGCAGTTCACTTGATAGGCAAGTTCAGTGTGAGCGCTAAAAAGCAATTCAATCAAAGGGACTAAAAGTTTATCGGAGCTGCCGTCGGTAACAAGTGTTGCCGTGACTCGCTTCATGATTTGGTTTGCTGAAAAAGGTCAGGGGTTGATGAAGCTGATTTAGCGAAACGCCCGACCAAGGGTGCATTTCCATTTGATCGAGTGGCGCCTAGCTGACCATCCAGATAGTACGAAATTTCCCCTCTGGTAATCAGTTCCGCCCCTTTGGCGCCGGAGGCATTTTGTCGCCAGGTGTCCTGAAGCGGCTTGAAATCCACGAAAGCTTTCCCTTTCATCTTCAGTGTCTCGGCAAACAGTAATTCATCGTCGCGCAACTCGGCGACAACCAGGGGTGAATGGGTGTTGATGATCAACTGCCGGATTGATGGCACTGACTTTTCGTCATCATCAGTCTCGACCTCCTGCGACAAGCTACGTACCAATCTGAGCATTTGTGGAATACGTGAGGGATGGATTCCATTTTCAGGTTCTTCCATGCAAAGCAAACCGCCAAATTCAGGATCTAATGCCAGCACTGCCAAAGCCAGAAAGCGCAGCGTACCGTCGGACAAAGAGCTTGCGGTATAGGTTTCCTTGTTTTTCATGGTCAGAAGCAATGTCTTCACTTGCCGTTTTTCATCGGCATCAACATCGACCGACACAATGTCTGGCAACAGTTCCGACAAACGCTGGGAAACCTCTGCATGGTTGTCCAGCCGCATCAAAGCGCCTGGCAAGTGCTCACCCGTTGAAGTGATATACGGATCATCGCCAAAGTCGTCGAAACGCCTGAGCGCGGATGGTTCTAGTTGCAACAATCGCCATGACCGCAATTCACTTCGCGCTGCCAGAGCCGTCGGGTGCGACGATGAGTTAGCGCCAGACACAATGGTTTGCGGGGATTTTCTGGCCGGAACCAGAAACGGCGGACCTCCTTTTTTGGTCTGATCGCCAAAAAGCCTGATCGCGGGCTGGCTTGGATGACCAGACATTTCGGTACTGATGAACGCAGTACGCCTCGGTCCTGGTCCGAAGATGTGTTTCTTGATCCACCCCGGTTCAGGGTCGAATCCAAGGTGTTTCGCAGCCTCGCTTGAATTGATTGCGAGAAGCCTTTCCTGCTCTATATAAATAGGGTCGGCTGGTGATGAGTCGGCATGGGTTTCGCTAAGTCGCAGTTCCAGCGTGTATTCAAGAAACGTCGCTGTAGGCGTTGCCGTGCGATCAAAGTCGTCGATGACTTTGCTGGGAACGATCATTTCCGCAATGAAAACCATCGGGAGAAAGTTTCCTTGCGAATTTTTAAAAAAGAGGCTGTGAAAATCCGAGATTCGGCCATTGGTGCCCCTTGCCCGACTTGCGGCTTTCATGATGGGCATCGAGGCTAAATCGCCTAAAAACGTTATTGCATCGAACAGGTTCGATTTGCCGGCGCCGTTGGGTCCGGCGATGCAGGTGAAGGGGCCAAATCGAACGTCCACATCGACCAGATTTTTGAATCCCTTGACCTTAAGTCGAGTAAGCATGGTTTTTTCTTCCTAACAAGGATGCATTTTGCACATTTGGCAACATGCGCCTCAGGCCATAAGTGTTAAATGCCCAAGTAGTAGCCGCCATGATCCGGTAGTGGCCATTCAGTGGGTACTGGAGGAGCCTATGGCTCACGCAGTCTAGCTGGCCTATAGCGCACGCAGGATATGCGCAAGCAGCTATCAAAATAGAAGCAATCACGGCAGCGCCAAGCCCGCGCCTGCCGCGCCGCCTCAAATCTCCAGGTTGTCAATCAGCCGGGTGTTGCCCAGCTTGGCGGCGCCCAGCACCACCAGCGGCACATCGGCCAGCGAACCCTGCGGCGCCGCCAGGTCGGCGCGCCGGCGCACCGTCAGGTAGTCGGGCTTCCAGCCGCGCCGCGCCAGCGCCTGCAGGGCCTGGGCTTCGAGCGCGGCCAGGTCGGGCTGGCCGGTAGCGGCACGGGCCGCTTCGCCCAAAGCGCGCAGGGCCTGGGACAGATGCACCGCTTCCTGCCGCTCGGCCGGGGTGAGGTAGCTGTTGCGCGACGACAGCGCCAGCCCGTCTTCGGCGCGCTGGGTTTCGCCGGCCAAAATTTCGATGGGCAGGGCAAACTGTTGCACCAGGCGGCGCACCACCATGACCTGCTGGTAGTCCTTTTTGCCGAAGGCGGCCACGCCCGTGGGCATGCCGGCGAACACGCACGAGAACAGCTTCATCACCACGGTGCTCACGCCAATGAAAAAACCGGGCCTGAAATGGCCTTCGAGGATGTCGCTCAGGTCGGTGGCCGGATGCACCTTGAAGGTTTGCGGCTCGGGGTACAGGTCTTTCTCGCGCGGGGCAAACACCACGTCGCAGCCGGCCGCTTCCAGCCGCTGGGCATCGGCGTCGAGCGTGCGCGGGTAGCTGTCGAAGTCTTCATGCGGCGCGAACTGCAGGCGGTTGACAAAAATGCTGGACACGGTCACATCGCCCAGCGGCCTGGCCTGCCCGACCAGCGCAATATGCCCTTCGTGCAGGTTGCCCATGGTCGGCACGAAGGCCGGGCGCTTGAAGCCGCTGAGCTGCTGGCGCAACTCCGCAATGGTGTGGACGATGTGCATGGGGTCTCCTTGAGTTTTGAGTTGTTGGAAGCGAGGGCGGTTTACCAGGCGTGGATGCTGTTGTCCGGAAAGCTGACGTTTTTCACGGCGCGCACATAAGCCTCCATGGCGCCGCGCACGCTGGGCGCGCCGTCCATGAAGTTATGGACAAACCGGGCCATCTTGCCCAGGTTCATGCCCAGCATGTCGTGCAGCACCAGCACCTGGCCCGCCGTGCCGCTGCCCGCGCCGATGCCGATGGTCGCGCAGTGGGTGAGCTGCTGGGTGACTTCGGCCGCCAGCGCCGCCGGCACCATTTCGAGCACCAGCATGGACGCGCCGGCATCTTGCAGCGCGCTGGCTTCACGCCGCAGCAGGGCCGCCGATTCGTCGGTTTTGCCCTGCACGCGGTAGCCGCCCAGCGCATGCACGGTTTGCGGCGTCAGGCCCAGGTGGGCGCAGACCGGAATGCCGCGCTCGACCAGGAAGCGCACGGTTTCGGTGGTCCAGCCGCCGCCTTCGAGCTTGACCATGTGGGCGCCGGCCTGCATCAGCACGACCGCACTGCGCAGCGCCTGCTCTTTGGATTCATGGTAAGTGCCAAAGGGCAGGTCGCCAATCACCCAGGCCACGCCTTGCGAGCGGCGCAGGCCACGGGTCACGCATTCGGTGTGGTAGCGCATGGTTTCCAGCGTCACGCCGACGGTGCTGGAGAGACCCTGGCAAACCATGCCCAGCGAATCGCCCACCAGGATGCATTCCACGCCGGCGGCATCGGCCACGGCGGCAAAGGTGGCGTCATAGGCCGTCAGCATGGTGATTTTTTCACCGTGCGCGTGCATTTCGCGCAGGCGCGGCAGGCTCAGCGGCTTGCGGGCCGACGGCGTGGAGGCCGGTGGCAGCGTGCCATAGGCGGTTGCTGACAACGATTCAGAAGGGGCTTGGGACATGGTTACTGAGGTCATGGTTGGATCCGATGCACGAGTCTAATGGGAGCGGGGTTCACTTCGAACCCGGGTATTGCCCTGCCTGGCGGGCCGCGCAGAGGCTACCCGGCGAAGTGTAGCCAGTCGCCTGGCGCAGGGTCGCGGCCAGCGTCGCAGGTAAAACGGGTTCTGCTTGATTCAGGTCAACAGCGGCTCCGATGGCGGGCCTATCTTGGGCATGGCCTGTAGGGTTTGAAAAAAGGAGTCGGACATGAAGCAGCGCACAGTGATGGCGATGGCCGCAGGCCGGGTGCCGGCGGCGTCGGGATGTTCGCGGCCCCGTGGCCGGGGCGGCCGGTAAGCCGCGCGAAGTGCCGCATGCCATGTGGACTCGCATGATGGAGTGGGGCGGCAACTGGGGTTCGGACTGGGATCTGTTCGGACTGATGCATCTGCTCTGGTGGATCGTCGTCCTGCTGGCCGTCATCACGCTGTTGCGCTGGGCTGTTGGCCGGGATGCGCGCGGCCTGCGCACGCCGGAAAAAGACCGCGCGCTTGACATTTTGCGCGAGCGCTATGCGCGCGGCGAGATTGAACAGGCCGAGTTCGAGCAACGCAAGCGCGACCTCTGCGGCTAAGGAAGCGCCAAATAATAACTTCCCGTCCGTCATTCCCGCGAAGGCGGGAATCCAGCGACACGGGCTGAAGCGCTCAAACGAGTCTGGATACCCGCCTTCGCGGGTATGACGCAGGGAAGTTATTGCTGACCGCATCCGTGGCCGGCAAGCGGCTCAGGTCGAGGCCATCTGCACCGGAATGGTCGAGCGCTCTTCCTTGATGCGGTTGTCCGGGTTGACGAACACCAGCTTCGGGCTGAAGCCGGCGACTTCCTTTTCTTCGACCTGCGCAAAGGCGGCAATGATGACCAGGTCGCCGACCGCCGCGCGCCGCGCCGCCGAGCCGTTGACCGAGATGATGCGGCTGCCGCGTTCGGCGCGGATGGCGTAGGTGATGAAGCGCTCGCCGTTGTTGATGTTCCAGATGTGGATCTGCTCGTTCTCGCCGAGGTTGGCGGCGTCCAGCAGGTCTTCGTCAATGGCGCAGGAGCCTTCATAGTTCAGTTCGCAGTGGGTCACGGCGGCGCGGTGGATTTTGGATTTGAGCAGGGTTCTGAACATGGTGGAAAGTCCGAAAATTCAAGGAAAGGAAAAACTGCGCTGCATTTTGCAACAAGCCGCTGAAGGAGGATAAGGACGACGGGTTTTCCGGCGCTGTAACATTTGAGGCAGTCCGGAGCATTCGCCCGGTAGTTTAGAGCACGCTACAGTGCGACTTCTTATTCGGGTTTTTGTATGAAAAAGTCTTTTGTTTTCAATGCTGATGGGGTAGCCGCGCTGGCCCGGGCCGATGTGGCGCGGGCGCTGGCCGAGGATCTGGGCGCGGGCGACTTGACGGCCGCCCTGATTGATCCGGCAGCCCAGGCGCACGCCCATGTGCTGGCCCGCGAAAGCGCGGTGCTGTGCGGAACGGCCTGGTTCGAGGCGGCGCTCAGGCAGCTGGACCCAGAGGCTACGCTGGTCTGGCATGTGCAGGAAGGCGAGCGTTGCGCGCCCAACCAGGTGGTGGTTGAAATGCGCAGCCAGGCACGGGCTTTGTTGTCGGCCGAGCGCACGGCTCTGAATTTTTTGCAGCTGTTAAGCGCTGTTGCGACCAAGACCGCCACTTACGTCGCCGTGGTCGAGGGAACGAAAGCGCGCATCGTCGATACCCGCAAGACCCTGCCGGGCCTGCGCCTGGCGCAGAAATACGCGGTGCTGACCGGCGGCGGCACGAATCACCGGGTCGGCCTGTACGACGCGGTGCTGATCAAGGAAAACCATATCGCTGCGGCTGGCGGCATCAGGCAGGTGCTGGCGCAGGCCGCGAAAATCGCCGCCGAGGCTGATTTTGTCGAGATTGAAGTCGAAACGCTGGCGCAGCTGCGCGAGGCGCTGGACGCGGGCGCCCGCATGGTGCTGCTGGACAACATGGATTTGCCCACGCTGCACGAGGCCGTGCGCATCAACGCGGGCCGGGCGGTCCTGGAGATTTCGGGCGGCGTGACGCTGGCCGGGCTGCGCGCGCTGGCCGAAACCGGCGTGGACCGAATTTCCATCGGCACCTTGACGAAAGACGTTCAGGCCATAGATTATTCGATGCGCTTCGAGGCGCCCAAAGGAGCAAATTGATGAGTGCAATCCTGTCCCGGATCAACGTCGATTACGACCAGCCGATCATGGCCGGCCCTGGCACGGCGGCCAGCTGCTCCACGCACCACGCCTGGGCGCGGGTTCCGGTCGAGCCGTCGCCGTCCGAGCGGGCGGCGCTGAAGGAGCGCATCCGCAGCCTGCTGAAAGCCAAAAATGCCGTGATGGTGTCGCACTACTATGTGCATCCCGACCTGCAGGACCTGGCCGAGGAAACCGGCGGAATCGTCTCGGATTCGCTGGAAATGGCGCGCTTTGGCCGTGACCATGCCGCGCAGACGCTGGTGGTGTCGGGCGTGCGCTTCATGGGCGAGACGGCCAAGATTTTGTCGCCCGAAAAGCGCGTGCTGATGCCCGACCTGGACGCCACCTGTTCGCTCGACCTGGGCTGCCCGATTGACGAATTCAGCACCTTTTGCGACGCGCACCCCGACCGCGCGGTGGTGGTCTATGCCAACACCAGCGCGGCCGTCAAGGCGCGGGCCGACTGGGTCGTGACGTCGAGCTGCGCGCTGGACATCGTGCGCGCCCTGAAGGAACAAGGCCAGAAAATCCTCTGGGCGCCCGACCGGCACCTGGGTGGCTACATCCAGCGCGAAACCGGCGCCGACATGGTGATGTGGAACGGCGCCTGCATCGTGCATGACGAGTTCAAGGCGTTTGAATTGCAGGCGCTGATGAAGGAGCATCCGCTGGCCAAGGTGCTGGTGCACCCCGAGTCGCCGGTCGATGTGGTGGCGCTGGCCGATGCGGTCGGCTCGACCTCGGCCATCCTGAAGGCCGCGCGCGAAATGGATGCGCCCGAATTCATCGTCGCGACCGACAACGGCATGATGCACAAGCTGCGCACGCTCAACCCCGGAAAAATCTTCATCGAAGCGCCGACGGCCGGCAACAGCGCCACCTGCAAAAGCTGCGCGCACTGCCCGTGGATGGCGATGAACGGGCTGGCCGGGCTGGCGCAGGTGCTGGAAACCGGAATGAACGAAGTCCACATCGACCCGGCGCTGGGCCTGCGCGCGCGCCTGCCGATTGACCGCATGCTGGCCTTCACCGCCGCCCTCAAGAACGGCCAGCCTAGGGCCGGGCTGGTGCCGAATATCGGCGCGGCGTAAAAACGGGCGCCGGCATGGCTTTTCCCTTTGCGGAAGAACGCGCCAATGCCTGCGTCCAGAACACTCCTTTTTTGATAGCTGCTTGCGCAAGCGTGGCAAGCGCAAAAGGCTGATTTGACTCATATTTCCGCACGTATTGACTTTTCCAGCCCGCAGGGCGGCGCCACGCCGCGCCTGCGCCACGCCTTTGGCACGCCGCGCGCCGTGCTGGTCGCCCATGAACTGGCCGACGTGCGCCCGCTGCTCGACGCCGTGCAGGCTGCTGCCGAAAAGGGAAGCTGGTGCGTCGGCTACCTGCGCTATGAAGCCGCCCCGGCGTTTGACGCCGCGCTGGCCGTGCATGCGCCTGATGGCCCGCTGGCCTGGTTTGCCGTGCATGACGACGCCTTGCCCTGGCTTGAAGACGCCAGCGCCGCAACGGCCCGGGTCCAATGGGCTGAAACCTGCCCGCGCCCCGCGTTTGGCGCGGCCATGGACCAGATCCAGCGCGCCATCGCGGACGGCGAGCTGTACCAGGTCAACTTCACCGCGCAGCTGGAGGGTGAGTGGGCCGGCAAGCCCGAAGAGGGCGCGGCGCAGGCCCTGTTCGCCGCCCTGCAGCGCGCCCAGCCCGGTGGCTATGCGGCCTTCATCGACACCGGCGATACCGGCGACGGCCAGCTGCTGTCGGTCTCGCCCGAGCTGTTTTTTGACTGGCAGGACGGCCAGATCCTGGCGCGGCCCATGAAGGGCACGGCCGCGCGCGGCGCCACGCCAGAGATGGACGCCGCCCAGGCCGCAGCCTTGCGCGCATCGCCCAAGGAGCGCGCCGAAAACGTCATGATCGTCGATTTGCTGCGCAACGACATTTCGCGCATCGCCGAGCCTTTCAGCGTGCAGGTGCCCGCTTTGTTCCATACCGAAGCGCTGCCCACGGTCTGGCAGATGACCTCCGACGTGCGCGCCCGCACCCGCACCGGCACCACGCTGGCCGATGTGTTCGCCGCGCTGTTTCCGTGCGGCTCGATCACCGGCGCGCCCAAGGTGCGCGCCATGCAAATGATCCGCGATCTGGAAGCCGGGCCGCGCGGCGTGTACTGCGGCGCCATCGGCGTGGTGCGTCCGGGCGAGCCGGGGCAGGGAATCCGGGCCACCTTCAACGTGCCGATTCGCACCGTCACAGTGCAGGCCGGCGGCCTGCGCTGCGGCATTGGCAGCGGCATCACCTCGGGCGCCGTGCCTGACGCCGAATGGCAGGAGTGGCGCAACAAACAACAATTCTTGGCGCGCGCCAGCATGCCTTTCGACCTTCTGGAAACCCTGGCGTTGGAGGATGGCCAGCTGCGCCATGCCGCTGACCACTTGCAGCGCCTGGCCGGCGCCGCCGCGCATTTCGGCATTCCATGGGATGCCGCCGCCGTTCAGCACTGCCTGAACCAACTGGCGCAGGCGCACCCGCAAGGCCTGTGGCGCGTGCGCCTGCTGCAGGGCGCCCAGGGCAAGCCGCGCGCCGAGGCCTTTGCCATGGACGCATCGCCCGCCCAGGTGCAACTGCAACTGGCGGACCGCCCGTTGATGGACGCGCACGGCGAGTTCGTGCGCTTCAAGACCACGCGCCGCGCGCATTACGACGCCTTCACGCCCACCGGACCCGGCGTGTTCGACACCGTTCTGTACAACGCCGAAGGCGAGATCACCGAATGCACGCGCGGCAATGTGGCGATGCAACTCGACGGCCGCTGGGTCACGCCGCCGCTGGCCTGCGGGCTGCTGCCCGGCGTCGGGCGCGCGCTGGCGCTGCGGGATGGCCGGCTGACCGAGGCCGTGGTGCGGCTGGACGACCTGCCCCGCGTGCAGGGCTGGGCGTTCGTGAACAGCCTGCGCGGGTGGCTGGCGGCGCAAATAGTTTGAATTGACTGCAGAGCTGCAAAATGACCTTGCCCCTGAACAGTGGAGTTCTTGAGCCTTGTACGAAATCCGTCCAAGGAGTCGGAAAATGTCAGGCAAGCAAATGCGTGGGTAAAAACGGTTCAGATAAACTTTAAATTGCTACCGGCCGTACTTTGAACCGCTTGGCATTCCTGGCCAACACCCCATCCAGGGTCACCATGCCTTGCGCCTTGGCTTGCATGGCGCAAGCAAGGTGCAGCGCGTCACCCGCGCGCAGGCCGGCGGACGCATCCAGGGTCAGCACGGCCGCTTTGTGAAACGTCGTTGCCTCTACCGGCAGCAGCTGCAGGTCATTGGCGCATATTCTTTCAAACTGCATCCAGGCGGTTTGCGCCTGTTCCTGGGTCAACTGCCCGGTGCGCTGCTTGAGCCCCATGGCGCTGGCAAACTCGGTGACGCACCAGGCGGCGGACGCCAGTTCTTCGGTGCAGTCGGCATACCACTTCACCACGTCAGCCGTTTTTCCTTCGTTGGTGCACAGGGCCACCAGCACGCTCGTATCGACGTACAGCATCAGTAGCGTGCCTCTTGGCGCAGTTGCTCCATGACCGACGTGCCCATGGGCAGCGCCTGGCTGTCACGGGCGAGTTCCTGCGCGAACGCTTTGCGGCTCCACGGGGCCGGGCGCAGGTTCAGTGCGCCGTCAGCGCCCAAATGGGCTTGCAGCCGGTCGCCTTCCTTGATGCCGATTTGACGCACATAGTCAGCAGGGATACGCACGGCAAGGCTGTTTCCCCATTTGGCAATTTGTAGATTCATCATGGTCGTTGTGGATATACGTTGAAGTTTCTACATTTTAGGGGCTTGCGACACGGTGCGCAACTTGCCCGGCTCGGCCAACTGAATCAAGGAGTTGCCTGGCCGCCTGCGATTCAATCAAGGTCACTCTTGCGCTAATGCCATGGCCGGTTCCTCGGCCGTCTGGCCTGGCTGCGTATCCATCTTGTTCTTCTGCTGCTGCAGATAAAACGCCTGGAAATTGATTTCGGACAAATGCACCGGTGGAAATCCGGCACGGGTGATGGCGTCTGCAATATTCGCCCGCAGGTAGGGATACAAAATGGTCGGGCAGCCGATGCCCAGTGCCGGATCGAGCTGTTCGGCGGGCAGGTGGCGAATCTCGAAAATCCCGGACTGCTTGGCCTCGACAAGAAAGGCCACCTTGTCCCTGATTTTTGCCGTTACGGTCACCGTCACGGTGGACTCGAAAATGCCGTCGGCTTGCTGCTCGGCGACCGTGGAAACCGCCACTTCAAGGGTGGGCGACTCCTGCTCAAGAAAAATTGCCGGGGAGTTCGGCTGCTCCAGCGACAGGCCTTTCAGATAGACGCGCTGGATTTGAAAAAGGGGTTGCTTGTTTTCGTCTGGCATGAGGTGCTTTCGTTGAAAAAAGTAGCGGGGGCGGATGGCCGGGGCCGGGCAAAACACCCGGCCCCTGAGCTGGCTTAGCTGGCTTTTTCCGGCAGCGGCAGATGTACCCAGTCGTTGTAGAAGGCTTCGATATCGGGCTCGAACTCATGCATCACCGGATACCACGGGGTGGGCGCCTCAACGTCATGCATGGTGCCGCAGCTCGGGCAGTAGTACTCGCGGTACACCTGCCAGTTGGTGTCCGGCGCCATCAGCGCCGGATAAACCTCGTGCATGGCTTCGGCGTTGTCGCGCACATAGATCAGCGCCTGCAGCTTCCAGTTCTTGCGGTAGTCGCCAAACTCGTGGCCGCAGCTGCATTTGGTCACCCATTCCTTGCTCGTCTTGTTCTGCGCGATGTAGAGGTGCAGGCTGATCGGCAGGATGATCTTGTCGTCCCAGGGCAGCTTGGACTGCAGCGCATGGACGTACATGCGAAAGCGCTCCCCGTCCTTGGGCATCGACAGCATGCGCATCGTGGTTTCCCAGTCCAGCTTGCCTTCGACCAGGTAGTTCACTTGCTCTTGTGTATATACAGACATTTTTATCTCCAAAATTTAGGCCAACAGAAGCCGGGGGCTGGCCCCCGGCGTCGAATCACTCTTCAACCAGGGTGACGGTGCGCACGTCCGGCAGCTTGGACAGGTCCATCCGGTAGGTCGAGCCGAAGGAAGGCACGCCCAGTTCGGACTCCGGCAACTCCCAGTCGGCCGGCAGATCCCAGAAGGACTTGAACTCGTCCTTGAACTTGACGCTCAGGCCAAAGCTGGTCGCAAACATGTGGCGCACCTGGATCGAGGCATGCTTGGTCAGGATGCGCGCGCGCTCTTCCTTCATCCAGTCGCGCGTCGGAATGGCGCGGGCAATGCGCTCCCGGCGAATGGCCTTGCGGCGCGTGGCGGTCCTGGCGACATCGACGCTCCAGACCTGGTCGCTGCCCTGAGAAATTACGACGCCATAGACTTTTTCCGCATACTCGGGCAGCACGAAACGGTTGTTGATGTCCGTCTCGACCGAGGCGCAGTCCCGGTCCAGCGGATCGCCAAAGCCGGGGCCGCCGCGCATGTAGTTCAGGTACAGGTCGTGGTTTTCAAAAATCGCCTCGGTGGTCGTGCATTGCTGGTCCCGCTTGACCTTGGCCGTGGCGCTGATGTGGCGCTCGTAGCCCTTGTCTTCAGGGTTGCGGTCCGCGCCCAGGGGCAGCGGTTCGCCGTTGCGGATGCGCGCTTCCAGATCGGTCTTGTGCGCTTCAAAGCGGTAGCCGGTGGCCGAGGGGTAGCCGCCCATCAGGCCCCAGTCGCTGTTCATGTAGCCGTTGCCCATGAAGTACATGCTCCAGTCGGTTGCCTTCCAGACCATGCGCAACGTCTCGAAGCCGCAGCCGCCGCGGAACTTGCCGTAGCCGCCCGAGTTGGTCTTGACGTTGCGGCCCATGTAGAGCAGCGGCTCGGCCATTTCCCAGATCTCGATGTCACCCATGTCGCCTTCGGGGTTCCAGACCGCCGCCGCGTGGTTCAGGCCGTCCTTGATCGCGCAGGCGCCGGTGCCGCAAGCCGCCGGCTCAAAGCTGTTGACCGCGTGCGCTTCGCCGTCCTGGTTCATGCCGCCGCCCTGCAGCCAGTTGGAGGTGTTGGCGTTGCCGGCGTTGACTTCTTCGAGGTAGCCACGGGCAAAGTAGGACTGGCTCATGCCGCGCCAGATGCCGCTCCAGCCGGAAACCAGGAAGTGCCAGGCGTAGGCGTGCGCGGTGCGGCGGTCGTCGGGGTTCATCCAGGTGCCCTTTGGCAGCTTGAATTCGGTCGCGTAATAGGCGCCGTCGTTGATGCGCGCCGTGGGCACCAGGGTTTGCGTCAGCATGACCCAGATACCGCTGGTGAAGGCCACCTGGTTGGCATTGAAGCTGTGCCAGCCCCAGCGGCTCGCCCCCTCGAAATTGAGCCGCCAGGTGGCATCCGGGCGAATCGTCATTTCGCACGGCGCATGCATGATGCTGTTCATCTTGCCGAATTCCGAGGCCAGGCTCATGTCTTCGTGGTCGTAGGGAATATCGACGAACGCGACCCGGCGGTAAACACCCGGCACCGTCATGGCCTTGAGGCGCGCCTGCAGGCCGCGCCGCCCTTCCTCGATGATTTCGTGGGCAAAGCGGGTGTAGTTCTCGATGCCTTCGGCCTGCAGCACTTCCTCGACCAGGCTGCGGATCATGTGGCAGCCGGCAATGCGGGTACGTTCGTCCAGAATCCAGTACTTGGTGGTGCGCACGTTGCGCTGGCTCTCGTGCAGCCAGTCGCGCAGCGGCGTGTCGTTGATGCCGGTCTTGCGGCATGTCACCTGCAGGCCGTCGCCGAAGCGCGACACCTGGCCGGTTGACATCGATCCCGGCGTCATCGCGCCCAGGTCAATCACGTGCGTCACGCCGCCGACCCAGCCGACCAGCTTGCCTTCCCAGAAAATCGGCACGATGGTGGCGATGTCGCAGGGATGGACGTTGCCGATGGAGCAGTCGTTGTTGGTGAACATGTCGCCCGGATTGATTCCGGGGTTGATTTCCCAGGCGTTCTCGATCATGTACTTGATCGCCGCGCCCATGGTGCCGACGTGGATGATGATGCCAGTCGAGGTCAGGATGCAGTCGCCGGCCGCGTTGTACAGCGTGAAGCACAACTCGCCTTCCTGCTCGACGATGGGCGAGGCGGCAATCTTCTTGGCGGTTTCACGGGCATGCACCAGGCCGCCACGGATGCGGGAAAACAGCTTTTCGTAGGTGATCGGGTCGGAGTCCTTGAACTCCAGCTTTTCGAGCCCGTTGTAAAAGCCGGTCTTGTGGGTGCGCTCCAGCACTTCATCGCGATGCTGCTTGAGCGTCTTGCCGTTGCCCAGCAGGTCGGGCAAGCCCAGTTCAATTCTTGACATTCTGTTCATGATGGTTCTCCTTACTTGACTTCTTTAAGATGAAACAGGCGGTGCGCGTCGCAATACGTCTCGAAGCCGAACGGCACGATGAACGTCGTCGATGGCGACTCGACAATGGCCGGGCCGACGATGCGGTTGCCCGCCTTCAAGGCTTCCATCGACCAGATCTGGGCATCCCACCATTTTTTGTGGCGGTAAAAAGGGCGGCTGCCGATGTGCGCTTGCGTGGGTGGAACCGGACCCGCGTCGGGCTCCTCGGGCAGTTCCGGCTTGGAGGAAACGACGCTGCCGCGCATGATGGCGCCGGTCACGCCAAAGCCCAGTTCGGGCGAGCTGGCCGATGAGGCATAGACGCGCGCATAGGTGTCGTCAAACGCCTTGACCATCTTGTCCCAGTCGGCCAGCGTGGAGGCGCTGGTGATCGGCGAGTTGATTTCCAGGTCGTTGAGCTGCCCCATGAACTGCATGCGGTAGCCGGGGCGCAGCAAGACATCTTCGGGCTTGAAGCCGTTGATCACGAATTCCTCGATGACCTTGGCCGCCAGTTCCGCCCAGGCATCGGTCAGCGTCGTGCAGGCCAGCACTTTTTCCGCATCCGTGGCATCGGGGCCCACGCCCACATCGACGCTCTTGTCGTAGCGGTATTCGTACTCGGCGCAGGCGCAGCCAAAGGCCGAGAAGCCCGCCGCCCAGGCCGGCACCACCACGTCCTTGAAGCCCAGGCCTTCGGTGTAGCCGTAGGTGTGAACCGGACCGGCGCCGCCGTAGGAGAAGCAGACAAAGTCGGCCGGGTTGTAACCCTTGGCGCTGATGACAGAACGCATGTATTCGCGCAGGTTCAAATCCAGCAGTTCGATCACGCCGGCGGCGGCGTCTTCCACAGTCAGGCCCAGCGGGTCGGCGATTTGTTCCTTGAGGTACTTGCGCGCCCGATTCACATCGAGCTTGATGGCGCCGCCCAGGAAGTTGTCCGGGTTCAGGTAACCGAGCACGACGTGGCAATCCGAGACCGACACGGTGTCCAGGCCGCTCTCGGCCCAGCACATGCCGACGCGGTAGCCGGCGCTGTCCGGGCCGAGCTTGATGGCCTTGCTGTACGGGTCGATGCGGATGAAACTGCCCGCACCCGCGCCCACCGAGTCCATCGCCACCAGCGGCAGGGACAGCACCAGGCGCGCCATGTCCGGGTCGGACTGGATGGCGAAGTTGCCCTTGGTGATGATGGCCATGTCAAAGCTGGTGCCGCCAATATCGCTGCAGGCAATGTTGTCGTAGCCCAGTTTTTCGCCGAGGAACTTCGAGCCGATCACGCCGCCGATGGGGCCGGAGACAATCGTGCGCGCCAGCTCCTTGGCCTTCCAGCCGATGGTGCCGCCGTGCGTGGCCATCACGCGCAGGTCAAACTTGGCGCCATGCTTCTTGAAGCGGTCGCTGACCTTTTTCAGCGTGGCGCGCGACGGCTCGGCGGCGTAGGCTTCCAGAATGGTGGTGTTGGTGCGGTGCGTTTCCTTGCGCGAAGGGTAGTAGTCCACCGTGGCGAACACCGGAATCTCCATGCCGATCTTCTTCAATTCCTCGCGGCAGATGTCGCGTGCGCGCAGTTCGCTTTTTTCATTCTTGTGCGACTGCAGCAGGCTGATGACGATGGCCTTGGAGCCGCGTGCCACCAGTTCGCGGGTGGCCACGCGCACTTCTTCCTCGCGCAGCGGAATCACGACCTGGCCCTGCACGTCGGTGCGCTCGGTCACGCCACGGGTGCGCGACAGCGGCACCAGCGGCTCGTCGTAGCGGTGGCAGTTCAGGTGGATGCGTTCTTCCAGCGCATAGCCCAGGTAGCTCTGGATGGCCCGGCCCATCGAATGGATGTCTTCAAAGCCCCGGTTGCACATCAGGCCCACGTCCAGGCCCTTGCGCTGAACCACCCGGTTGAGCATGGCGGTGCCTGAATAAACGCAGGTCAGGAGTTCAGGGAAAACGTCATCGACCTGGCGGTCCCATTCGGCGAGCGCGTCGATGGACGATTCGTAGATCGCCTGGGACTCGTCGCCGGGATTGCTCTGCGCCTTGCCGACGACGAACGAACCATCCTCCCTGACAAAAAAGGTGTCGGTCATCGTGCCACCGGCATCGATGCCCATCACCTGGACGGGTGAGCTGTGAACTTGCATGTGTCTGTCTCCTTTGCGGGTCATTGCATTTCCAAAACACAGCCATCACGCATGGATTGATGGGTAACTGGCTGGGTACGGGCGGTCAAAATTTTTGAACGCACTCTCAATTTCGCAAAGGACGTGCCAATGAATCCGGCAGCGCTGAAAATAACTTTTCTCCCAATGAAAACGCTGGAAAACAGTGCAAGCAGGGCCTTTCAAACGGCTGCCCAAAGGGGTTGAATTTCAAACGCTGGCCCCTGGTCCGGCTGAATATCGAACAGGGGTTTACCCTCGTGCGCGCTCGCCCGGTTGTCGCCAAGAATGACGGGCGATATGGCGGACAAGAATTCAGACAAGGAAAATCGCCCGCAGGAGACAAAATTTGAGCGATTACGAACAACATCAGCGACTCTCCAATCCCCAGAACAACCGGGCCATCATGGCCGCATGGGACCGCTTCTTGAGCGGGGACACGCCACCATCGAATGCATTGCGCTGCCTGATTGATGATTCCTGGCGGCGTTGCCTGGAGGTGCATGTCGATCCCGCCCGCCAGCAGGCGGCATCCCCGGTCAACGAGTCAACCCTGCATTCGCTGCAGCACCAGCACCGTGAATTGCTGGGCGCGGCCAAGCAGGTCATGGCCATGGCCAGGGATTTCCTCGCCCAAAGCGAGACGATCATGATGCTGAGCGATCCGAACGGAATGATCCTGGGCGTTGAAGGCGACCCGCGCGCACTCGAAGCCGCCGGCGCTATTCACCTCATCGCCGGGAGTTGCTGGAGCGAACGGGTGTGTGGAACCAACGCCATCGGCACGGCGCTGTCCATCGGCCAGCCGGTGCAGATTCACGCGGCAGAGCATTTTTGCGCCGGTATCAAGGAGTGGACCTGTTCGGCCACCGTCATCCGCGACCCCTACGACGGAAAAATCCTGGGCACCATTGATGTCTCCGGTCTTGGCAAAACCTTCAGCCCGCACAGCCTGGCTTTGGCCGTGACCACGGCCAGCCGCATCGAGAGCCAGCTGGCCAAGCTGGAGATGGATGTCCGCTACCAGTTGCTCGAGCGTGGCGCGGCCATCATGTCTGGCGCGACGGACGGCGTCATCATTTGTGACCGGCGCGGTTTCCCGATCAAGGCCAACGAGCGCGCCGCCGCCGCGCTGCTGGCCCGGGGCATCGACTTCAACCTGAAAAACACCAGCCAGATTTCCGCCTTGAGCACCGGCACCTTCGCGCCCGCCACGCCCGCCGAGGCGCCGCAATGGCTTCGCGACGACTGGCTTGAGCCGATTGTGGATGCCGGCGAGCGCATCGGAACGCTGCTGACGATTCCCGTGCTGCAGCCCAGTGGCATGGTGTCCGGCTGGCAGCGAAAGGAAAAAGCCGCGAAAGAAACGAAGAGCCCGGATGTCAAGGGTTTCGAGGCGCTCATCGGCAGCAGTGCGCCGCTGCTGCAGGCGATTCAGAAAGCGAAAATGCTGGCGAAATCGAGCGTGTCGGTGCTGCTTCTCGGGGAAACCGGCGTGGGCAAGGAAAATTTTGCGCAGGGCCTGCACCGCTTCGGCCAGATCGGCGAGCGGCCTTTCGTGGCGCTCAACTGCGGCAGCCTATCGCGCGACCTGCTGGCCAGCGAGCTTTTCGGCCACTGCGAAGGCTCTTTCACCGGGGCGCGGCGCGGCGGCATGATGGGCAAGATCGAGGCGGCCAATGGCGGCACCCTGTTTCTCGATGAAATCGGGGAAATGCCGCTGGAGCTGCAGCCGCATTTCCTGCGCGTTCTGGAAGAGAGCGAGATTTACCGCATCGGCGAGAATTCGCCGCGCAAGGTGTCGTTCAAGCTGGTCTCGGCCACCCACCGCAATCTGCGCGACGAGGTGACGGCCGGGCGCTTTCGCATGGATCTTTTCTACCGGGTATCGGTCACCAGCCTGCGGATTCCGTCATTGCTGGAGCGCCGCCTGGACATTCCCTTGCTGGTGGCGCATTTCCTCTCCCAGCTCTCGAAAAAATACAGCGTCCCGCCCAAGACGCTCAAGCCCGATGCGCTCGCGGCGCTGGGACGGTATGCCTGGCCGGGCAACGTGCGGGAACTGCGCAACGTGGTGGAGAGCATGTTTTTGATGGCCGACGGGGAAGTGCTGGGCCTGGAAGACCTGCCGCCCGAAATCGGCGCGTTGCGGGCGTGCGATGCCGAAGAAAACAGTCCGGCTCCCACGCCAGGCATCGGCAAACTCGAAGACCTGGAACTGGAGTTCATCCGCCAGACGATAGCGGCGGACGGCGGCAATCTGACGCTGGTGGCCAAGCATCTTGGCATTGCAAAGAGCACGCTTTACATCAAGCTCAGAAAGTATGGGCTGATGCCCATGGAGCCCACGCTGAGCAGCCATCACTTGTGAGCCGCCAGAGCGGCCCCGCGCGCAAGCCCGCTGCGCACGGCACAAAAAGCGTCGGAACGGGCGTTTCATTCAATGCAGGATTTTGGCTATCAAAAAAATAGCTACACATGCAATGTGGACAAGCGCAAAAGCCATTTTTGATCAATAAAAATAGCGATTAGAAGCCTGTCGCGCCGGCTGCTGCCCGGTAGCCCAGCTGCTGCGCCACGAAGCCGTCGAATGCCGCCATCAAAGGCGCAAACTTCCCGACGCTGCCTTCGAGCTGCATCAGCGCGGCGCAGGTCGCCTCCAGCGTGGACAGCTGGTCGGGCCGGTGCGCCTTGCGGATCAGGTAGTGCGAGGCCGGCATGTCCTGCAGCGACAGGCGCGGCAGCTGCTGCAGCAGCGGATTGCGGTAGAGCATCTTGCGGCTCTTGCGCCAGGTGCCGTCCAGCACGATCAGGCGCAAGCGCGAGGGGTCGCGCAACAGCTCGGGCGCCAGAACGGGCGGTGGCGCCAGGTCCGGCGCCTGGTCCTGCGGCGTGTCCGGGTACAGCAACATCGACTGCCTGGTGGGGCCGGGTTCGAGGGGCGCGGCCAGCAAGGCCGGCAGGTCGAACACTTCGCCCGTCACCAGCCGGCTGCGCGGCAGGCTCAGGTGCAGCAGGCGCGCGCTGCCCTTGGCGTTGTCCACTTCGAGCGGATGCTGCAGGATCAGCACCTCGACTTCATGCGCCACGGGCGTGATCCACTGGCAGATGCAGGCGCTTTGCGGGCGCAGGCAGGTGGCGCATGCCAGGCGTTTGGTCGGGGAGGCGGGTGTCATTGAACGATTTTAGGAAGATATGTTTGCGCGCAGCGTAATGAATCCACGGCGAGGTTCATTGATGCGCCGGGCCGGCCCGGCTATCTTTGCCTCCCTGGAACATTTTCTGGAGCAAAGATGCAACTACCAACCGGCATGCGGTCGTGGGATACCCGCCGAACCGAAAAGAAACGGCGCCTTGCGCGCGCAGCGGCTTTCACCGACGGCCGCGTGGTGCCCACGGCCGACATCGTGCCGTTTCTCGAATCGCTGATCGCGCCGGGCGACCGCGTGGTGCTGGAGGGCAACAACCAGAAGCAGGCCGACTTCCTGTCGCGCTCGCTGGCCCGGGTTGATCCGGCTAGGGTCAGCGGCCTGCACATGATCATTCCGAGCGTCAGCCGGTCTGAGCACCTGGACCTGTTCGAGCGCGGCATTGCCCGCAAGCTCGATTTTTCCTATGCCGGCGCGCAGAGCCTGCGCATCTCGCAGCTGCTCGAAGACGGACAGCTCGAAATCGGCGCCATCCACACCTATATCGAGCTGTATGCGCGCCTGTACATCGACCTGACGCCCAACGTCGTGCTGATCGCCGGCTTCACGGCGGACCGCGCCGGCAATCTCTACACCGGCGCCAGCACCGAGGACACGCCCGCGCTGGTCGAGGCGGCGACCTTTCGCGATGGCATCGTGATCGCGCAGGTCAACGAAATTGTTGACGATGTGGGCGACCTGCCGCGCGTCGATATTCCGGGCTCGTGGATCGACTTCGTGGTCAAGGCCGACAAGCCGTTCTTCATCGAGCCGCTGTTCACCCGCGACCCGCGCCTGATCAAGCCGGTGCACATCCTGATGGCGATGATGGCGATTCGCGGCATCTACGAGCGCCACCAAGTGCAGTCGCTCAACCACGGCATCGGCTTCAACACCGCCGCCATCGAGCTGATTTTGCCGACCTATGGCGAGTCGCTCGGGCTCAAGGGCAAGATCTGCCGCCACTGGGCGCTCAATCCGCACCCTTCGCTGATCCCGGCCATTGAGTCGGGCTGGGTCGAGAGCGTGCATTCCTTCGGCGGCGAACTCGGCATGGAAAAGTATGTCGCGGCGCGGCCCGATGTGTTCTTCACCGGCGCCGACGGCTCGATGCGCTCGAACCGCGCGCTGTGCCAGCTCGCCGGCCAGTACGCGGTCGATCTGTTCATCGGCTCGACGCTGCAGATCGACGGCGACGGCCACTCCTCGACCGTCACCCGGGGCCGGCTCTCGGGCTTCGGCGGCGCGCCCAACATGGGCCACCAGCCCGGCGGCCGGCGCCACTGCACGCCCGCCTGGCTGGACATGCTGCAGACCGACAGCCCGCTGGAGCGGGGCCGCAAGCTGGTGGTGCAGATGGTCGAGACCTTCCAGGCCGGCGGCAAGCCGACCTTTGTCGAGGAACTCGACGCGGTGCAGGTCGCCAAGGATTCGGGCATGGCGCTGGCGCCGGTCATGATTTACGGCGATGACGTGACGCATGTCCTGACCGAGGAAGGCATTGCCTACCTCTACAAGGCGCAGTCGCTGGAGCAGCGCAAGGCGATGATCGCGGCGGTGGCCGGTGTCACGCCGATTGGCCTGCGCCATGACCCGGCCCAGACGCGCCGCATGCGCAGCGAAGGGCTGATTGCGCTGCCCGAAGACTTGGGCGTGAACCGCTCCGAAGCCACGCGCTCGCTGCTCGCGGCCAAGAGCATGGCCGATCTGGTGGACTGGTCGGGCGGGCTGTACGAGCCGCCGGCCCGGTTCAGGAGCTGGTGATGAACGCGCTTGAACTTGAATTTTCCCAGGCGCAGGACAGTTCGCAGTGGCTGGCCGGGCAGGCGGTGGACGCGCTGCTCGACGAAGCGCGGCTGGCCCCCAAGCCGGGCCTGGTGGACAGCCGGGGCCGGGGCGCGCACACCGACCTCGACCTGGACCTGATGTGCCGCTCGGCGCGTGCGCTGGCGCCGGCATTTACTGAAATGGCCGGGGCCGCACGCGACACCGGCGCGCCCACGCTGGCGCTGCGCGAATCGCTGGGCCGGATTGGCCGTGAAGCCGAGGCGGTCATGATGAAGACCACGCAGGGCATCAACACCCATAGAGGCGCGATCTGGGCGATGGGCCTGCTGGTGGCGGGCGCAGCGATGGCGCCGGATGTGGCCAGCCCGGCGCGAACGGCGCGGCTTGCCGCCGTCATCGCCCGCCTGCCGGACCGCCACGCGCCCCAGGTGACCGGCAATAAGGGCGAACGCGCCTGCCGCGACTTTGGCGTGCTTGGCGCGCGCGGTCAGGCGCAGGCCGGTTTTCCGCAGGTCATCGAGCGGGGGCTGCCCGAACTGCAGCGCAGCCGCTCGCGCGGCGACAGCGAGACGGCATCGCGCCTGAATGCGCTGCTGGCCATTTTGAGTGGCCTGGACGACACCTGCGTGCTGTCGCGCGCCGGGCCGGCAGCGCTGCAGGCGCTGCAGGCGGATGCCGCCGGCGTGCTGGCCGGCGGCGGCGTGGCCACCCTGACGGGCCGGCGCCTGCTGCGCCAGCTTGACGCGCGCGCGCTGGCCTTCAACGTATCGCCGGGCGGCGCAGCCGATCTGCTGGCCGCCACCTTGTTCCTGGATCGCCTGGACCCCCGGGTCCAAAGGCCTTCACTTCTTTGAAAGCTGTTATGGAAACCTTTGATTTTCAGTACCCTGCGGGGCAGCCCGCCACCGGGCGGGTCATGGTGGGCGTGGTCGGCTCGGGCGACCTTGAAGTGCTGCTGGAGCCGGGCAATGCGGGACAGACCCGCGTGCGTGTGACGACATCGGTCAATGGCTATGGCGCCGTCTGGCAGGCGCAGCTCGACCGCCTGTTCAAGGCCGATGCGCAGGGCTGGCCTGCGGCCCGGCTTGAAATCAACGACTTTGGCGCGACGCCGGGCGTGGTCGGCATGCGCGTGGCGCAGGCTTTCCAGACGCTGGACGACGCTGCGGCAGGAGAAAAACCATGAACACTTCACCCTTGAGCCTGACGGGGCACAACAGCTTTGTCGAACTCGACGCCCGCGCCCGGGTGCGCGCGCTGCTCGATGCCGGGACGTTTCGCGAACTCATCGACCCGTTCGAGCGCATGACCTCGCCGTGGCTGGCGCGCCAGGGCGTGGTCACGCAATCCGACGACGGCGTGGTGGTGGGCAAAGGCCAGATCGACGGCCAGCCGGCCGTCGTGCTGGCGATTGAAGGCGCGTTCCAGGGCGGCAGCCTGGGCGAGGTCGGCGGCGCCAAGATCGCCGGCGCGCTGGAGCTGGCCGCCGAGGACAACCGCAAGGGCGTGCCGACGCGCGCCGTCATCCTGTTTGAAACCGGCGGCGTGCGCCTGCAGGAAGCCAACCTGGGGCTGGCCGCGATTGCCGAGATTCATTCGGCCATTGTCGATTTGCGGCAGTACCAGCCGGTCATCGGCGTGGTGGCGGGCAGTGTGGGCTGTTTCGGCGGCATGTCGATTGCGGCCGGCCTGTGCAGCTACCTGGTCGTCACGCGCGAGGCGCGCGTGGGCCTGAACGGGCCGCAGGTGATCGAGCAGGAGGCGGGCATTGCGGAATACGATTCGCGCGACCGGCCCTTCATTTGGAGCTTCACCGGGGGCGAGCAGCGCTTTCGCACCGGGCTGGTCGATGCCTACGTCCAGGACGACACCACCGAGATTCGCAACACCGTCGCCGGCCTGCTGCGACAAGGCCGCCCGGAGGTCGAGCGCAGCGACCAGTACGCGCTGTACCTGGAACGCCTGTCGTCCTACGACGCCCGTGTCCAGGCCACCCCCGAGGCCGTGCGGCAGGTCTATCACGTCAATCACGTCAACAGCGCAGGAGCCGGTCATGAATGAAACCCCTTTGAGCCGTGGCGCCACCTGGCTGGCCGCCCTGACCGGCAACGCCACAGGCCTGCCCGGCTATCCGCCGTCGGTGCGCGTGGTCGATGCGCCGCTGGCGGGCCAGCCGGCGCGCTACATCGCGGTCGTGCCGGACGCCGAGAGCAGCTACCCGCGCGCCCGCACCGGCGAGACCGGGCTGGTCGAAGGCTGGGCGCTGGCGCAGGCCGTGCATGAGGCCATCGCAACCGACCGCGAGGGCGCCAAACGCGCCATCGTCGCCGTGATCGACGTCAGCAGCCAGGCCTATGGCCGGCGCGAGGAGGCCTTCGGCATCCACCAGGCACTGGCCGGCGCCGCCGGGGCCTATGCGCAGGCGCGCCAGCACGGCCATCCGGTGATCGGCCTGATCGTCGGCAAGGCCATGTCCGGCGCCTTCCTGGCCCACGGCTACCAGGCCAACCGGCTGATCGCGCTGAACGACGACGGCGTGATGGTGCATGCGATGGGCAAGGCCGCCGCCGCCCGCGTGACGCTGCGCAGCGTCGAGGATCTGGAGCGGCTGGCGGCCGACGTGCCGCCGATGGCCTACGACATTGCCAGCTACGCCACGCTGGGCTTGCTGTGGAAACTGGTGGATGTGGGCAGCGCCGAACAGCCGTCGGCCGCCGACGTGGACATCGTGCGCGGCGCGCTCGTGGCCGCGCTGGACAACATCAACACCGACCCGGTGCCCGATTTGCGCAGCCGTCTGGGCGGCGCCAACCGGCAGGCTTCGTCGCTGGTGCGCGAGAAGCTGCGCGAGCAATGGTGAGTGCGCCGGCGGGCGTTGCCGGCCACCGGCCGCACGACCTGCTGTGGCCAGAGAGGGCTTCGTCATTGATCATTTCAGGGCCGCCGCCGCCGTGGGCCACGCCAGCCTGGCTTGCCGTGGCCCCGGTCGTGGTGCGGCGCGCCACGCTGGCCGATCCGGCCCAGGTGCCGGTGGGGCTGCGCGGCAGCACGCGCAGCGAGCGCTGCGCAGCCCGTTTACCGGCTCGTCACGTCGTGCGGGTGCTCAAACCGGAGGAAATTGCCCGCAGCGCGGCAGGCAGTGCCCGGGTGCGCGAATCGCCGCTGGCCTGCCTGCAGGCGCTGGCCCGGCTCGGCCCTGCACTCGATGCCCTGCCGCTGGCGTGGGGCGTGACGGGCAGCGTCGGTTTTTCGCTGGCCAGCGGTTTCGATGTGCTGCGCGCCGGCAGCGACCTGGACCTGATCCTGCGCGCTCCGCTGGCGGCCGGTGCCGATGCGCTGCGCGCTGTCGCCCGCCTGCTGCGCGATCTTGATGCGCGCGTCGATGCGCAGGTCGAGACACCGTTCGGCGCCTTTGCCTTGCAGGAATGGGTGCGCACCGGCGGGCCGGTCCTGCTCAAGACCAGCCGTGGCCCCGTCCTGACCGATGACGCCTGGTCGAGTCCGGATGCGGCCTTTTTCGATGCCGCCTGCCGCCCGATGCCAGCATGAGCATTCTTTTCACCTTTCCGGGCCAGGGCGCGCAACGCGCCGGCATGCTGCATGCGCTGCCGCAAAGCCTGGCCGTTCGCCAGGCGATGAACGAGGCGAGCGAAGTGCTGGGCCGCGACGCATTGACGCTGGACAGTGCCGACGCGCTGCGCTCGTCGGTTTCGGTCCAGCTCGCCTTGCTGGTTGCCGGGGTCGCCACGGCGCGCCACCTGATGCACGAGGCCGGCCCGCCCGACGCCGTCGCCGGCCTATCGGTGGGCGCTTATCCGGCGGCAGTGGTTGCCTCGGTGCTGTCCTATGCCGATGCGCTGCGGCTGGTCGAGCGGCGCGCCCGGCTGATGCAGGCGGCCTATCCCGGCGGCTACGGCATGACCGCGATCCTGGGCCTGGAGCGCGCCGTGCTGGAGCCGCTCATCGCCCGAATTCATTCCGCAGACTCGCCCGTGTACCTGGCCAACATCAACGCCCCGACGCAGCTGGTGATTGCCGGCGCGCACGCCGCCATGGCCTGCGTGGCTGCGCTGGCCCAGGAGCGGGGTGCCTACGCCGCCAAGCCGGTGGCGATCAGCGTCCCGTCGCATTGCCCGCTGCTCGACGCGCCGGCCGCCGAACTGGCGCTGGCCATGGCCGCTGTGCCGGTGGCCGCGCCGCGCCTGCGCTACTTCAGCGCCAGCCTGGGCCGCGCCTTGAGTGCGCCCGCCCGCATCGCCGACGACCTGGCGCGCAACATGGCCTTGCCGGTGAAATGGCACGACACCACGGTGCTGGCCCACGAGCAGGGCGTGCGCCTGAGCATCGAGATGCCGCCGGGCAGCGTGCTGACCAAGCTCGGCGCGCTGGCGTTTCCCGAGGCCCTGTCGGTGGCCGCCGCCGACACGCGCGCCGACACGCTGGCTGTCCTGATGGCACGGGAGCGGCAGCGCGAACAGTGAGCATCGGGGTTAACCCTTGATCATTTCATTCTTTGTAAATGTTGCTGCCGGTCCTTAATTGATCGGGGAAGGGGTGCCCGATATCGTACGGGCCAAGCACAGCGATGCAGGTGCTCATAACCCCCTTGGAGACAAAAGATGACAGCACATTGGATTTCAATTTACGCGTTGGCAGGCATGTTCGTGCTGGCCACGGTCTTGCCCGTGAACATGGGTGTGATCGCCTTCGTGGGCGCCTTTCTCGTCGGCACGCTGGTGGCGGGCATGAATGCCAAGGCCATCATGGCTGGTTTTCCGGCCGACCTGTTCCTGACGCTGGTGGGTATCACCTACCTGTTTGCGCTGGCCCAGAACAACGGCACGATTGACTGGCTCGTGAAGCTGGCGGTGCGCGCAGTGCGCGGCCGCATCGCCGCGATTCCGTGGATCATGTTCTTCATCGCGGCGGCCCTCACTGCGGTGGGCGCGGTCAGTCCGGCGGCGGTCGCGATCATTGCCCCCATCGCACTGGGTTTTGCGGCCAAGTACGGCATCAATCCCTTGCTGATGGGGTTGATGGTGATCCATGGTGCGCAGGGGGGCGGTTTCTCGCCGATCAGTATCTATGGCGGCATCACCAACAAGATTGTCGCCAAGGCCGGCCTGCCGCTCAACGAGGTGGCCACCATGATGGCCAGCCTGGGCATCAATTTCTCCGTGGCCCTGCTGCTGTTTTTCATGATGGGCGGAACGAAACTGCTGCGTCAGAAGGTGCAAGTGGGAAACACGGCTTTCGACACGCCATCGGTCGCCCATGGGCAAGGCGGCGCGCAGGTCTATGGGGATGCCGAGGGCGAATCGTTCCAGGAAGAAAAGCGCACGGCCGCTCAAGGAGGGGATTCGCTCATGGACGCTGCGCAGTCCGCGCCTGCTGCAGAAGGCGCACGCTGGTACCAGCTCCTCACCGTCGCCGGATTGCTGGCGCTAGCAGTGCTCACGCTGTTTTTCAAGCAGGACATCGGCTTTGTCTCCATCACCATCGGCCTGCTGCTGACCCTGATGGCCCCCAACCTGCAAAAACGCGCCCTGGGCCAGGTCTCATGGCCCGAGATCATGTTGATCGTGGGCGTCAGCACCTACGTGGGCGTGATGGACAAGATGGGAACCATCGATTTTGTCGGGCACAGCGTGGCAGGCCTGACCTCGCCGATGATTGCTGCGCTGCTGTTGTGCTTTGTGGGTGCTGTCGTGTCGGCCTTCGCCTCGTCAACGGCGGTGCTCGGCTCGCTGATCCCGCTGGCGGTGCCCTTCTTGCTGGGTGATACCGGCGTGAGTGCGGTCGGCTTCATTGCCGCCATGGCGGTGTCCTCGACCATCGTTGACGTGAGTCCCTTCTCGACCAACGGGGCGCTGGTGCTCGCCAATGCACGGGGCATCAGCCGTGAGGTGTTCTTCCGGCAACTGCTGATTTATGGCGCCCTGATCACCGTGATCGCGCCGGTGGTGGTCTGGCTGCTGTTCGTGGTGCTTTGATGTTTCACGAATCCGGACCGACTTCGTCAGGCCAGGGCCTGCTTCGACAGGCGGCAGACCGACGCCAGGGCCAGCAGGTTCGGGTCGCGCTCGCGGGTGCGCAGGAAATTCAGGCCGATGTGCTGGCGCATCAGGAACCTGGGCTGCAGCGGGATCAGCTGCACCTTGTTGGGAATCACGTCGCGCACTCGGCCCGGCAGCAGCGTGCAGCCAATGCCGCCGCTGACCAGGTTCATCAGCGAGAAGATGTCGCCCACCTTCATGGCGATGTTGGGCGTGAAACCGGCAACGCGAAAGGCTTCGATGAAGCCGGAGTAGGTGGCAAAGCCCTCGCTCAAGCTGACAAAGCGCTCGTCGGCGCAGGCGCTCAGGTCAACGAAGTCCAGGTTCGCGTAGCGGGAGCCGACGGGCGCTGCAAAGTAGATGTCGTCATCGAACAGCGGGATGGATTCAATGTCGGCCTCGCCTTCGGGCACGGTCATCAGGGTCGCATCGACAAGGCCCTGCCTGAGCTTTTGCAGCAGGTCCGCATTGGAGCCCAGAATCAGTTCGGTCTGCAGCTCCGGCTTGCGCAGCTTGATGCCCATGATGAGGGTCGGCACGGTCTTGATGGTGAGCGAATACAGTGAGCCGATCTTGATGCTGTCGGCCGCGTAGCCACCGGCCTGCCGGGTCGAGTTGATGCCGCTGGCCATCAGCTTGAGCACATCGCGCGCCACCTCGGCCAGCACCTGCGCGGCATCGGTGGGCAGCAGGTTGCGGCCTTCGTGCCGGAACAGGGTGCAGCGCACCCCTTCTTCGAGCGAGTGCAGCGCGCGGTGCACGCTGACCGTGCTGACATCGAGCAGCTCGGCCGCACGCGTCAGGTTGCCGGTTTCCATGTAGGCCAGCAGCACCTCCAGCTTGCGGAAGGTGATTTCTTCGCTGATACGGTTGTGCATGGCGGTCTTTCTGCTTTTTCAGCGGATTGTAGGTCCGGCATGCCGCCTCGCGCTCATGCCCGATATGCATGAAATGCTATGAAAAAGTGAGCTGTAAGCGCACGATGGATAAGCGCAAAAGCCAGATTTGACCCATAAAGAAGCCGGGCAGGCGCCCCGATCCATGATTACCCTGACTCAAGCCACAGGCGGCACCAGAATCGTCGCCGCCGCCGGCGCCGCCAGTTCGGGATAGTCGCGGCTGAAATGCAGGCCCCGGCTTTCGCGCCGCAGCTGGGCCGAGCGCACGATCAGCTCGGCGACCTGCACCAGGTTGCGCAGCTCCAGCAGGTCGCGCGTGACGTGGAAGTGGGCGTAGAACTCGCTGATCTCGGCCTGCAGCAGCGTGATGCGGTGCGCGGCGCGCTCCAGGCGCTTGTTGGTGCGCACGATGCCCACGTAGTCCCACATGAAGCGGCGCAGCTCGTCCCAGTTGTGCGAGATGACCACGGCCTCGTCGGCGTCGGTGACGCGGCTGTCGTCCCATTGCGGCAAATCGGGCAGCGCCAGGGCGGGCGCGGCGGTGATGACCTGCGCGGCGGCGCGGGCAAACACCATGCATTCGAGCAGCGAATTGCTGGCCAGCCGGTTCGCGCCGTGCAGGCCGGTGCAGGCGGTCTCGCCCACGGCGAACAGGCCGGGCAGGTCGGTGCGGCCGGCCAGGTCGGTCAGCACGCCGCCGCAGGTGTAGTGCGCGGCGGGCACCACGGGAATCGGCTGGGTCGTGATGTCGATGCCCAGCTCGGCGCAGCGCGCCAGGATGTTGGGGAAATGCTCGTGCAGGAACTCGGGGCTCTGGTGCGAGATGTCGAGGTGCACGCAGTCCAGGCCGCGCTTTTTCATCTCGTAGTCGATGGCGCGGGCCACCACGTCGCGCGGCGCCAGCTCGGCGCGCGCGTCGTGTTCAAGCATGAAGCGGGTGCCGTCGGGCAATTTGAGTTGCCCGCCTTCGCCGCGCACCGCTTCGCTGATCAGGTAGGACTTGGCCAGCGGGTGGTACAGGCAGGTGGGGTGGAACTGGATGAACTCCAGGTTGGACACGCGGCAGCCGGCGCGCCAGGCCGCCGCAATGCCGTCGCCGGTGGCGGTGTCGGGGTTGGTGGTGTAGAGGTACACCTTGCCCGCGCCGCCCGTGGCCAGGATGGTGTGCGGCGCGCGAAAGGTCAGCACTTCGTCGGTGGCTTCGTCCAGCGCATACAGGCCCAGGCAGCGCTGCGCGCCGGGCAAACCCAGCTTGCGCGCGGTGATCACATCGACCAGCGTGTGGTTTTCGAACAGCGTGATGCCGGGCGTCGCCCGCACCACGTCGATCAGCGTGCGCTGCACGGCCGCGCCGGTGGCGTCGGTGACGTGGGCGATGCGGCGCGCGCCGTGGCCGCCCTCGCGCGTCAGGTGCAGCTGCTCGCCTTCAAGCGAAAACGGCACGCCCAGCGCGCGCAGCCAGCCAATCGCAGCGGGCGCGTTCTCGACCACGAAGCGCGTGGCGGCCAGATCGCACAGACCAGCGCCGGCCACCAGCGTGTCGCTGATATGCGCCTCGAAGCTGTCGTCGTCGGCCAGCACGGCCGCAATGCCGCCTTGCGCCCAGTTGCTGGCGCCGTCGCTGACGGTGCGCTTGGTGATCACGGCCACGCGGTGCGTGGGCGCCAGGTGCAGCGCGGCGGACAGGCCGGCCAGGCCGCTGCCGACAATCAAAACATCAAAATCGTGGGTCATGTGGTGAGGGGCTAAAAAGAAAACACAGGAAAAAAATCAGGCTGGCGTGTAGGCCAGCCGCACATAAATCGGCGCGAACGACTCGGCCTGGGTGATTTCAAGCAGGCATTCCTTGGCCAGCTCCAGCAGCGCAATGAAGGTGACGACCAGCACCGGCATGCCGCGCGATGCATCGAACAGTTCCTCGAATTCCAGGAACTTGCGGCCCTGCAGCTTGCGCAGCACGATGCTCATGTGCTCGCGCACCGAGAGTTCCTCGCGGCTGATGACGTGGTGCTGGACCAATTTTGCGCGTTTGACGATGCCCTGCCAAGCCTCCTGCAGCTCGACCAGCGTGACATCGGGCAGGCGCGGCTGCGTCGATTGCTCCACATGCACGCGCGCCAGCAAAAAATCGCGGCCCAGCTGCGGCACGGTATTGAGCTTGTGGGCGGCCAGCTTGATTTTTTCGTATTCGAGCAGGCGGCGCACCAGCTCGGCGCGCGGGTCTTCGGCTTCCTGGCTGGACTCCGATTTTTTGGGCGGCAGCAGCATGCGCGACTTGATCTCGATCAGCATCGCGGCCATCAACAGGTATTCGGCGGCCAGCTCCAGGTTGGTGGCGCGGATTTCATCGACATAGGCCAGGTATTGCCGCGTGACCGCCGCCATCGGAATGTCGAGGATGTTGAAATTCTGCTTGCGGATCAGGTAGAGCAGCAAATCCAGCGGGCCTTCAAAGGCTTCCAGGAACACCTTCAGCGCGTCCGGCGGGATGTACAAATCCTTGGGCATGGCGAACATCGGCTCGCCGTAGAGCCGGGCCAGCGCCACCGGGTCGATCAGCCCCGGCAGGTCAAGGGTGATGGCGGCGGGAAGTTCCTGTAGGGGAAGTGAGTTCGGTGGCATCAAGGCAGCAGCGGAAGGGATCAGTTCATTCAGGTTGCTGCTATAAAAAATAGAGCTGCCTGCGCCGGCGCCTGGCCGGCTGCAAGCCCATTTCTTGCTTAATTGCCGTTCGGGTGGGGGCTGGTGCGATAGACATAGGCTTCTTGCGGCACGCGGGCCTCGCCGTAGTCGGCCTGGTCGGCCAGGTTCAGGTTCTTGTCCCACCAGATGGCGCGGCCGGCGCGCTGCTCGGTTTCCAGCGTGGGTTTCTTCGCCTTCAGACCGTCGATGAACGAGGTGATTTCAGAGGTGTAGTCGGGACGGCGAAAAATGGACATGGTCTGGATTGCCTAAAAACGTATAGTGGCGGGATTTTACCGGGGGTCTGCCTTGCGTTCATTATTTCGTCTGCCGGTCGCTGTCCAAACGGGTCATTTAACTGCTGTTTTGCCGATGGCTTCAAAAAGGAAGGTGCTGTGCATGGGGCTGCTGTCGTTCATCCTGGGGCTGGCCGGCTGCGACCAGCAGCGCATCAACGAACTGGAAGAGGGCGTGGCCACCGAAGCCGATGTGCGCGCCCGCTTTGGCGAGCCCGAAAAAATCTGGGAAGCGCGGGACATGGCCTCGCTGCCCATGCCGGGGGCGGCCGCCGAGCCCGGCGCCCGCACGCTCGAATACAACCGCCAGCCCGCAGGCCAGGTCAACTACATGATCACCATAGCGCCGGATGGCAAGATGAGCGCGCTCAGGCAGGTGTTGACGCCACAGAACTTTGCCAGGGTGCTGCCGGGCATGTCGATGGAGCAGGTGCGCAAGATGCTGGGCAAGCCGATGAAGGTCACGACTTATGCGCTCAAGCGCGAAACGCATTACGACTGGCGCTACCTGAACCCGCCGTCCTCGCCCATGATTTTCACCGTGGTGTTTGATGCGGACTTGCGCGTGCTGGGCACGGGGTCGGTGGACGAGGAAAGCGTCAATCCCCGGCGGTGAGTGTTGAAATATGCGAATGAAAACAGGCTGTAGCGCAATACTGGCGGGCATAAGAGGCTACTGTTTTCATAGCGCTTCAACATGCGCCAGGAAGCCCGAGCGTTCCATGACTTCGCGCGGCTGGGCATTGAGCCCGGCCAACACCAGCCGGCCGCCGCGCGACACAATCGCTTTTTGCAGCTGCTCCAGCACATCCAGGCCCGAGGTGTCCAGCACCTGCAGCGACTGCACATCGAGGCGGATCGTCAAGCCCTGCGGAGCGCTTTCCACCACGTTCAGGATGGGGTCGATCTTGGCCACGGCGCCAAAGAACAGCGACCCATACAGCCGGAAACTGGCTTCCTCCTGGGTGTGCGAGACCATCTCCACCTGGAACAGCGAACTCATGCGCTTGACGAACAGCACGCAGGCCAGCAGCAGGCCGACCTGCAGCGCCACCGTCAAATCAAACACCACCGTCAGGAAAAATGTGCCCAGCATGATCAGCCTGTAGTGGTTGCTGGCGCGCTTGAGTTCGGCAAATTCGCGCCATTCGCCCATGTTCCAGGCCACGTACAGCAAAATGCCGGCCAGCACCGCCAGCGGCACATGCACCGCCAGCGGCGCGGCCACCAGCACCACCGTGACCAGCGTGACGGAATGCACCAGCCCCGACACCGGCGAGGTCGCGCCGGCCCGCACGTTGGTCACGGTGCGCGCAATCGTGCCGGTGGCCGGCATGCCGCCAAAAAACGGCACGACAAAATTGGCCACGCCCTGGGCCATCAGCTCCTGGTTCGGGTCGTGGCGCGGCAGCCCCGAAATCTGGTCGGCCACGCGGGCGCACAGCAGCGACTCGACCGCGCCCAGCAGCGCAATCGTGATGGTCGGCGCCACCAGCAGCCGCACCGTGTCCCACGAGAAATTCGGAAATTCAAAGCCGGGCAGGCTGCGCGGAATGCCGCCAAAACGGGTGCCGATGGTTTCCACCGGCATGTTCAATGCATAGGCCAGCCCCGTCAGCGTGAGCAGCGCCACAATCGGCCCCGGCATGTGCGACGCAATGCGCGTGGCCCGCTTGAGCTGCAGGCCTTCGCCGGCCTGGATCAGCCGGATCAGCCGGTTGGTGAGCGCGTTCGAATAGCGCCTTTGCGTGTCAAACAGCAGCGGCCAGACCAGCAGGCCGATCACGCAGGCCAGCCCCAGGCCGAGCGCATACAGGTTCAGGGTGTCGATATGCTGGGCAATCGCCCGCAGCTGCGAGAAAAAATCCGCCGGCATCTTGGGAATCTCCAGCCCGAACAGGTCCTTGATCTGCGACAGCGCAATCAGCACCGCGATGCCGTTGGTGAACCCCACGACGATGCTGACCGGCACATAGCGCACCAGCGTGCCGAGCCTGAAAAACCCCAGCAGGAACAGCAGCACCCCGGCGCAGGTGGTGGAAATCAGGAGGTTGGCCACGCCGTAGCGCTCGATGATGCCGTACACGATGACGATGAAGGCGCCGGCCGGACCGCCGATCTGCACCGCCGAGCCGCCCAGCGAGGCGATCAGCGCGCCGGCAATGATGGCCGTCCAGATGCCGGCTTCGGGCTTGAGCCCCGAGGCGATGGCAAAGGCCATGGCCAGCGGCAGGGCGACGATGCCGACGGTCAGGCCGGAGCCCGCATCCTTGAAAAACCGTTCGCGGCTGTAGCCGGCCATGGCCGACAGCATTCGCGGGCGAAACCGGGCGAAATGAAAGGGCAGGTGCATGAACAGTGATTGTGCCCTTCGACCTGCATTTGATCGAGTACGAATTGACACGAATGATTGAGTTTTTCGCAGGCCAGGGCAGCCGAACTGACTGGCCTTCGAGCCGTCTCGAAACATCAGCGCATGGGCTTGCCGGCAGGGAAAGCCAGACAAGAAAAAACCCCAAGCAATTCAATTGCTTGGGGTCAGGTCTTGGCGGAAGCGGTGAGATTCGAACTCACGGAGGACTCGCATCCTCGGCAGTTTTCAAGACTGCTGCATTCAACCGCTCTGCCACGCTTCCAAGCCCGCTAGTTTAACCGCAGGGCGGGATGGGGTCGGGGCTGGAACGGAAAAAATAGGCGTCAGGCCGGCTGCAGCATGCCTTTGGTTTCGATGAAGGCCACCACCTCGGCCAGGCCGGTGTTGGTCTTGAGGTTGGTCATGACGAAAGGCTTCAGGCCCTTGGCCGTGGTGCGCATGCGGATGGTGTCGGCCTGCATCACGCCCAGGTCGGCGCCGACGTAGGGCGCCAGGTCGGTCTTGTTGATGACGAACAGGTCGCTCTTGGTGATGCCGGGGCCGCCCTTGCGCGGGATTTTTTCGCCGGCGGCCACGTCGATCACGTAGATGGTGAGGTCGCTGAGTTCGGGGCTGAAGGTGGCGGCCAGGTTGTCGCCGCCCGATTCGATGAACACCACGTCGGCATCGGGAAACTCCACCAGCATGCGGTCGATGGCTTCGAGGTTGATCGAGGCGTCTTCGCGTATCGCCGTGTGCGGGCAGCCGCCGGTTTCCACGCCCATGATGCGTTCGGCGTCCAGCGCGCCGCTGACGGTCAGCAGGCGCTGGTCTTCCTTGGTATAGATATCGTTGGTGATCGCCACCAGGTCGTATTTGTCCTTCATGGCCTTGCAGAGCATCTCCAGCAGGGTGGTTTTGCCCGAGCCGACCGGCCCGCCAATGCCCACGCGAAGCGGTGGCAGTTTTTTGGTGCGGTTGGCGATGTGGTGCAGGCTCATGAGGCAATCCCTTAAATGGTTGGAGAGGCGCTAATTCGTCAGGAGCGAAACAGCCGCGAATACTGGGTTTCATGCTGGGCCGAAAGAATCGCCAGCATGGGCGAAAACGCCTGGCGTTCGCTGTCCGGAAGCAGCAGGGCAGATTCGACCGCTGCTGGAATGTCCCGGCTCAGGCGCGCCAGGATGCGCTGGCCGGCGCTCTGGCCCAGCGGCACCGACTTGAGCGCGGCCTGCACCATGTTCTCGGCCCAGCCAAAGGCGTAGGCCAGCAGGCAGTCGCGCACGCCGGCCTCTAGCTGCGACGCCGCCAGGGCAAACGCGACCGGATAGGTCGGCTGCATGCGGGCGCAGGCGGCTATGTGCGCGGCGTTGGCGCCGTCATGGTTGCGCAGCCAGTCGAGCAGCGAGCGGCCCATCTGCTCGGCCTGCAGCCGCAGCTCGCTGGATTCACGGGTCTGCAACACCCAGTCGTTGAGTTGCTGGATGCGCGGCAGGTCGCTGGCGCGCCAGGCTGGAATCGCCTGGGCAATCACGGCCAGGTCGCCGCGCGCCAGCGTCAGGTGGAGCTGGTCGGCCAGCCAGTCAGATGCTATGCTTTCCGTAGCTACTCCCGCCCGGTCCACGGCCGCCTCAAGCACTTCAGAGTAAGAAAACCCGCCCACGGGCAAGGCCGGGGAAGCGAGCCAGATCAGCTGGAGCAGGCTGGCCGCCGGCAGGGCTTGGGCCGCTTGCGTCAATGGCTGTGCGGCTTGCGCGGATGGATCTGGATGACCACCGGCTTGATGGCCTGCGGCGCATGGGCGTGGTCATGACCATGGTTGCAATCCGGTCCGTGGACATGGGCGGCTGGCGGCACGGCGGCGGGAACGGGCGTTGCGGCAGGCGCATGCGTGTGGCCGTGGCCGCCCGCGCTGTACGCGCCGCCTTCGGGCTCAAAGGCTTCCTCGACTTCCTGAACGGTCAGGTGCATGGCGCGCAGCATGTCGGCCAGCACATGGTCGGGCTCGATTTTCAGGTGGTCGGGTTTCAGTTCAATCGGCACATGGCGGTTGCCCAGGTGGTAGGCCGCGCGGGTCAGGTCGAAGGGCGTGCCGTGTGCCGTGCAGGCCGTGATGCGCAGCACCGCCTGCGGCGCGGCAATCACGCGCACCATCGAGCCGTCCTCGGCGATCAGCACGTCGCCGCCGCGCACCAGCGTGCCACGCGGCAGGAACACGCCGAGCTGGCGGCCCAGCGAGTCGGTCGCGTCAAAGCGGCTTTTCTGACGCACGTCCCAGTCGAGTTCGAGGGTGGACGCGCGTTTGACCAGCACGGGAGCCAGGCCGGCGCCCTGCGAAATGAGTTTGGAGATTTGAAGCATCGCTGGATTAAAACAAAAAGTAGCGCTGCGTCATCGGCAGGCTGGTCGCCGGCTCGCAGGTCAGCAGTTGCCCGTCGGCGCGCACCAGGTAGGTCTGGGCGTCGATTTCCATTTTCGGCAGGTAATTGTTATGGATCATGTGCTGCTTGCGCACGCCGCGAATGTTCTTCACCGCGCTCAGCGTCTTGGCCAGGCCGAAGCGTTCCTGGATGCCGGCGGCCAGCCCGGCCTGCGACACAAAGGTCAGCGATCCCTTGGCGATGGCGCCGCCGAAAGCGCCGAACATGGGCCGGTAATGCACCGGCTGCGGCGTCGGAATCGAGGCATTGGGGTCGCCCATGGCGGCCATGGCGATGAAGCCGCCCTTGAGGATGATGGACGGCTTGATGCCGAAGAATGCCGGCTTCCAGACCACTAGGTCGGCGAACTTGCCGACTTCGACAGAGCCGACCTCGTGCGAGATGCCGTGGGCAATGGCCGGGTTAATGGTGTATTTGCTGATGTAGCGCTTGACGCGGAAATTGTCGTGGCGCTCGGTGTCGCCCGGCAGTTTGCCGCGCTGGAGCTTCATCTTGTGGGCGTTCTGCCAGGTGCGGATGATGACCTCGCCGACCCGGCCCATGGCCTGGCTGTCGCTGGACATCATGCTGATCGCGCCCAGGTCGTGCAGGATGTCTTCGGCGGCAATGGTTTCCTTGCGGATGCGGCTTTCGGCGAAGGCCAGGTCTTCGGCAATCGCCGGGTCCAGGTGGTGGCAGACCATCAGCATGTCCACATGCTCGTCGAGCGTGTTGACGGTGTAGGGCATGGTCGGGTTGGTGGAGGAGGGCAAAAAGTTCGCCTCGCCGACCACGCGAAGGATGTCGGGCGCATGGCCGCCGCCCGCGCCTTCGGTGTGAAACGCGCACAGCGAGCGGCCCTTGGTGGCGGCAATCGTGTTCTCGACAAAGCCCGACTCGTTGAGCGTGTCGCTGTGGATGGCCACCTGCACGTCGGCTTCCTCGGCCACGTCCAGGCAGTTGCTGATGGCCGCCGGCGTGGTGCCCCAGTCCTCGTGCAGCTTCAGGCCGATGACGCCGGCATTGACCTGCTCATGCAGCGCTGCGGGCAGGCTGGCGTTGCCCTTGCCCAGAAAACCGAGGTTCATCGGGAAGGCGTCGGCGGCCTGCAGCATGCGGGCTATGTTCCACGGCCCCGGCGTGCAGGTGGTGGCGAAGGTGCCGGTGGCCGGTCCCGTGCCGCCGCCCATCATGGTCGTCACGCCCGAGGTCAGCGCTTCCTCGATCTGCTGGGGGCAGATGAAGTGGATGTGCGAGTCGATGCCGCCTGCGGTGACGATCATGCCTTCGCAGCTGATGACCTCGGTGCCCGGGCCGATGATGATGTCCACACCGGGCTGAACGTCCGGGTTGCCGGCCTTGCCGATGGCGGCGATGCGCCCGCCCTTCAGGCCGATGTCGGCCTTGACGATGCCCCAGTGGTCGAGGATGAGCGCATTCGTCATCACCGTGTCCATCGCGCCTTCGGCATTGGTCCTTTGCGACTGCGCCATGCCGTCGCGAATCGTCTTGCCGCCGCCGAACTTGACCTCTTCGCCGTAGCTGCCGGCACGCAGCGTGTAGTCGGCTTCGACTTCAATCATCAAATCGGTGTCGGCCAGCCGCAGCCGGTCGCCGACGGTGGGGCCGAACATTTCCGCGTAGGCGCGGCGTCCAATGCTTGCCATCAAAGCGCTCCCTGAATGAGGCCACGAAAGCCGTAGATGTTTCGCTCGCCTGCAAAATCCACCAGCTCGACCGTGCGCTGTTGGCCGGGCTCGAAGCGAACGGCGGTGCCGGATGCAATGTTCAGCCGCATGCCGCGCGCGGCGATGCGGTCAAACCCCAGCGCCGCGTTGGTTTCTGCGAAGTGGTAGTGCGAGCCCACCTGGATGGGTCGGTCGGCGGTGTTTTGCACCACCAATGTCAAGGTGCGCCGGCCTTCGTTGAGGAGGTGGTCGGGGCCGTCGGTGATCAGTTCGCCTGGAATCATGATGGGTGCTTCCTTCAGGCCAGTTGGGCCAGCAGGGTCACGCCGAACATGGCCACGCCTGCGCCGGCCATGCGCGAAACCCAGGCGGTGTGGCGCAAGGCCAAGCCCAGCCCAAGGCCGGTGGCGTGCAGCGCCAGCGTCGCGAGCAGCATGCCGAGCAACGGTCCCTCGATGTTCGCCGCGCCTGCCAGCTCCGTGCCATGGGCCACGCCGTGAAACACCGCAAACACGCCGACCAGCGCCGCTGCCAGCATGGCGGGCATCTGCGTGCGCAAGGCCACCAGCAAGCCCAGCACCAGCAGCGAAGCGGCAATCATCGGCTCGACGGCTGGCAGTTCGATGCCAGCCAGGCCGAGCAGGGCGCCCGCCAGCAGCATCGCCGCGAAGGCCAGCGGCGTGGTCCACAGGCGGCGCGCGCTCAAGGCGCTCCAGAAGCCGACGGCCAGCATGGCGGCCAGATGGTCCAGGCCGGTGAAGGGATGCAGCAGCCCGTCAAGGAAGCCAATCTCCGCGTGCGCCCCAAAATCAGTGCCAATATGGGCTTTTGCGCTTGTCGCCATTGCGCATGCAGCTATCAAAAAAAGAGCGCGAGGTGGTTTGCGTGGCATAGGGGTTATTTCCTCTGGAATAAGTATCAATAAGGGCTGTAGCGCAATCTGGTAATGCGCATGCAGCTATCAAAAAAAGAGTTACTGAACAAGCGGCATGCCATGGCGCGCAGGCGCCTCACACAATCGGCTGGTGCACCGTGACCAGCTTGGTGCCATCGGGAAAGGTTGCTTCGACCTGGATATCGGGGATCAGCTCGGCGATGCCGTCCATCACATCGGCGCGGGTCAGGATGGTGCGGCCCTCGCTCATCAACTGCGCCACGGTCTTGCCGTCGCGCGCGCCTTCCATCACGGCCGCGCTGATCAGCGCCACGGCTTCGGGGTAGTTGAGCTTGAGGCCGCGCGCCCGGCGCCGCTCGGCCAGCAGGGACGCTGTGAATATCAGCAGTTTGTCTTTTTCGCGGGGAGTCAATTCCATGGGGCTCTTTCGGGTTCGGCTTCTCTAAAATCGCAAGATTGGTGCCATCGGCTTGCATGCCATCAGCCAGAGGGCAGCGCTGGTGTGGCACAGAAGGTGCAGCAATTGTGAGCCTTTCACTCTGCCTGCCTATCATCCCTCGCACCATGGACGCCGTCGCCACGCCTTCACCGCCACCGCCTCAACCGGGCATGCCCACGGGCTCGCCGGATGAAGGCCGGGGCGCAGGCGCCGAACCCGAGGTGGCGGTGCAGCGCATCATCAAGGTCAGGCGCGACTACAACAGCTGGGTGGCCAGCGAAACCATGGAAGACTACGCGCTGCGCTTCACGCCGCAGCGCTTTCGAAAATGGTCGGAATGGCGGGTGGCCAATACCGCGTTCGGCGCGGCCTCGTTCCTGATCCTGGAGGCGGTCGGGGCGACCTTGCTGGTGAAATACGGCTTCACCAATGCCTTCTGGGCCATCATGGCCACGGGGCTGATCATTTTCCTGGCCGGCCTGCCGATCAGCATTTATGCGGCGCGCCATGGCGTCGATATGGATTTGCTGACGCGCGGCGCGGGTTTCGGCTACATCGGCTCGACGCTGACCTCGCTGATCTACGCGTCGTTCACCTTCATTTTCTTTGCGCTCGAAGCCGCCGTCATGGCCTATGCGCTGGAGCTTGTCTTCGGCATACCGCCCAAATGGGGCTACCTGATCTGCGCGCTGGTGGTGATTCCGCTGGTCACCCATGGCGTTTCAACCATCAGCCGCCTGCAGGTCTGGACGCAAGCCTTGTGGCTCATCATGCTGGTCGTGCCTTTTGCGTATGTTTTTATGCTCGCTCCTGGTGCGTTTTCAGGCGTCGTTCAGTATGGAGGCGAGAAAGGAGGCAGTGGCGACTTCAATTTGCACCTGTTTGGTGCGGCGTTAACGGTCGGCATCGCATTGATCACCCAGATGGGTGAGCAGGCCGACTATTTGCGCTTCATGCCGGTGCAGACCAAGGCCAACCGCTGGCGCTGGTGGGCCGGGGTGTTCATCGGCGGGCCGGGCTGGGTGCTGCTGGGCGTGGTCAAGATGCTGGGCGGCGCGCTGCTGGCCTACCTGGCGATTTCCAACATGGTGCCGCTGGACCGGGCCGTGGACCCGAACCAGATGTACCTGGCCGCCTATGAATATGTGTTTCCGAATTACAGCTGGGCCGTGGGCGCCACGGCGCTGTTCGTCGTGGTGTCGCAGCTCAAGATCAATGTGACCAATGCCTATGCCGGCTCGCTGGCCTGGTCGAACTTTTTCTCGCGCCTGACGCACAGCCACCCGGGCCGGGTGGTCTGGCTGGTGTTCAACACCGCCATCGCCTTCATGCTCATGGAAATGAATGTGTTCCAGGCGCTGGGCGAGGTGCTCGGGCTGTATTCGAACATCGCGATCGCCTGGGTCATGGCCGTGGTGGCGGACCTGGTCATCAACAAGCCGCTGGGCCTGTCGCCGCCGGGAATCGAGTTCAAGCGCGCCCATCTTTATGACATCAACCCGGTCGGCGTGGGCGCCATGGCGCTTGCTTCGCTGCTGTCGATCACCGCGCATCTGGGGCTGTATGGCGAGATGGCACGGGCATTTTCGGCGGTGATCGCCATGACGACCGCGTTCGTGGCGGCGCCGCTGATTGCCTGGGCCACCCAGGGGCGCTACTACATCGCGCGCCGCTCTGCTTCATCGGCCGCCGGGGGACTCCACAAGCGCCATGCCACCCAGCACTGCGTGATTTGCGAGCGCAGCTATGAAGGCCCCGACATGGCGCATTGCCCGGCTTACCAGGGGCCGATCTGCTCGCTGTGCTGCACGCTCGATGCGCGTTGCGGCGACTTGTGCAAACCCCACGCAAGCCTGTCGGCGCAGTGGTCGGCCGCGCTGCGCTGGCTGCTGCCGCGCCCGGTCTGGCCTTTCCTGGACAACGGGCTGAGCCATTTTCTGCTGCTGATGCTGGTCATCGTGCCGCTGCTGGCCACGCTGTTCGGCCTGCTTTACCGTCAGGAAATCAGCTCTCTGGCGGAACTGGCGGCGTCCGAGTCCGCCTTGCGTTCGGGCTTTTTGAAGGCCTACATGGCGCTGCTGGTGATTGCCGGGCTGGTGGCCTGGTGGCTGGTGCTGGCGCACAAGAGCCGGCAGGTGGCACAGGAAGAATCGAACCGACAGACCCATCTGCTCATGCAGGAAATCGAGTCGCACCGGCAAACCGATCAGGCGCTGCAGCAGGCCAAACGCGTGGCCGATCAGGCCAATCAGGCCAAGAGCCGCTACATCAGCGCCATCAGCCACGAGCTGCGAACGCCGCTCAACAGCATCCTGGGCTATGCGCAGTTGATGGGCGAAGACACCAGCATTCCGCCGCACCGCCAGCAGGCGGTCAGCGTCATCAAGCGCGGCGGCGAACATTTGCTGTCGCTGATCGAGGGCACGCTCGACATCGCCCGCATCGAAGCCGGCAAGCTGACGCTCAATGTCAGGCCGATGCAGTTTGCCGACTGCGTGCACGAGGTGGCCGGCATGTTCGAGTTGCAGGCGGCCGCCAAGGGCCTGCGCTTTTCTTTTGAAGCTGCAGGCCATCTGCCCGAACTGGTGCGCGCCGATGAGCAGCGGGTCCGCCAGGTCTTGATCAACCTGCTGGGCAATGCCATCAAGTTCACCGCCCAGGGCCAGGTCACCTTCAGGGTGCGCCATGCGCGCGAGATGGCCCATATCGACATCGAGGACACCGGCCCCGGAATGAGCGCGACCGAGCTGGAGAAGATTTTCGAGCCTTTCGCGCGCGGCAGCACGGCCGGCCAGAGCGTGGGCGGCTCATCGGGCGCCGGCCTGGGCCTGACGATTGCCAAGATGCTGACTGACCTGATGGGCGGCGAGATGACGGTGGTCAGCACTCCGGGCAAGGGCTCGGTGTTTCGCATCCGGCTGTTCCTGCCGGAGGTGCATCTGGCGACAGCCAGCTTTCCTGCCACCAAAGTCCGGGATGCCAGGCGCCGGCCGCAGGGCTACGAGGGCGCGCGCCGCAAGCTGCTGGTGGTGGACAACGAGGAGCCCGACCGCGAACTGCTGGTGCAACTGCTGGCGCCCATGGGCTTCGAACTGCGCACCGCCGCTAGCGGCCACGACTGCCTGGATTTGCTGGCGGCAGGCTATCGGCCCGACGTGATTTTCATGGACCTGGCCATGGCCGGCATTGACGGCTGGGAAACGCTGCGCCGCGTGCGCAACGCGGGGCATGCCGGCATTCACCTGGCGATTGTGTCGGCCAACGCCTTTGACAAGGGGCTGGACAACGACGTGGGCATACGCGCCGAGGATTTCATCCTGAAGCCGGTGCGCCATACCGAGCTGATTGACTGGCTGGAGCGCAGCCTGGGGCTGGTCTGGCGCTATGACGCCCCGGCAGCGAACACCGCCCCGGTTGTTGCCATGCCAGCGCCGCGTATCCTGCCCGATGCGCGCCAGCTTGCCAGCCTGCTGGAAGTGGTCCATCTTGGCTTTTACCGTGGCATCCTCAACAAGCTGGCGGACATTGAAAAGCAGCAACCGGCCACCGCTTCCTTTGTCGAGGAGATGCGCCTGATGGCGCGTCAATTCCGCTTTGAAGCCATGGCCAGCCAGCTCACACAGAAAGAACCCGGTCATGAACTTGATGCCTGACAGCCGCCTGGATCGCACGCTGGACCGCGCCAACAGCGACGTGGTGCTGATCGTTGACGACGTGCCCGACAACCTGGCGGTGCTGCATGACGCGCTCGACGAATCCGGCTATACCGTGCTGGTCGCCACCAGCGGCGAAGCCGCGCTGCAGCGCGCCCGCCAGCCAGGCCGTTCCCGACATCGTGCTGCTCGACGCCATGATGCCCGGCATGGACGGTTTTGAAGTGGCAAGGCGACTCAAGGCGATGCCGGAAACCGCGCACATTCCCATCATCTTCATGACCGGCCTGACCGAAACCGAGCACCTGGTGGCCGCCTTGCAGGCCGGTGGCGTGGACTATGTGACCAAGCCGATCAAGCCCAAGGAAGTCATGGCCCGCATGGGCGTACATCTGCAGGGCGCGCGCCGCGCCCGGCAGGAAGCCCGGCAGGCCGGCCAGGCGCGCAACGCGCTCGACGCGTTTGGCTACGCCAGCATGACCGTGCGCATGCATGCCGATGGCAAGGAGGATGGCAAGCTGATCTGGCAAACGCCGCTGGCGCGCGAACTGCTGATGCGCTACTACGGCACCACGGCGCCGCAAACGCCGCAGCCCGTGCTGGATTGGCTGCGCCGCCACCTGGCCGACGCCGAGCTCCAGATTGAGCCGCCGCGCCTGACGGTGGAGCAGGGGCCGCGCCGCCTGACGTTCCGGCTGCACCAGCAAACCGAGGGCAGCGACAGCGGCGGCGACTGGCTGATCGTGATGCGTGAAATTTCGGACGATGCCGTGGTCGAGGCGATAGCCTTGAGCTTCAAGCTCACCGCCCGGGAGGCCGAGGTGCTGTACTGGGTGGTCAAGGGAAAGGTCAACCGCGACATTGGCGACATCCTGGGCGCCAGCCCGGCAACGATCAAAAAACACCTGGAGCGCGTGTACGCCAAGCTGGGCGTGGAAACCCGCACCGCCGCCGCCGGCCGGGCCATGAACCGCATCCGGCAGCTTCATCCGCAGTTCGAGTGCTGAATGATAGAGCCGCACTTGTCCGGCTGCCCGGTTATAATGGTGGGTTCGGTAACGCATCAGCGTTTTTCATCGAAGTCACTGTTTCATTCGGCTTCTTTCTCAAATGCGGCGCTTCCTAGAGCCCGAATTCCCAGCGATCTGGCACTGCTTTCACAGGTTTTTCAGCCTTGATGCCCACAGCACTCCTCCATTTCCTGGCGAGCACTTCCACCAACGGTGCCCACTTATGGCTCAAGCTGCCTTGGCTTTCACCTGCCTGGCGGCCAGATACCGAATACACGTTGGCTTGCTCGCAAGCTGGTTACTCTCTCCCATGAAGCCGGAAAAAATATCCGGCAAAGACTTTTATGACTATGAACGATACCCAAATAGAGGTAGGTAAATACCTTGTCTCGCCCACTGCCAAATCGCAGGGCGAAGGCCGCTTCGCGGCTTCAGTTTCCATCCGCTCCGGTCGCGGCAGCGGTACCCATGACAGGGTGCTGCGTTTCACCGGAATTTTTGACAGCGCCGCCGCTGCCGTACATTACGCTACCGAACACGCCTTGGGCTGGATTCACGAACGCTCAGCGCCGGTTTGCGCATGATGCAAAGCCAGCCCGTGTGGGCTGGCGACACAAAATAATTTTGAAATTTTTGAAATATCAGGAGTTATAGATGGCCAAAGAAGAATTGATTGAAATGCACGGACTGGTTGACGAGGTTCTGCCCGACTCGCGCTTTCGCGTGACGCTGGACAACGGCCACAAGCTGGTGGCCTACACCTCCGGCAAGATGCGCAAGAACCATATCCGTATCCTGGCCGGCGACCAGGTGTCGCTGGAACTGTCCCCTTACGACCTGAGCAAGGGCCGTATCACCTTCCGCCACATTGCCGGTCGCGGACCCGGCCCTGCGCCGCGCCAGTCGCGCTAAGCGCGCTGGCTTCAACGGCGTCCTGAAGCCGTCAATGCAGGGTTGACCGCCATGCCGGCATGGCAACGGTCAGCCAGCATCACTCATGGCGGAAACCGGCATGTGCTCCGTTTTTTTGTCCAGCACCCTTTCCGGTTCCTGGGCTTCTTCCCACGTCTCGTTGTTCAGGCCGGCCTGGAGCCGCTCCATGTCCAGCTCGTTGGTCCACTTGGCCACGACCAGCGTGGCCACGCCATTGCCGATCAGGTTGGTCAGCGCGCGCGCTTCCGACATGAAGCGGTCTATGCCCAGAATCAAGGCCAGACCGGCCACCGGCACCGTGCCCACGGCCGACAGCGTGGCTGCCAGCACGATGAATCCGCTTCCCGTCACGCCCGCCGCGCCTTTTGAGGTGAGCAGCAAGACACCCAGCAGCGTGATTTCCTGCATCAGCGTCATCGGCGTGTTGGTGGCCTGCGCGATGAAGACCGCCGCCATCGTCAGGTAAATCGACGTGCCGTCGAGGTTGAACGAATAGCCGGTGGGAATCACCAGGCCTACGGTGGTCTTTTTGGCGCCCAGGTTTTCCATCTTTTCCATCATGCGCGGCAGCACCGACTCCGACGACGAAGTGCCCAGCACGATCAGCAGTTCTTCCTTGATGTACTTGATGAACTTCCAGATGCTGAAGCCGTGGATGCGCGCAATGGCGCCCAGCACGCCAAAGATGAAAATCAGGCAGGTCAGATAGAACGCGCCCATCAGCTTGCCGAGTGAAAACAGCGAGCCGACGCCGTACTTGCCAATCGTGAAGGCCATGGCGCCAAACGCACCGATGGGCGCCACCTTCATGATGAAGCCGACGATGGTGAACAGCACATGCGACGACTTTTCAATCATGTCGAACACCAGCGTGCCCCGGCCGCCGAAGCGGTGCAGCGCAAAGCCGAACAAAATGGCCAGCAGCAGCACCTGCAAAATCTCGCCCTTGGCAAAGGCATCGACAAACGCGGTCGGGATGACGTTCAGGATGAAGTCAGTCGTGCTGACCATCTTGCCCGGTCCGGTATAGGCGGCAATCGACTTGGTGTCCAGTGTGGCCGCGTCGATGTTCATGCCGGCGCCGGGCTGGAACAGGTTGACCAGCACCAGGCCGATGATCAGCGCGAAGGTGCTGACGACTTCAAAGTAAAGCAGTGCCAGGCCGCCGGTCTTGCCGACTTTTTTCATGTCCTCCATGCCGGCAATGCCGACCACCACAGTGCAGAAAATAATCGGCGCGATCATCATCTTGATGAGCTTGATGAAGCCGTCGCCCAGTGGCTTCATGCTCTCGCCCGCGCTCGGGTAAAAGTAGCCCAGGGCGACGCCGGCAATGACCGCGCACACCACCTGAAAGTACAGGGAACGGTAGAGCGGCAGTTTTTCGGTGGGTGCTGACGTGGTCATGGCAGGAGCGCATGGGTCGATGCGGCGGTTGGTGATCAGGATTCAATAGAGTCCGGGGCCAAAAAATATCCATCTTTGAAACTTGCAATTTACGGGTATCGCCGGATTCGGCGTTGACTTTTTGCCGCTTGTTTCGAATGTTTCGTTCGTGTCCGGCAGCGGTTGAACCCGGCGTTGGACTACAGGCAGGGCAGGGTAAGTCGGCGGCCTTGTTGAGGGCGTGCATGCCTAGAATCGACAGGTTTTCAGCTCGCCCGCTTCATCCAACCAGGAGACAAGCCATGCCCTCAGACCCAATGCCTTCCGTGCGCAGCGGCTACATTCCGCCCGGCACGCTCAACCCCGACCTTCGAGCCGAATACGACCATTTGCGCGAAGAACTGGAGCGCCTGCTGGCCGCGCCGGTCAAGGACTTCGCGAAGATTGACGGTCTGGTTGAGCGGCTTGAACGGGTTCAGCTGGCCTACAAAGAACAGCACGGCATCAAGGGCAACAACCCGAACGAGTAATATTGCTATATTTTAAATAGCAATAAATGCCCGACCCTATTGCGCAAGAAGCTGTTTTCACTTGAAAACGCGAATCTGCCCGACCCGCCACCAGCGCGGCAGCAGGCGCCTGACCTCCGGCCGGGCAAAACGGTCGTCCATCAGGTAGATCACGCCGCGATCCGAGTTGCTGCGGATCACCCGGCCGGCCGCCTGGACCACTTTCTGCACGCCCGGGTACAGGTAGGTGTAGTCATAAGCCTGGCTGGCCCCAAAATTCTCGGCCATGCGCAGCTTGATCTGCTCATTGACCGGGTTGACCTGCGGCAGGCCCAGCGTGGCGATGAAGGCGCCGATCAGCCGGTCGCCGGGCAGGTCGATGCCCTCGGCAAACGAGCCACCCAGCACGGCAAAGCCGATGCCCTGGTTTTGCGCCGTGAAGCGCGCAAGGAATTCATCGCGCGCCGCCTCGTCCATGCGCCGCGTCTGCTCCCACATCGGGATCTGCGGGTAATGCTGCCTGAAGCGTTCCGCCAGCTTTTCCAGGTAGTCGTAGCTGCTCAGGAACACCAGGTAATTGCCCGGTTTTTCCGCGTATTGCCGCGCCATCAGATCCGCGATGGGCTGCAGCGACAACTCGCGGTGCTGGTAGCGGGTGGAGATGTCGCTGACCACCCGCACCGCCAGCTGATCGGCCATGAAGGGCGACTGCACATCGACCCAGGCCGTGTCGGCGGGCAGCCCGAGCATGTCGGCGTAATAGTTTTGCGGGCTCAGCGTGGCTGAAAACAGCGCCACCGAGCGGGCGGCGGCAAAGCGCGGCGCCAGGAACGGCGCCGGCACCACATTGCGGATGCACAGCCGGGACCAAGCGCGGCTGCCCCTGGTGTGAGCCGGCCCGCCCGGAGCGGCATCCTGCGTGATGTCAAACAGCGAATGCCCGCCGAAGCTCTCGGCCATGCGCGAGAAATGCAGCGCATCGAAATAAAAACGCTGAAGCGCCGCGTCCACGCGCGTCGGATGCGCCTCGATGTCGTCGGTGATGGCGCTGGTGGCCTGCTGCAGCGCCAGCAGGAATTTGTCGGGCGGGTCGGGCCGCACCTGGTAAGCCGCCTGCGGATCGTGCCGCGGGTCTTTCTGCAGATCGCGCCAGACGCGGTGCAGGCGGTCGAGCGGCTTTCGCAGCGCGGGCGCCGCAGCGTGCCGAACCCCCGCCAACTCGGCCTGGTCCAGTTCGGCCGAATACATCTTGCGCGCCCGGTCCACCAGGTTGTGCGCTTCATCGACCAGCACGCTGACGCGCCACTGGTTGCCCACCGTCAGCGCATGCAGCAGGGCGCTCACGTCAAAGTAATAGTTGTAGTCGCCGACCACCACATCGCTCCAGCGCACCAGGTCCTGGCTCAGGTAGTAGGGGCACACGCCATGCGCCAGGGCCACCTCACGCAGCGCCTCCTTGCCCTGCCGGCTGGCCCGTGGGTCTGCCAGCGCGGCACTGCGCGCCTGCGGCAGGCGGTCATAAAAGCCCTGGGCCAGCGGGCACGAATCGCCGTGGCAGGCCTTGTCCAGGTGCAGGCAAGCCTTGTCGCGCGCCACCAGTTCGATCACGCGCAGGGGCAGCGCCGGCGCGCTCTGCTGGATCAACGCCAGCGCATCCAGCGCCAGCCGGCGGCCCGGCGTCTTGGCCGCCAGAAAAAATACCTTGTCGAGTTCCTGCCGGGGCGCGGCCTTGAGCAGCGGAAAAAGCGTGCCGATGGTCTTGCCGATGCCGGTCGGCGCCTGGGCCATCAGGCTGCGGCCGCTGGCGGCGGATCGGTACACCGCTTCGGCCAGGTCGCGCTGGCCGGGCCTGAAAGCGGCGTGCGGGAAAGCCAGCGCCTGCAGCGCCGCATCGCGCGCCGCGCGGTGGGCCAGCTCCTGCCGCGCCCAGCCGAGGAATTTTTCGCACTGCGCTTCAAAATAATCCCTGAGCGCATCGGCGCTCATGCGTTCGGTCAGCAGCGTTTCCTCATGGCTGCCGATATCAAGATACACCAGCGCCAGCCGCACCTCGGGCAGTTCGAGCTTCTGGCACAGCAGCCAGCCGTAAATCTTCACTTGCGCCCAGTGCAGTTGCCGGTGGTTCTCGGGCATGGCCGCCAGGTCGCCCCGGAAGGTCTTGACTTCTTCGAGCTGGTTCTTGTCCGGGTCGTAGCCGTCGGCCCGGCCGCGCACCCGCAGTTCCTGGTAGTCGCCGCTCAGGCTGAGTTCGGGCTGCCAGCTTTTGCTGCGGCGCGAGGCCACCAGCGCATGGCCGGCGATGCCTTCCTGGGCCGAAGGCGAGGGCGTGAAGCGCAGGTCCAGGTCGCCCTGCTTGGCGGTGAACTCGCACAAGGCCCTGACGGCAACGACGTAGCTCACCCGGCGCTCGCTTTGGGCTTCACGCCCATTGCTGTGCGCAGGCGCAGGCTGAGCGGGTCATTTCGGCTTGACGTAGTTCATGGCCGTGTCGAATTCCTCGCGCGACAGGAAACCGTCCTGGTTGCTGTCGGCCCGGTCAAAGTTCTTGGCCACGCCGCGAAAGCCGGACGCTTCCTGGCGGCTGACCTTGCCATCGCGGTCGCCATCCATGAAGCCGAAGGCGCGCTCCAGGTCATTGGCCGCATAGCGGGGCGCTGGCGCGGGCAGTTCGGCGGCGGAAACTTCAGAAGCAGCGGAAGAGGGCGCCGCTGCAGGCGTTTCGACGCCTTGGGCGTGGGCGCTCAAGGCGAACAAAGCCGCTGCCGCGCTCATGCAGAGCGTCAATGCCCATGCCGGCACGGTAAACGCCCTGGCGGGCAAGGCGGAACATGATTTGAGTCGATTGGCCGTGGAAAAATTCATTGATTTGTAAAGCGAAGAGTCAAACATCCGTGCCATTGGACGCCAGTTTGCCTGGCAGCTCCAGCATCCTTGCAGCCTGTTGCGCAGCTTTACGCCGCAGGCACATCAGCCGGTGCATGATTTTGCCGGCGATGACAGGCCGATTTTTAGCGCAATGGCAACACATGCGCCAGCGGCTGACAGCATGGCCCTTGACTGTCCGACAGGGCCGGCCAGCCTGGCTTTTCACAATAGGAAGCCTCAAGACCTTTTAAACGCACAAGGAAACACCATGGCAACCAGCAGCATTCTGGGCGGCTCCAAGCTGCCCGAGGAAATCAGTGGAAAAGACATGCACGCCCTGGGTCCGAGCGACAACTCCGACAGCGGCAGCGATGCCACGGGCGCTTACAGCGACGACGAGTTGTCCAGCGACAGCGATTCCGCCGGAACCGGGGAGCGCGCCACGGTGGGCACGGGCCGTGGCCACGCGGATGCCGACATCCTGCCCGACCAGATTGAACAGCCGCCCGGCGCTGATGAGGAGACTGGCCTGAACGAGGCGGCGGGCGATGATCTTGACGATCTGAGCGATCTGAATGAAGTCGAAGACCTCGCCGACGACAGCGATGACCTGGAAGCCGATGAAGACAGCGGGGACGCAGATCCGTCCCGCAAAGCCTGAACCGAAGCGGCGAGGATGTGATTTTCAGGGCCGTTGCAAGCACACGAATGCAGCCGGTGAATTTAGCGCTTCATGACGCTGGACAAGGAGCATCTGCGTCCCGTTGCCGGCATTGATGCCGTTACCATGGGTAATTTTTTTAGCCTTCTTAACCTCGGCAAGCCCATGAAACTTTCAAAAATGGCCAGGTCTTCCACCCTTGAAGACAGATCCTTCCTGCTGCTGCTGGTGCTGGTTTCGCTGGCTTTCTTCTGGGTGCTCTGGCCTTATTACGGCGCGGTGTTCTGGGGAGCGATCTTCGCGCTGATGTTTTCGCCAATCTTTTTGCGCTTCATGAACAAGCTGTCTCAACGGCGCACGCTCTCGGCCCTGTTCACGGTGTCCATCATCCTGGTGCTGGTCATTTTGCCCGTGGGGCTGATCAGCGTTCTGCTGACACAGGAAGCGGCCGGCGTTTACCAGCGCGTGCAGTCCGGGGACTTGAGCTTTGGCCGCTATTTCCAGCAGATTTATGATGCGCTTCCGGCGTGGATCACCAGCCTGCTCAACCGCTCGGGGCTGAACAACCTGGGCCTGATCCAGGAGCGCGTGTCGGACAGCCTGACCAAGGGAAGCCAGTTCATTGCCGCGCAGGCCCTGAGCATCGGGCAAAACGCCTTTGATTTTTTCGTCAGCTTTTTCATCATGCTGTACCTGATGTTTTTCTTCCTGCGCGACGGCGCCGCGCTGTCCAGGCGCATCAAGCAGGCCATTCCGCTCGAAGAAGACATCAAGCGCAATCTCTTCAGCAAGTTCACCACCGTCATTCGCGCCACCGTCAGGGGCAATATCGCGGTGGCTGTCATGCAGGGCGCGCTGGGCGGCCTGATCTTCTGGTTCCTGGACATTCACGCGCCCGTGCTGTGGGGCACGCTGATGGCTTTCCTGTCGCTGCTGCCCGCCGTCGGCGCGGCGCTGGTCTGGATTCCGGTGGCGATCTATTTCCTGGCGACCGGCGCCATCTGGCAGGGCGTGGTGCTGATCGCCTTCGGCGTTCTGGTGATTGGCCTGGTTGACAATGTCTTGCGCCCGGTGCTGGTCGGCAAGGACACCAAGATGCCCGACTACGTGGTGCTGGTTTCCACGATTGGCGGCATGTCCCTGTTCGGGCTGAATGGCTTTGTCATCGGCCCGGTGATTGCCGCCATGTTCATGGCGGCGTGGGATATTTTCAGCAAGGCCCGGCAGGATGAGCCGGTTGAGTTGCCGCCGGCTTGAATTTTCGATGATTCAGGCCTTTTGCGCAGGTGGAATAAGCCTGTATAGCTATTGTATTTGTAGCGATTGATATCCCTGTTCCCAAATGACCCAGGGTTCTTAATAGGAATGCGTGATGCAAATCACTCGTTTGGGGGATAGCCATCGGCAAGCTCTTTGGTCACGATGACTGGACAGTGCACTCATGCACTGTCCAAGAAAAAGTAACAAGGGAGACGAAGATGCTTATCTTCAGCAGTCGTGAACTCGAAAGCAGGGCCGACGCATTGGTTTGTCAGCAAACATTCACCGCCGATCTGGCTCACCGGGCGCTGGCCACCCTGGAACACACGCCGCAGGCCACGGCGGGGCGCTGGAAGGTGTCGCAAATCGACAGCGATGTGGATGATGCCGACTCGATGCAGGCGTTGCTGCCCATGTTCCAGGAATCGCGGCCACTGCTGCTCTACCTGCATGGCTACAACAGCACGCCTGCCGCGTGTTTTGAGCGCTGTGACCGCTTGCAATCGCTGTATGGCCTGGAAGTCGTCAGGTTTTCCTGGTCTTCCAAAAAACACCGGCCGGGCGATGGCGACCTGCCCGACTTCTTGCCGCGACTGGGCGAGCACGGCTATGTGCAGCCCAGCGACTGCCTTCACCAGCTTGACCCGGCAGCGGCTGATCCGGATGGGCCGGCTTGCTCCTGGTGGCTGGTGATGGCGCTGACCGGCAGCCCTGCGCATTAGCGCATCAGCGCCCAAGCCGGCGTCACCTTCAGGGGAACATCCATGCTGATTGCCACCTTTAACGTCGAAAACATGTTTAACCGTACCAAGGCGATGAACGGGGCGACATGGGCCGAGGGCAAACCGGCGCTGGAAGCACACCAGGCGCTCAATACCTTGTTTGAAAAGGCGGTTTACAGCAGCGCCGACAAGACCCGCATGCTGGCCTTGCTCAAGGCCAGCGGGCTGCTCAAATCCGACGAGGGGCCGCTGATGCGGCTGCGCAAGATTCGCGGGCAGCTGATCAAGAGGCCGCGAACCGGGGAACCCGAAATCATCGCCAGCGGGCGCACCAGCTGGATTGGCTGGGTCGAGCTGAAGACGGAGCCGGTCAATGAAGTGGCCACGCAAAACACGGCCCGGGTCATTGCCACCCTCAACGCCGACGTATTGGGCGTGATGGAGGCCGAAGACCGCACCACGCTGCGCCTGTTCAACGAGCAGGTGCTGGGCGAAACCAGCGTGGAGCATCTTTTGTTCAATGCCTATCACCATGTCATGCTGGTGGACGGCAACGATGACCGGGGCATCGACGTGGGCCTGCTGACGCGCCGCGACTACCCGGTGCTGTCGATCCGCTCGCATGTGCACGATGCCGACGCGCAAGGCCTGATCTTCAGCCGCGACTGCGCCGAATACCAGCTGGGCCTGCCCAGCGGAAAACGGCTGTGGGTGCTGCTCAACCATTTCAAAAGCAAGGGCTACGGAGAGCAGGCCGCGAACAACGCCAAACGCAAGCGGCAGGCCGCGCGGGTGCGCGAGATCTACGACGCGCACCTTGCCGAAGGCGACGACTGGCTGGTCATGATGGGCGACCTGAACGAAGTGCCCGGCAACGCCCCCTTGAACCCGCTGCTGCGCGAAGGCTCAAGCCTGCGCGACGTGGCCAGCCACCCGAAGTATGACAACGGCGGGCGGCCCGGCACCCATGGCAATTGCACCGCCTCGGGCAAGTTCGACTACATCCTGCTGTCGCCCGGGCTGTTCGACAAGGTGAAGGCTGCCGGCGTCGAGCGGCGCGGCATGTGGGGCGGCACGAACGGAACCTTGTGGCCGCACTTCAAGGAAGTGACGCGCGCCGAGGAAGCGGCATCGGACCATGCGGCGGTGTGGGTGGAGCTGGATATTTAGCCGGCAAGGCCGCCCGGAGTGCCGCCATGCTTGCAACTTAGTTGACTGGCCGTGAAAAGGAGGCGGGTTGATGCGAATACTCGCGCTGCTGTTGATCTTCTGGTCGTCGCTGATTGGCGCGCAGCCGGTGCAGACTGCGGTGCCGCCCGTCGTGCTGCTCAGCCAGAGCGGGGCGCTCGGGCCTGCCCATGCCGACTACCTGCGGCGCGGCCTTGACAAGGCCGCCGCGCTCAAGGCGCAACTGGTCGTCATCCAGATGGACACGCCGGGCGGCCTGGACCTGTCGATGCGTTCGGTCATCAAGAACATCCTCGCCTCGCCCGTACCCATTGCCACTTTCGTCGCGCCCAACGGCGCGCGCGCGGCAAGCGCCGGCACCTACATTCTGTACGCCAGCCACATCGCCGTGATGGCGCCGGCGACCAACCTGGGGGCGGCAACGCCGGTGTCGCTAGGCCCCCAGCCCGCAGCACCGCGCGAACCGGCTGCCTCCCGGGACAAATCCGGGACGGACAACGCGCCTTCCTCGGCGCAGGCGATGCGGAACAAGCAGACCAACGATGCGGCCGCCTACATTCGCGGCCTGGCCGAACTGCGCGGGCGCAACGTCGAATGGGCCGACAAGGCGGTACGCGAAGCGGTCAGCCTGTCGGCGCAGGAGGCGCTCAAGCTGAACGTGATTGATCTGATCGCCGCCGACATGCCGCAACTGCTCAAACAGCTCGACGGCCGCAAGCTCACGGTGCTGGGCCAGGAAAGGCGGCTGGCCACCGCCGCCGCCGAAATCATCGACATCCAGCCGGACTGGCGCACCCGGCTGCTGGCGGTCATCACCGACCCGGGCATTGCCTACATCCTGCTCATGCTCGGTTTCTACGGCCTGCTGTTCGAGTTCTTCAGCCCGGGCCTGGTCGCGCCCGGCGTCATCGGCGGCATCAGCCTGCTGCTGGCGCTGTTCGCCCTGCAGCTGCTGCCGGTGAGCTATACCGGCCTGGCGCTGATCGCGCTGGGCGTCGGCCTGCTGGTGGCCGAGCATTTCGCGCCGGGTTTTGGCCTGCTGGGGCTGGGCGGCATCGTGGCCTTTGTGATGGGCTCGGTCATGCTGATCGACACCGACGCGCCCGCTTACCGGATTCCGTGGCCCTTGATTGCCGGCGTGACGCTGGCCAGCGCCGCTTTTCTGCTGGTCGTGCTGAACTTCGCGCTGCGCGCGCGCCAGCGGCCGGTGGTCAGCGGCCGCGAGCAGATGCTGGGAGCTACCGGCGAAGTCATCGTCAATCCCGACGGCAGCGTGTCGGCAAGCATCCTCGGCGAAGTGTGGAAGGTTCGTGCGAACGCCCCGCTTGGGCGGGGTCAACAGGTCAGGGTGGTCGGCATCGACGGGCTGGTGCTCAGCGTCGAGGCGGTTGGCCCGGAAGGAAAATCAACATGAATATCGAATTCGGCTGGCTGGGCGGCGCACTGATGGTGCTGCTGCTGATTGTTTTCTTGCTCAACGCGGTGCGCATCTTCCGCGAGTACGAGCGCGGCGTCGTCTTCACCCTGGGGCGCTTCTGGCAGGTCAAGGGGCCGGGGCTGGTCATCATCATCCCGATCGTCCAGCAGGCGGTGCGGGTGGATTTGCGCACCGTGGTGCTGGAGGTGCCGACGCAGGACGTGATCTCGCGCGACAACGTGTCGGTCAAGGTCAGCGCCGTCGTGTACCTGCGCGTCATCGACCCGCAAAAGGCCATCATCCAGGTGGTCGATTACCTCAACGCCACCAGCCAGCTCGCGCAGACCATGCTGCGCTCGGTGCTGGGCAAGCACATGCTCGACGACATGCTGGCCGAGCGCGAGAAGCTGAACACTGACATCCGGCAGGCGCTCGATGCGCAAACCGACTCGTGGGGCATCAAGGTCGCCAATGTCGAGATCAAGCAGGTCGATCTGACCGAATCCATGATCCGCGCGATTGCCCGCCAGGCCGAAGCCGAACGCGAGCGGCGCGCCAAGGTGATCCATGCCGAGGGCGAGCTGCAGGCCTCTGAAAAGCTGTTCCAGGCGGCGAAAATCCTCGCGCAGGAGCCGCAGGCGATCCAGCTGCGCTACCTGGAAACGCTGACGGTGATAGGCGCCGACAAGAACACGACCGTGATCTTTCCGCTGCCGATGGATTTGCTGACGCCGTTCCTGGAAAAGCAGCGGAAGGCAGCAGGCTGAAAAGCGGAGTTCGGCTGGCAGCCTCGGTGCTGAATCAGACCTGGCGCGTCTCGCCCACCATGATGTCCACGCCGGCGCCGGCAAAGTTGGCCAGGTCGGCGGCGGTGGCCTGCCCTTGCGCTGACGCCATGGCCGCCTGGATGGCCGGCACGGAGTCGAATTCCAGCACGGCGACCAGGTACGCGCCATGCTTGCCCGCCATGCCCATCACGTCACCGCTGGTCACTTCATAGCTGCGCAAGCCGGGAAGCGTCTTGGCCAGCGGCAGATGCTTGTTGAAGTAGTAGTCATCGAATGCAGCGGTGTCGGCGGGCTGCTGGTAGATCGCGAAAAGCTTGGCCATGGGGGTTGTCTCCGGTGTGTTGTGTGGCGTGGCCCGCAAGACGCGGGCCGGGATGCAATTTACCAGTTGGCGTGGCAATGGACGAGGCGGCGGGGCTTGGCTGCGTCGGCTGTCGTGGAGCTGAAGCGGGAGTTTCAAGTATTTCAGGCCGCTGGCGCTTACTGGACATGTACAGATAGCTATTGAATTTGTAGCGTGATTTGGAGTTGCAAAAATTCAATATTCATGATTTTCGGCTTGCAGTCGCAAGGCTAATTCATGGAGGCGAATGCGTGTGCGCTGCAAACTGGGTGAGCGTTGCGCGGCACGTTCAGGACTCCACTCAGAACTTATCCAAGCCGTCAGACGCTGGTTGTACCCAATCCCCTGACTTGCCACCGCGCCAGCCTCTTTGACCAAGTCCTGCCGTACTGGTCTGGCTGCCAGCTTTGCGAGTTTGAGCAAATGTTGCTTGGGGTCTGGCAAGGTATCTGGCTCGGGCGGTAGAGTTCCTTTTTTGCCTATCAGCTTTCGCATGGCTTCATGGTCAGCCAAAACCCAGGACTCGATTTCTCGCACGGCAATGCGGAACATCAAGTTAGCTGGCAGTGGCTTCTTGCCGAGCCACTGCGCCTTGAGTTCAACGGGGCAGGCGACTTGGTCCAGGTCGGTGAGAATCAGCACGGTCTGGTGCTGCGCCAGTTGCCGCCAGTTGTTCATGCCTGAGCGTAGATAGCCAAAGCCATCTTTGCGCAGTAACAGGCCGGGCGTCACAGGGACTGGCAATTCGGCCAGTAAGCGAAATCCAATCGCTTCGCTCAAGATATCTTCGGTTGCCAGGGCTACTGGCATCATTGCCAAAAACCTAATTGGTTGACGGAAGTGGGCCGGGTTTTAGGCAACACAACTTCCGCAACAGACAAGCCTGCTTCCAGCGCAATCGTCTCTTCTTTCTCAAGCGTTCTGCCAGTGGAGCCTTGCGGTCCGGTTTCGAGCAGCACAACCCCGCGACCATCAATTCCCGGATTGCTCAGAAGCGCTTCGCTGTGTGTGCTCAAAATGATCTGGCGTTTGTATTTCCTTTCACGTTGCAAGCGCTGCAGGATGAGAGGAATTTCTTTGACGATGGCATCGTTCAGTGAGATTTCAGGCTCTTCCAGCAGCAGCAGGGAATTGCCATCGAGCAGCGTCCACAAGAGGCCCAGCAGGCGCAGCGTGCCGTCCGAGAAATGCTCTTCCGATTGCCAGCCAGCGTTGGGGCGATGGTGGGCATACAAGGCTTCCAGATGGGGGTGGCCTAGTTTGTCCTGAGCAAATCGCAATTCCTTGAACTGGGGCACGGCAAGCATCAGTGCCTTGCTGATCTTGTTGAGTCTGGCGGTGCGTGTTTTGTCAGGGGTTTTCGCAATCCGCTCTAGAAAACCCTGGCCGAAAGGATCATCTTCCAGCCGGTGCCACCCCATTTTTTCGGCGAATTTTAGCAACTGTGGAACTAGGTGCAAATAGGTTGTGGCGCCGAAAAAATCCGCCAGATCGCGAAAGCTAGCGTTGGCCGCTATCTGTTCCAGACGTGTCTGGGTCAGGAGCATTGGATCGGCCTTGTCATTTCTGTCGGGCCGGGTAAAAAGGCGTTGGTCGTCTTTCCAGACCTCCTCGGTGGAAATGAGGATGCGCTGCGCGCCTTTGCCTTCTGGCTTGAAGCCCAGCACATAACGCCACTGCGGTGCATCGTCGGGAGACTGAGCCAGTTCGATGTCGATCAGCACCTCCGTGTCGGTGCGTGCATGCAGGCACCGCAGCTTGCTGATGCCTCCCCGGTCGGCAACAGCTTGCTGCAAACCACCCCCTTTGGATTTGCTCACATCGCGCAAGAAACGAAAAGCATCAAGCAGATTCGATTTGCCCGATGCATTGGGGCCGAGCAGATAAGACACTTCGCGCAGCGGCACATCCAATGCACGAAAGTTCCGCCAATTTTTGAGTTTGAGTCGGGTAACCAGCATATTTTTACTCCTTAAGGGCAGCGCATTCGCTTGGTGCCGTGTTGTTCGAGTTATCACTGATGTCACCAGCAACGGGTGACTATTTTCGCTTGACGCTTGGTTTTATCGGCTGCTACTTTCGATTCTCCCCCCCATACGCCACTCGGCGTATTCCCCAATCCCCAGTTCCTCCCTAAAGTGCATCCATCGCGACAAAAAAGGCCTGTTTCCCCAGGCCCGACCCAGCGAGATGGAAACTTGTCAACCCATACCGGAGAAGCACTCATGCAACGTCGATTCACCCTCAAGGCACTCACCGCTGCCGTCGCCCTGACCACCCTGTCCGCGCTGCCCGCGTATGCGGCGGAGGACACCATCAAGGTCGGTATCCTGCACAGCCTGTCGGGCACCATGGCGATTTCTGAAACGGTGCTGAAAGACACGGTGCTGATGGCCATTGACGAGATCAATGCCAAGGGCGGCGTGATGGGCAAGAAGTTAGAGCCCGTCGTCGTCGATCCGGCTTCCAACTGGCCGCTGTTCGCCGAAAAAACCAAGCAGCTGCTCGGCCAGGACAAGGTCGCCGTGATCTTCGGCTGCTGGACCAGCGTGAGCCGCAAGTCGGTGCTGCCGGTGGTCGAGGAAATGAACGGCCTGCTGTTCTACCCGGTGCAGTACGAGGGTGAAGAGCTGAGCAAGAACGTGTTCTACACCGGCGCGGCGCCTAACCAGCAGGCCATTCCTGCGGTCGATTATTTGATGAGCAAGGCCGGCGGCGGCGCCAAGCGCTGGGTGCTGCTGGGCACCGACTATGTGTACCCGCGCACCACCAACAAGATTTTGCGCGCCTACCTCAAGAGCAAGGGCGTGGCCGACAAGGACATCGACGAAAAATACACGCCGTTCGGCCATTCGGACTACCAGACCATCGTGGCCGACGTGAAGAAATTCTCGCAGGGCGGCAAGACGGCGGTGGTCTCGACCATCAACGGCGACTCGAACGTGCCGTTCTACAAGGAACTGGGCAACGCCGGCCTGAAGGCCAAGGACGTGCCGGTCGTCGCCTTCTCCGTGGGTGAAGAGGAACTGCGCGGCGTGGACACCAAGCCGCTGGTCGGCCACCTGGCTGCCTGGAATTACTTCATGTCGATCAAGAACCCGACCAACACCGAGTTCATCAACAAGTGGTCGGCCTACGCCAAGGCCAAGGGCATCGCCGGCCACAAGGACAAGCCGCTGACCAACGACCCGATGGAAGCGACCTACATCGGCATCAACATGTGGAAGCAGGCGGTGGAAAAAGCCAAATCGACCGACACCGACAAGGTGATTGCCGCCATGGCCGGCCAGACCTTCAAGGCGCCGTCGGGCATCCTCTCCAAGATGGACGAGAAGAACCATCACCTGCACAAATCGGTGTTCATCGGCGAGATCAAGGCCGACGGCCAGTTCAACGTGGTGTGGAAGACGCCCGGCCCGGTGAAGGCCAAGCCATGGAGCCCGTACATCGAAGGCAATGCGTCCAAGCCTGACGAGCCGGTCAAGGGCATGAGCGTCGTCAAGAAGTAAGGATGCGGTTGCAATAACTTCCTGCGTCATACCCGCGAAGGCGGGTATCCAGACTCGTTTGAGCGTTTCAGTCCGTGTTGCTGGATTCCCGCCTTCGCGGGAATGACGGACGGGAAGTTGTTATTTGCCAGATCCTAAGGCTGGTTCGGGGCCTCCCCGGCCCTGAACGATTCAAGGAAATTGCAGTCTGGGCGCCACCCCGTGAAGCGTGCCCGCCCAACCTACAGGTTCTTTTATGCTACTTCGACACCTTCTTTTCTATGCTACGCTTTTCATAGCTACTCATGCCCATGCATTAAGCGCAGACGAGGTAAAAGGCATTATTTTTGGCGAAACCGACACGCGTGTCGAGGCGCTGAACAAGGCGGCGCTCACGGCCGATGAAAAAACCGTCGCCTTCATCCAGGCGCTGTCGGACGACGCCGTCAAGACCAGCGGCGACAAGGTCTTCGTGGTCAAGGACGACAAGGCCTTCGACCCGGTCACCGGCGCCGAACAGCCCCTGCCGCCAGATGCCGAAGACGTGATCAACCCCAACATGATGCGCAGCGAACTCGACAACGCGCTGGCCGCGCTCAAGCTCCTCTCCAAGGACGAACAGCTGCGTCGCGAAGCCATCAAGACGCTGGGCAGCGACAGCGACGAGGCCCGGCTGCCGCTGATCGAAAAAGCCTACGCGGCTGAAACGGTGCCCGCGCTGAAGGACCAGCTGGAGATGATGCGCGCCGCCATCCTGCTCGGCAGCAGCGACAAGGCCAAGCGCCTCGAAGCGGCCGGCCTGCTGTCGGCCAGCAAAAATCCCGCGACCAAAACCGTGCTGATCGAGCGCCTGGGCACCGAGCTGGATGCCGATGTGAAGGTCGCGCTGCAGGCGGCGCTGGCCAAGGTCGAGGCGTCGCTCGCCTGGGGCGACAAGCTGGGCGCGATTTTCAGCGGCATCAGCCTGGGCAGCATTTTGCTGCTGGTGGCGCTGGGGCTGGCGATCACCTACGGGCTGATGGGCGTGATCAACATGGCGCACGGCGAGCTGATGATGATCGGCGCCTACGCCACCTACGTCGTTCAGGGCCTGTTCCAGAAATACCTGCCCGGCGCGTTCGACTGGTATCTGCTGGCCGCCGTGCCGGTGGCTTTCCTGGCGTCGGCGCTGATGGGCGCGGTGCTGGAGCGCAGCGTGATCCGCTTCCTCTACGGCCGCCCGCTCGAAACCTTGCTGGCCACCTGGGGCATCAGCCTGATGCTGCAGCAACTGGTGCGGACTATCTTCGGCGCGCAGAACGTCGGCGTCGAGAACCCGGTCTGGATGAGCGGCGGCGTGCAGGTGCTGGGCAACCTGTCGCTGCCCTACAACCGTCTCGTCATCATCGGCTTTGCGATTGCCGTGCTGCTGGGCATGGGCTGGCTGATCGGCAAGACGCGGCTGGGCCTGTTTGTGCGCGGCGTGACGCAAAACCGTCCGATTGCCTCGTGCATGGGCGTGAACACCGCGCGCATCGACACCTATGCGTTCGCGCTGGGTTCGGGCATTGCCGGGCTGGCCGGCTGCGCGCTGAGCCAGGTCGGCAACGTCGGGCCGGATTTGGGCCAGGGCTACATCGTCGATGCCTTCATGGTGGTGGTGCTGGGCGGCGTCGGCCAGCTGGCCGGAACGGTCTATGCAGCCATGGGCCTGGGCATCTTGAACAAATTCCTCGAAGGCTGGACCGGCGCCGTGCTGGCCAAGATCGCCGTGCTGGTGTTCATCATCATCTTCATCCAGAAGCGGCCGCAAGGCATTTTCGCGATGAAGGGCCGTTCGGCGGAGGCATAAACCATGAGCACACCATTTCCCACCATCAACGAATCCCTGCTGGCCGAGCAGGGCATGGAGCCGACCCGCGTAGCTTCGGTTGCGGCGCCGGTTGCAGATCGCCCTACGGCGCCACCAACCGGGCGCGTCGAGCTTCCAGGCAAGGGGCCGCTGCTGACCCGCAGCGGCTGGAGCGCCTTTGTCATTGCGCTGATCGTGGTCTGCGCCGTCGCGCCAATGCTCAATCTCTGGGTGCCCGAAGGCCATGCGCTGCACCTGAGCACCTATGCCGTGGCCTTGCTGGGCAAGATCATGTGCTACGCGATTTGCGCGCTGGCCATGGATTTGATCTGGGGCTACACCGGCATTTTGTCGCTCGGCCACGGCGTGTTTTTTGCGCTCGGCGGCTACACCATGGGCATGTATTTGATGCGCCAGATCGGCGCTGACGGCAACTACAAGAGCAATCTGCCCGACTTCATGGTCTTCCTCGACTGGAAGGAGCTGCCCTGGCACTGGACTTTCAGCGACAGCTTTGTCGCCACCCTGATCCTGATCGTCGCGGTGCCGGGCGTGGTGGCCTTTGTGTTCGGCTACTTCGCGTTTCGCTCGCGCATCAAGGGCGTGTATTTTTCGATCATCACGCAGGCCATGACCTTTGCCGCGATGCTGCTGTTTTTCCGCAACGAGACCGGCTTTGGCGGCAACAACGGCTTTACCGACTTCAAGCGCATCCTGGACATCCCGATTGCCACGCCGTCGATGCGCATGACGCTGTTTGTCATGACGGGGCTGACGCTGCTGGGCTTTTTCCTGTTCGCCAAATGGCTGGTCGGCAGCAAGTTCGGCCGGGTGCTGCAGGCGATTCGCGATGCCGAAACGCGGGTGATGTTCTCGGGCTACAGCCCGCTGGGCTACAAGCTGACGATCTGGGTGATCTCGGCCGTCATGTGCGGCGTGGCCGGTGCGCTGTACGTGCCGCAGGTCGGCATCATCAACCCGGGTGAAATGAGCCCGGCCAACTCGATTGAAATCGCCATCTGGGCGGCGGTCGGCGGGCGCGCCAGCCTGATTGGGCCGATTGTCGGCGCCTTCATCGTCAACGGTGCCAAGAGCTGGCTGACGGTGGCCTATCCCGAGTTCTGGCTGTATTTTCTGGGCGCGCTGTTCATTGGCGTGACGCTTTTCTTGCCCAACGGCGTCGTCGGGCTAGTGAAAAAACTGCGCAAGGGAGCTGAACAATGACCCCCGATCTGCTGGAGGAGGGCGCTCGCCGCGTCCAGGAGCACCAGGCGCTGGTGGCCCGTCAGAACAATACCGCCTCGGGCGGGCGCAACGCCAGCACCGGACGCATCGCCACGCCGGGCGAGGTCGATGTCACGCATGGCCGCATCCTGTACCTGCAGGATGTGAGCGTCAGCTTCGACGGCTTCAAGGCCATCAACAAGCTGAGCCTGGACATTGCGCCGGGCGAGCTGCGCTGCATCATCGGCCCGAACGGCGCGGGCAAGACGACCATGATGGACATCATCACCGGCAAGACCCGGCCCGACGAGGGCACGGTGTTTTTCGGCAGCACGATTGACCTGCTGCGCCACAAGGAGGCCGAGATTGCGCAACTGGGCATTGGCCGCAAGTTCCAGAAACCGACGGTGTTCGAGCAGCTCACGGTGTTTGAAAACCTGGAACTGGCGCTGAAGACCAACAAGGGCGTGAAGGCGTCGATGTTCTTCAGGCTGGACTCGTTGCAGAGCGACCGGCTGGCCGAGATTCTGGTGACGATTCATCTGGCTGACAGTGTGAACCGCCTGGCGGGTAACCTGAGCCATGGGCAAAAGCAGTGGCTGGAAATTGGCATGCTTTTGATGCAGGATCCGAAGCTGCTGTTGCTTGACGAGCCGGTGGCGGGCATGACGGATGAGGAAACGGCGCGCACGGCCGAGCTGTTTTTGACGCTCAAGGGCAAGCATTCGCTGATGGTGGTTGAGCATGACATGAGCTTTATTCGGACTATTTCTGAAATCGTTACGGTCTTGTGCGATGGCTCTGTCTTGGCGCAGGGGACGCTGGACCAGGTGCAGGCGGATGAGCGGGTGATCGAGGTGTATCTTGGTCGGTGATTCTTGTCCTGTTCGGGCTGGGTTGTTGTGCTTGAGCGCTTGCGTTCTGCAAAGACCCGAGGCCGGGAGTCGCCCGGCGGCGACTCACTTTTCTTTGCTTCGCCAAAGAAAAGTAAGCAAAAGAAAGGCGACCCGGCTGTCTGAGTCCCTTCGCTGCGCTACGGGTAACCTGCGCTGCCTGAGAAAAACGGGGGTCCGCGCAAACTCGCTCCACTGCGTTGCGCTCAAACAGCGCGCGGCCCTGATCCCGTTTTTCTCAGGCAGCGCAGGCTCAGACAGAACGGGGCAATCGGGGAATGAAGTCCGAACAGCCGAACAGCCAAACAGCCACCGCGCCCAGGTTTCAGCCCAAACCCTCAATGCTACGAATTCAATAGCTGGTTACGCACGCGCTGCTTGCGCTAGAGCCACTTTTGATGCAAAAACAGGTAATCGCCTCGTCGCAACTTTCCCCGTTTTGCTCCTTCCCCCGCTGGGGGAAGGCAGGGATGGGGGCCTCCCCGAATCCGAATCCGTTCCCGCAAGTCCCGTCCTGGCCGAGCCTGTGCTACGCCGCAAAAGCGGGATCAGGGCCGCGCGCTGTTTGAGCGTAGCGAGTTTGCGCGGACCCCCGCTTTTGCGGCGTAGCGCAGGTTGCCCGAAGCGAAGCGCAGGGACTCGGACTGCGGGTCGCCTTTTCTTTGCTTACTTTCTTTTGGCGAAGCAAAAGAAAGTGAGTCGCCGCCGGGCGATTCCCGGCCTCGGAACTTTGCATACCTCTGCAGCCAATCTGGGAACAAAGCCATGCTGACAGTCAAAAACATCAACCAATACTACGGCGGCGGCTCCCACATCCTGCGCGATGTGAGCCTCGAAGCCCACCTCGGCAAGGTCACCGTGCTGCTTGGGCGCAACGGCGTCGGCAAGACCACGCTGCTCAAGTCGCTCATGGGCCTGGTGCCCATCAAGACCGGCAGCATCGAATTCGACGGCCAGCAAATCCAGAAATACACGCCCTACGAGCGCGCCCGCGCCGGCATCGGCTTCGTCCCCCAGGGCCGGGAAATCTTTGCGCGGCTCACGGTTGAAGAAAACCTGCGCATGGGGCTGGCCTACAAAAGCGCCAGCACGCCGATTCCCGCCGAGCTGTTCGAATTGTTCCCGGTGCTCAAGCAGATGCTGAACCGCCGGGGCGGCGACCTGTCGGGCGGGCAGCAGCAGCAGCTCGCCATTGCGCGCGCACTGGCCGCCAAACCCAAGCTCTTGATCCTCGACGAGCCGACCGAAGGCATCCAGCCCAGCATCATCAAGGACATCGGCCGCGTGATTCGCATGCTGGCCGATAGGGGCGACATGGCGATCCTGCTGGTCGAGCAGTACTACGACTTTGCCGAGGAACTGGCCGACGACTACCTGGTCATGGAACGCGGCGAGTTCATCGCGCGCGGGCTGGGCAAGAACATGCCCGCCGATGGCGTGCGGCAGATGGTGGCGATTTAGCGGGCTGCCAGATCCATTGCAAAAAGCAGAATGGGCCACAATCGGCCCATTTTTCTTTTGCTTCAGCAGGCGCTTTCTGCTTTCTGCAAGCTTGCTGAAAGCAGATGGCAACTTTATTGCGGGGTGGCTGGCACCGTGATTTCACCCTGGCGAAGTACGCCGCCGCTGGCGACACTGCCGTCCAGCTTGGCCTGGCTCTCGACACGCGCGCGGCAGGCGGCCTGGTCTTCGCTTTCCTTGAAGACTTCGCAGCGCTTCATGGCGTTGGCCGTGTAGTCGGCGCCGCTGCCCAGCTTGCCGGCGCGCTTTTCCGCATTGGCATTGCGAACTTCTTTCATGCAGGCGTTGCGGTCCTGCTGGGTTTTGCCGCTCTTGCAGGCGGCCATTTCGCTTTTGGCATTGCCCGTGCTGTCCAGGCCGGAGGTGTCCGGGGCGGCTATTTGAGCGGTCGCCGCCGTCATCGCCAGCAGCGCGGTGAGTCCGAAATAAGTGATGCCCTTGCCCAGGCGGTTAAGTCGCAAAGGGCGGGTGAAACGGGACTTGATGGATGTGAGCATGGCCGGAACTCCTGATAAAGATTTATACGGAGAGTGTGAAACCCCAAGGCTTTGCAGACTGACAGGAAATGCGGCGCCCAGGCCGCGTGCAATGCCGGATTCCTCTGTAGGACAGCTCTTTCAAGCCAAAAAGCCCCCAAAAGCCCGTTTTACATCGACCAGATGCGCGGCATGGCCGCTGGTTGCTGCCAGAAATGGGCGCGCCAGGCCTGCCAGACCTGCCTGAGGAGCAGCATCGCCGGCTCGACCAGCGGCGCCAGCACCCTGACGACCACCACCTGCCCATCCGGGCTGGTGGCGCCCGCCGTGGCGCGCAAGGCATGCGCTTCGATGACCTCTCTGGCCACGTCCAGCGCTTGCTGCCTGCGGTTGCGCTCCAGCTTGCTGCCGGCCACGAAGAAGATCGACGCCATGCAGCGCTGCCCGGCCAGCCCCAGCGGGCTGTCCATCAGCAGCGTGTCGCTGGCTTTGATGCGCGCGCGTTCCAGCCACACGCCCGGCATTTCAATGTGCTGGCAAAAGCTGCCAAGCGCAAAGGGCAGGCTGGCAGCGGGCAAGCCAAACGCCGTCACGTCCCAGCCGATCAGCTCGGCGCCGGGCGCGAGTTCCAGGGTCAGCCGGTTTTCAGCCAGGCAGCCGCTGTAGCAGATGGCTTCGAGCGGCAGCCATTCCATGCGCGCGCCGGCCGCCAGCGACAGCCGGGTGCGCTGCAGCGCGGGCTCGCCGGTCGAGCGGTAAAAGCGCGTGGCGCCGGGCGTGGTGACCAGGCCATGCGCGCCCGGGCCGGCGCTGAAGGCCAAGTCCAGCGTGTCGCCGCCCACCAGCCCGCCGGGCGGATGGACGATGACGTTGTGGCAAATGCCGTCGCCTTCGGGGTACAGGCTTTGCAAAATCCGCAGCGGCCCGCTGTGGCGAAAGTGGGCGACGGTTTTTTCAGCCTGCAGCGTGTAGTCGAGTGCGAGGGTCGCGTTCCAGGTCATGAGGGCAGGGTGAGCAGGCGGGTTAGTTTGCTATTAAAAAAGTAGCTTCTTGCGCTTGCTGGACATGCGCAAAAGCCTTTTTTCTTATAAATTTCAGGCCGGCGTCAGTTTTCCCTGGGCTTCCCTGATCCGCAGCGCCAGATGGTCCAGCGCTTCTTGCACCTGATCGACCAGGACCAGGCACAGGTCGCCAGGCTGCAGGCGCGCCAGCGCCGTGTCGATGGCCACGAACTCGCCGCGTATTTCGTCAATCCGCTGCGTGCGGCTGGCGTCCTTCAGGCCTTCGCGCAGCAGCGCCATCACTTCGCCATCGGCCCGGCCGCGCTGGGCGGCGTCCTGGTACAGGATCACGTCGTCGAACGCGGCCCCCAGAATCACCGTCTGGTTGGTGATGTCGCTGTCGCGGCGGTCGCCCGCGCCGCTGATGACCACGCTGCGGCGCTCGGCCGGCATGGCATTGACGGCGGCGACCAGCGCCAGCATGGCGTCGGGGTTGTGGCCGTAGTCGGCAATCACGGTGGCGCCGGCATAGTCCATCACGTTGAAGCGGCCGGGCGCGTTGTGCGTGTCGCAGGCAAAGCTGGCCAGGCCGCTTTTGATGGTGTCCCAGCTGACGTTGACGGCCCAGGCCGCCGCCACGGCCGCCATCACGTTTTCGACCTGAAAGCCGATGCTGCCGCCGCGCGTGACCGGAATGCCCAGCAGCGCGATGCGCTCGACGCGCGCGCCTTCGGCGGCCACCAGCATGGCGCCATCGACATACACCGTGCGCTTGCCCTGCGCGCGGTGCGTGGCCATGAGCGGGTGATGGCGGTCGGCGGCAAAAAAGATCACCTTGCCCGGGCAGGACTGGGCCATCTCGGTGACGATGGCATCGGCCGCATTGAGCACCGCGTAACCCGTGGGCGCGACGTTCTGCACGATCACGCGCTTCAAGACCGCCAGGTCTTCGACCGTGGTGATGTAGTTCAGCCCGAGGTGGTCGCCGCTGCCGATGTTGGTCACCACGGCGACCTCGCAGCGGTCAAAACCAAGGCCTTCGCGCAGCACGCCGCCGCGCGCGACCTCGAACACCGCCGCGTCCACGTCGGGGTGCATCAAGACGTTGCGCGCGCTTTTCGGGCCGCTGCAGTCGCCGCTGTCGGTCTGCCGGCCGTTGATATAGACGCCGTCGGTATTCGTCATGCCGGTGCGCAGTCCCTGCGCGGCCAGCAGGTGGGCGATCAGGCGCGTGGTGGTGGTCTTGCCGTTGGTGCCGGTGACGGCAATGACGGGAACGCGGCCGTTTTCACCCGAAGGGAACAGCTCGTCGATCATGGCGGCGCCGACGGCGCGGCCCTTGCCGTAGGAAGGCGACAGGTGCATGCGCAGGCCGGGCGCGGCATTGACCTCGACCACGCCGCCGTTTTGCGCCTCCAGCGGGCGCAGCATGCTTTCGCACACCACATCGACGCCGCAAATGTCCAGGCCGATCATCTGCGCGGCCGCCACGGCGCGGGCCGCGACGGCCGGATGCACTTCGTCGGTCACATCGGTGGCGGTGCCGCCGGTGCTCAGGTTGGCGTTGTTGCGCAAGATGACGCGCTGGCCCTTGGCCGGAATCGACGCGGGGCTCAAGCCCTGGGCATCAAGCCGGGCGACGGCAATGTCGTCAAACCGTATTTTGGTCAGCGACGTGGCATGGCCTTCGCCGCGCCTGGGGTCCTGGTTGACGAGTTCGACCAGTTCGCGCACCGTGTGCGCGCCGTCGCCGACGACCTGCGGCGGCTCGCGCCGGGAGGCCGCGACCAGCTTGGCGCCGACCACCAGCAGGCGAAAGTCGCAGCCCGGCAGGAACCGCTCGACGATGACCTCGCCATGTTCGGCGGCCGCGCGCCAGGCGCTGTCCAGCTGCTCGCGCGTCATGATGTTGACCGTCACGCCCTTGCCCTGGTTGCCGTCCTGCGGCTTGACCACGACCGGCAGGCCGACCTCCAGCGCCGCGGCCCAGGCGTCGTCCGCGTCAACGGCCGGACGGCCCAGCGGCACCGGCACGCCGGCGGCGCGCAGCAGTTTCTTGGTCAGATCCTTGTCCTGCGCAATCGATTCGGCCACGGCGCTGGTGCTGTCGAGTTCGGCCGCCTGGATGCGGCGCTGGCGCGAGCCCCAGCCAAACTGCACCATGCTGCCCTTGGTCAGGCGCCGGTAGGGAATGCCGCGCGCCACGGCGGCATCGACAATCGCGCCGGTGCTCGGACCCATGCGCTCGTCTTCATCCAGATTGCGCAGGCGGGTAATGGCGGCCTGCAGGTCAAAAGGCGCTTCCCGCAAGGCCGCATGCACCAGCGCCTGCGCCAGCTCGAACGCCAGGCGGCCCACCGCTTCTTCGCTGTACTCGACCACGACCTGGTAGGTGCCGGGCTCCAGCGTGGCCGATGTGCGGCTGAAGGTGATAGGGCAGCCGGCTGCGGCCTGCAGCTCCAGCGCGGCGGCTTCGAGCACATGCGCCAGCGACACCGGACCGGCGGGGCCGGTGTCGCGCAGGACGCCGATGCCTGGAAACAAGGCCCGCAGGCGCGGCTCGAAGCCGGCCAGGTTGTCCACCGAGCATTCGGCAGGGCTGCAGGCGACGATGGCTTCAAGGGCCGTGCGGCGGCTCCACAGGTTGGGGCCGCGCAGGGCCCGGATACGCGAAACTTCCATCAGTCTGCCCTCCCGGCAGGTTGTGGGTTGGAGTCAAAGGCTTCGATGCCCGCGCCAATCAGGTTGAGCGGAATATCGAGCGCCCAGGCGGTGCCGATGGCGGCCAGCAGCGAGCTTTCGGTGATGCCGCTGCGCGCATGCCGCTTGCACCAGGCCGTGAGCTTGCCCAGGCCGGGCAAAAAGGATTCTGTCGTGCCGGTGGCCAGCACCACCTGGTTTTGCCGCACATACACGGCCCGGCCGTTGTCGCCACGGTGCGTTGCAATGGCCGCCGCGCCGGGGTCCAGGCTGTAGAAAATCACTTCGCCGTCGCACAAGGGTTTCATGTCGGCCACGCCGGCATGCGCGGCATTGAGCACCGCCGCGCCGCCGGGCAGCACCACATCGACCTGCGAGCGCATGACCTTGAACATCTGCGCGTCGTCCCGGATATCGAATTCGGCCAGGCCGGCGGCGCCGTCCAGGTCGGTGACCACGCCGATCTGGCAGCGGTCATAGGCCAGCCCGGTGCGCAAAATCGTGTCGGCGCCGTTTTCAAACACGGCGGCCTGCACCGCCCGGTTGATCAGCAGTCGCTGGCCGGCTTCCCAGTGCGTGCTGTCGGCGCTCTCGACGCGGCGCTGGTCCAGGAACAGGCCATCCTGGCAGGCCAGGCCGGTGTAGCGGCCCGACAGGTGCAGCAGCCAAGCCACCAGCCGCGCAATGTGCTGCGTGCCGCTTGATCCGGCAATGCCGACGATGGGGATGCGGCCGTCGCTGCCCTGGCTGCGGTGGTCGGGCGTGTCAGTGTTGCGCGCGAACAGGTGGTCGCAGATGGCGCGGCCCACCGGGCGCGGCGCGCCCTGCGCGGGCTTCAAGTGCATCAGCAGGCCGGGGCCGGCGTTGACCTCGACAATCGCGCCGCCCTGCGCATGCAGCGGGCGCGAGATGTCCTGCGCCACCAGATCAATGCCGGCAATGTCCAGACCGACCACGCGCGCGGCCAGCGAGACGATGTAATCGACCTCGGGATGCACCTCGTCGGTGCAGTCGATGGACACGTTGCCGTTGCGCTGGATCAGCACCTCGCGGCCGGCTGCCGGAACGGCTTCGGGCGTCAAGCCCTGGCGCTGCAGGTCGAGCACGATGGCGCCGTCGGTGGCGGTGTCGATGCGGCTGAGCGGAAAGTCTTCCCCGGTGCCGCGCCGGGGGTCGGTATTGAGCTGTTCGTCGATCAGCTGGTTGACCGTCAATTGGCCGTCGCCGGTGATCATCGCGACTTCTCCGCGCGCGGCGGCCACCACGCGCCCGCCGACGACCAGCAGGCGGTGCTCATGGCCGCGCACATGGCGCTCGACCATCACCTCGCTGCCTTCGGGCTCGGCCACCGCGAAAGCCGCCAGCACCTCTTCGCGCGTGTTCAGGTCCAGCGACACGCCCCGGCCGTGGTTGGCATCCGTGGGCTTGACGACCACCGGCAGGCCGATGTCCTGCGCCGCTTCCCAGGCTTCTTCGGCGCTGGCCACGATCTCGCCTTCGGGCACCGGCACGCCGCAGCTGGCCAGCAGGCTTTTGGTCAAGTCCTTGTCGTGGGCAATGCTTTCGCCAATCGCGCTGGTCAGGTCGGTCTCGGCCGTCCAGATGCGCCGCTGGCTGGCGCCGTAGCCGAGCTGCACCAGGTTTCCGTCGTTCAGCCGGATGTGCGGAATGCCCCGGTCGGTCGCGGCGGCGACGATGGCCGCCGTGCTGGGGCCGAGGTAGCAGTCGTCGATCTGGTCGCGGATGGCCTGCACGGCGGCCTGGACATCGGCCGGTCCGTAGGGCAGGTGGTTGATGGCGGCCATCAGCAGCCGGTGGCCTTCGGCCAGCGCGGTGCGGGCGACCTGCTCGTCGCGCGCGCGGAACACCATGCGGTACACGCCGTGCTTCGAGGTGCTGCGGGTCTGGCCAAAGCCGGTCGGCATGTCGGACAGGTTGAGCAGCTCGATCACCACATGCTCCAGCACATGGCCGGTCCAGGTGCCTTCGTTCAGGCGCTGCAGAAAGCCGCCGCGCTCGCCCACGCCGCAGTGGTGTTCAAGCAGCGCCGGCAGCAAAGCCAGCAGCCGGTCATTGAAGCCGGGCAGCAGGTTGCTGGGAAAGTCTTCCAGCAAACCCAGGTCAAGCCAGACTTCCAGTACCGCGCGGTAGGTCCAGATGTTGGGGCCGCGCAAATAATTGATGCGCAGCAGTTTGATATCGTCCAGTTTGCTCATGGGTGGCAAATTTTGTTGGGGTCAACCGGCCGGGCCGGTGCGACGTTTTGATTCCGGAACGGCGACATGCCGGTCAGGGGGCGAATAAAGGCAGAGGCTGTCGGGCTGCCAGGTTTTTGTGGCCAGGATCGGCTGGACGCATTGTGCCGCTTTGCGAATCCTTGAGAATCAATGGCCGGCTGGATTAAAAAGCAGGAATCGGTCAACATGCACTCAAGCGAGGTGGCTTCGGCGAAAATCGGTTTTTTAGATGCATCCCGCACGATACCAAAACCTTCCGGGAGCCCGGCCTGCAGACTGTGGCAAGTCATGCTCACGGCAGGGAAAAGAAGTCAAAACAACATGCAACATCAGCACCTTCAGGACAATTCCAGTCCTGGCGACCCGGCACTCGCAGGGCTTCGCTCACAACTGGCAACCGAAGAGAACGTCTTGTGCACGCTGCCGGTTGACCTGGACCCGCAACTTCGCTTTGCGCCCGGCCTGCTGGCCCTGACAAATCGCCGCCTGCTGGCCCAAGGCGCCGATGGCGCCTGGTCCGACTGGCTTCTCGGCGCAGCCGGCCAGCCCGCCCAGCAGTTCGAACTGCGCCATTTCGACCATGCCGGCGTGGGAACCCTGGAGCTGCATGACCGCCACGGCGAGTCGTCCCGCCGCCTGGCCAGCTGGCGTTTTACCCTGGGCGCGAATGTGCAGGCGCTGCGCCTGGTGCGGCTGTTCGGGCAGCAGGCGAAAGGCCGGGCCGACGCCGAGGCGCCCCTGTGCCCGGAATGCGAGGCGCCGCTGCCGCTAGAGAGCGACGAATGCCCGGCCTGCGCCCGCGAAGTCCACACGCCGCCCTCGACCTGGGTGCTGCTGCGGCTGTGGCGCTTTGCCCGGCCCTACCGCTGGCAGTTGCTGTCGGGCTTTTTGCTGACGCTGGCCTCGACCGCAGCGACGCTGGTGCCGCCCTACCTGACGATTCCGCTGATGGACGACATCCTGATCCCGTTCCAGAACGGCCAGCAAATCCAGCCGGGCAAGGTCGGGCTGATTCTGGGCGCGCTGCTGGGCGCGGCGCTGCTGGGCTGGGCGCTGAATTGGGCGCGCACCTATTTGCTGGCGCTGGTGTCCGAGCGCATCGGCGCGGACCTGCGCACCGCGACCTTCGACCATCTGCTGGAGCTGTCGCTGGACTATTTCGGCGCCAAGCGCACGGGCGACCTGATGTCGCGCATCGGCTCGGAAACCGACCGCATCTGCGTGTTTTTGTCGCTGCATGCGCTGGACTTCGCCACCGACGTGCTGATGATAGGCATGACCGCCGCCATTTTGTTTTCCATCAACCCGTATCTAGCGCTGGCCACCTTGCTGCCGCTGCCCTTCATCGGCTGGATGATCCACGTCGTGCGCGACAAGCTGCGCACCGGCTTCGAGAAAATCGACCGCGTCTGGTCGGACGTGACCAACGTGCTGGCCGACACCATCCCCGGCATCCGCGTGGTCAAGGCGTTCGCGCAGGAAAAGCGCGAGGCGCAGCGCTTTCGCGTCGTCAACCAGCACAACCTGGCGGTCAACGACAAGCTCAACAAGGTCTGGTCGCTGTTCACGCCCACGGTGTCGCTGCTGACCGAAATCGGCCTGCTGGTGGTCTGGGCCTTCGGCATCTGGCTGATGTCGAAGCAGCAGATCACGGTCGGCGTGCTGACCGCCTTCATCGCCTACATCGGCCGGTTTTACGGCCGGCTCGATTCGATGAGCCGGATTGTCTCGGTCACGCAAAAGGCGGCTGCCGGCGCCAAGCGCATTTTCGACATCCTGGACCATGTGTCCAACGTGCCTGAACCCGCGCAGCCGGTGAAGATCGAAGCCCTGCAGGGCCGCATCGAGATGAAGGGCCTGGGCTTTCGCTACGGCAACCGTTCGGTGATTCGCGGGCTCGATTTGCAGATCCAGCCCGGCGAGATGATCGGCCTGGTCGGCCACAGCGGATCGGGCAAAAGCACGCTGGTCAACCTGCTTTGCCGCTTCTATGACGTGAGCGATGGCAGCATCCAGGTCGATGGCACCGACATCCGGCGCTTTGCCGTGGCCGATTACCGGCGCCACATCGGCCTGGTGCTGCAGGAGCCGTTCTTGTTCTTCGGCACGATTGCCGAGAACATCGCCTACGGCAAGCCCGGCGCCACGCGCGCCGAGATCGTCGCCGCCGCGCGCGCCGCGCATGCGCACGAGTTCATTTTGCGGCTGCCGCAGGCCTACGACTCGCTGGTCGGCGAGCGCGGCCAGGGGCTGTCGGGCGGCGAGCGCCAGCGCATCTCGATTGCGCGCGCGCTGCTGATCGACCCGCGCATTTTGATCCTGGACGAAGCCACCTCGTCGGTCGATACCGAAACCGAAAAGGAAATCCAGAAGGCGCTGGACAACCTGGTGCAGGGCCGCACGACGATTGCGATTGCCCACCGCTTGTCCACGCTGCGCAAGGCCGACCGGCTGGTGGTGATGGACCGGGGCCAGGTGGTGGAAGTCGGCCCGCATGAGGAGCTGATGGCCAGGCAAGGGCATTACTGGCGGCTGTACGAGGCCCAGTTGCGGCAGGTGGACAGCGAAAGCGATGACACGGAAACGGCAGAAAGCCTTGTCGCCGTGGCGACTTCGCACCTGGAACACACCGCCCAGCATGCGCCGCAGCAGGCCGGCAATGCGTGACCCCGCGACCGAAGGACAAAGCATGACCAATTTCACCTTGACCCCTGAATTCCAGCTCAAGCGCCAGGCTTCGGGCCGCCTGCGTTTCACTGACGCCCACGGCGAAAAGCACGAAGGTGTCATGCCGGTGCGGGCCTTTCCGCTGGCCGCGCCCGACGAGGGCATTTCGCTCGTCAGCCTGGAGGGCCATGAACTGGTCTGGATAGCGCAGCTGTCGGCCCTGCCGCCGGACGTTCGGCTCTTGCTGCAGGAGGAGCTGGCGCTGCGCGATTTCGTGCCTGAAGTCAGGCGGCTGGTCAGCGTGTCCTCGTTCGGCACGCCCAGCGTCTGGACGGTGGAAACCGACCGGGGCAACACGACCTTCGTGCTCAAGGGCGAGGAAGACATTCGCCGCCTCAAGGGCAGCGCGCTCCTGATCGCCAGCAGCGAAGGCGTGCAGTACCGCATTGCCGACATGACCGCGCTGGACCGGCCCTCGCGCCGGCTGCTGGAGCGGTTTTTATGATGAAATATAGATTTTGCGCATGATGGACGGGCGTAAGAAGCTATTGAATTAATAGCAATGAAGTCCGCCATAACCGTCGTTACGCAGCCGTCCGGTGGCTGAATGAACATGTCTGTTTCCAGGTTGCCTTGGGCCATCATTGGCGCGTTCATTCTGTTTCAGGCTGCTGGCTATCTATTCGATGCCCTGAATTATTCGCAAAGATCGCAGCAATCATCGCCTGATGGAAGAAAAACAATCTTTGAATTTCGCTCATTTCAGGACGGCAAAGATCACGCGCCCTATGGAACCACGCTCTCACTGTCGTTCAACAAGTCCATTCGCAACCCGGATTCCGGCTATGTTTTCTTTGCGGGTTACTGCGCTCAGCCCATAACCTATTCCTGGCAAGGTAACGAAAAAATCGTCGTCAACTGCCAGCCCTCCAAGGAAAACAGGATTCCTCGTACACAAGCCATCGTCATGTACGGAATCGCCGTTGAACTGAAAACCGAATGAGGCCTGCTTTATCGTCAAGAGGGGCTGGTGCCGGCGATGGTAGCGCGTGACGTGCTGTAGCGCAGCACCTAAGCAAGCCAGCCAAGCACTACAAAATCAATAGCTGCTTGCGCAGGCTGCTATTGCGCAAGAGGCTCAAAACATGCTCAAACCCATAAGCTGACCGCTCGGGGGGTCCGGGGATGAAGCCAGGGATCGGGTGCGCCCCCATCCCGGCCTTCCCCCAGCGGGGGAAGGAGCAAGTCAGTCCCTCGGCCTCTTGCGCCCGCGTTGGCCAGGGCCAGCGCTGTCATGTTCAGCACCCGGCGGTTCAGGATGCGGACTGCATCCCCCTTCCATCGGACAAATGCTGCATTCGCTTGATGTCGCGCTGGGGCGGCGCACCAAACAGGCGGCTGTAATCACGACTGAACTGCGAGGCGCTTTCGTAGCCCACGCGCGCCGCCGTGCTGCTCGCATCCAGGGCCTGATTCAGCATCAATTGCCGCGCCTCCTGCAGGCGCAACTGCCTCTGATACTGCACGGGGCTCATGCCCGTGAGAGTGCGAAAGTGCTGCCGGAATGTCGATGGACTCATGTGCACGCGGGCGGCGAGTTGGTCCATCAGTACGTCGCGGCTGAAATTCTGTTTGAGCCATGCCATGGCTTGTGCGATCTGATGGCTGGGTGAGCCCGCCGCCACCAGTTGCCGAAGGTAGGGCCCATGCGGGCCGGACAGCAGTCGCACCATGATCTCCCGCTGAATCAAGGGCGCAATCGTGGTGATGTGTCGAGGCTCGTTCAGCAACTGGACCAGGCGGGTCAGCGCGTCGAGCAAAGGCGCTTCCAGCGGACTCAGGGAGATCACGCGAGGCGCCTGCTCTCGCGGCAGTGGCGGCAGGTCCATCTCCGTCGCCAATTGCATCAGGACGCTTGCATCCAGTGTCAGCATCATGCCCAGAAAAGGCTCGGCCAGGTTGGCCCGGGTGACATGGGCGACGACGGGCAGATCAACCGTCGTCAGCAATGACTGGCCTGGCCCGTAGGCAATCACCTGCTCGCCAAGGGTGACCTGCTTTGCGCCCTGTGCCGTGATGCCCAGACCCAGCCCGTAGATGCAGTGCATGGGCTCGGTCTTGACACTGCGCCGGTAGAGCGAGAGCTGCGGGATGCTGGTTTGGTAATTGCCGTCATTTTGAGCAATCTTGCCAATCTCATGGGCCAGGGTTTCGATGGGCATGGTCAGCTAGCCTGGATGGGTTGATTCGTTTCTGGAATTGAGGGAAATAGTCAAGGATTCCGAGACAGGACTCGCTGGGGAGGACTGTACATCTGGCGCTTCCGAGAAACTCACTTTCTGGCGATGAAACATTGAAAAAGGCAAGACAAGAATCAAAAACGGCAAGCCCGTCCGGTCGCAAAAGCGGACACTTCCATGCATTGATCACCCTGTCTCACCCCACGGAGAACTGACCCACCATGAACACGCTCAACGTCAACGGCCGTCAGCACACGGTTGACGCCGACCCCGGTACCCCCATCCTCTGGGCCCTGCGCGACACGCTGGGCCTGACCGGCACCAAGTTCGGTTGCGGCGCCGCGCTGTGCGGCGCCTGCACGGTACACCTGGACGGCCAGGCCATCCGCTCGTGCATCACGCCGATCTCTGCCGCCGGGGGCAAGAAAATCACCACCATCGAAGCCGTGACCGATGGCAGCGACCGTGTCGGCGCCGCCGTGCATGCCGCCTGGGTCCAGCACGACGTGGCGCAGTGCGGCTACTGCCAGAGCGGCCAGGTCATGAGCGCGACCGCGTTCCTGAAGTCGCTGCCACGCGGCAAGCAGCCCAGCGCCGCCCAGATCGATACCGCCATGGCCGGCAACATCTGCCGCTGTGGCACCTATGCCCGCATCCGTGCCGCCGTGGCCGACGCCGCCAAATCTCTCGCCTGAAGGAGCCGCCATGTTGCCCCATATCGACTACCGCGAACTGCCGCGCGCCCTGCAGCACATGCTGGAACGCGACCGCATTGATGCCTGCGCCACGCTGCCGCGCCGCAGCTTCCTGAAACTGGCCGGCGCCGGCGGTTTGGCGCTCGGCGCTTTTCCCCACCTGGCCATGGCCCAGGCCAGCGCTGCCGGCCAGGCGGCCAGCGCCCTCAAGCCGACGCAGCAGCCCTTGGCCTTTGTGCAGATTGCCCCCAATGGCGAGGTGACCGTCACCATCAACCGGCTGGAGTTCGGCCAGGGCGTGCAGACCGCGCTGCCGATGATCCTGGCCGAGGAACTCGACGCCGACTGGCGCCTGGTGCGCAGCCGGCACGGCTCCAGCGACGCCGCTTACGTTGACCCGCTCTTCGGCATTCACCTGACGGGCGGCTCCAACTCGGTCAAGAACAGCTTCACGCAGTACCGCGAGCTGGGCGCGCGCGCCCGGGCCATGCTGCTGGGCGCTGCGGCAGCGCGCTGGAACGTGGACGTGGCCACGCTGCGCACGCAGGCCGGCCAGGTGCTGGCGCCTGACGGGCGCAAGCTCGGTTACGGCGAACTGGCCGAGGCCGCCATGGCCTTGCCGGTGCCCGAGAAGGTCACGCTGAAAGATCCCAAGGACTTTCGCCTGATCGGCCGCCCCACCAATCGCCTGGACGCGCGCGCCAAGAGCAGCGGACGCCAGGACTTTGGCATCGACTCTCGCCTGCCCGGCCAGCTCACCGCCGTGGTGGCCCATCCGCCGGTGTTCGGCGCCAGGCTCGCCTCGGTGGACGACAGCGCGGCGCGCGCTGTTCCAGGCGTGAAGGCCGTGCTGCGCGTGCCGCTGGACCGCGGCGCCGAAGGCGTGGCCGTGGTGGCCGACGGCTACTGGCCGGCCAAGCTGGGGCGTGATGCGCTCAAATTGCAGTGGGACACGTCCAGCGTGGAGAAAGTGGACAGCGAACGGCAACTGGCCCAGTACCGCGAGCTGGCCGGCCAGCCTGGCCCGCGCCACTTCGATGCCGACATGGCGCCGCTGGCCACGGCACCCCGACAACTGCAAGCCGAGTTCGTGTTCCCCTACCTGGCCCACGCGGCGATGGAGCCGCTCAACTGTACTGTTCAGCTCTCCGAGGGCCGCGCCGAGCTGTGGACCGGCTCCCAGTGCCCCGGTCTGGACGCTGCCGCGGCCGCGCGCGTGCTGGGCCTCAAGCCCGAGCAGGTGGCAGTGCATGTGCAGATGGCGGGCGGCGGCTTCGGGCGGCGTTTCTCCAGCAGCAGCGACTTCGTGATCGAGGCCTGCGCCATCGCCAAGGCCACGCGTGCCGCCGGCCTGAACGCGCCGGTGCGCACGCTCTGGAGCCGCGAGGACGACATCAAGGGCGGCTACTACCGCCCCATGCACCTGCACCGCGCGCGCATCGGCTTTGACGAGCATGGCCAGGTGCTCGCCTGGGACCACGTCATCGTCGGCCAGTCCATCACCACGGGCTCCGTGTTCGAGGGTTTCCAGGTGAAGAACGGCATCGATGCCACGGCCACGGAGGGCATGCGCGAGCCCTATGCGCTGCCGATGCGCCTGACCGTGCATCACCCCAAGCTCAATGTGCCGGTGCTGTGGTGGCGCAGCGTGGGTTCCACCCATACCGCCTTCGTGATGGAAACACTGCTTGACGAAATCGCCCGCGCTACCCAGCAGGATCCGGTGGCCTACCGCATGCGGCTGTTCGGCGACAAGCACCCGCGCCACCGCGCCGCGCTGCAGCTGGCGGTGGACCAGAGCGGCTACGGCAAGAAGCCGCTGCCGGCCGGACGCGCCTGGGGCGTGGCGGTGCACGAGTCCTTTTCCAGTGTTGTCGCCTACGTGGTGCAAGCCTCGGTCAAGGAAGGCCGGCCGGTGCTGCACCGCGTGACGGCCGGCGTGCACTGCAACCTGGCGGTGAACCCGCGCACCATCGAGGCCCAGGTGCAGGGCGCGGCGGTCATGGGGCTGTCGATGTGCCTGCCGGGTGCGGCCATCACGCTCAAGGATGGCGTCGTCGAGCAGGGCAACTTTGGCGATTTCAGCGTGGCGCGCATCACCGACATGCCCGAGATCGCGGTGCATATCGTGCCCAGTGCCGACGCGCCCACCGGCATGGGCGAGCCCGGCCTGCCGCCGCTGGCTCCCGCGTTTGCCAACGCCATCGCGCGGCTGACCGGCAAGCCGGTGCGCGATCTGCCGTTCAAGCTGGCCTGACCCGGCGCCATGGAAGATCTCGACACCCTGGTCTTGCGCACCGCGCTGCGCTGGCAGGCCACCGGCCTGCCGGTGGTGCTCGTCACCGTCGCGCGGACCTGGGGCTCCTCGCCCCGGCCGCCCGGCTCGCTCATGGCCATCAACGGCCGGGGCGAGACGGTCGGCTCGGTGTCGGGCGGCTGCATCGAGGACGACCTGATCCACCGCATCCGCGAAGGCGGCGTGCAGGCGGCCTGCGCGACTGACACGCCCGCCGTGCTGCGCTACGGCATCTCGGCCGATGAGGCGCACCGCTTCGGCCTGCCTTGCGGCGGCACGGTGGAACTGGTGCTGGAGCCGGTATCAAGCCGCAGCCGGCTGGACGAACTGCTGCAGGCTTGCCTGCAGCGGCGCAGCATCGAGCGGCGGCTGGACCTGCGCACCGGCCAGGTGGAACTGCGCGACGGCCGGCGCGACGGCGTTCCCCGGCTCGACGACACCCACCTCGCCACCTGCCTCGGACCGCAGGCCCGTTTGATCGTGATCGGGGCCGGCGACTTGTCGCGTTTCCTGTGCCAGATGGCGCTGGGTCTGGGCTTTGAGGTGGTCGTCTGCGATCCGCGCGAGGAACACCGCGCCAGCTGGGAGCTGGATGGCGTGGTGGTCAGCCGCGAGATGCCGGATGACTTGATCCTGAGACTCAGGCCCGATGCGCGCACCGCCGTGGTGGCGCTGACCCACGACCCGAAGCTCGACGACCTGGCACTGATCGACGCGTTGCAGTCCGATGCGTTCTACGTTGGCGCCATCGGCTCGCGCCGCAACAGCGCGCAACGGCGCGAGCGTCTGCACATGCACTTCGACCTGCCGGAAGCGGCATTGCAGGCCCTGCACGGGCCGGCCGGCCTGTACATCGGCAGCAAGACCCCGGCCGAAATCGCCCTGTCGATCATGGCCGAGGTGGTGGCCGTGAAGAACGGTATCCGCCGGCCGTCACCCACGCCGGTGGTGACTGGAAAGTCATTGCACGAAAACCCCGGATATGAGGTGACTTGATGTCTGGTCACACCGCAGAAGTTTTATGGTTGCGCAACGACGGCGACTTTCTGGGCAACCGCTGTCATGTACGGAATCGCCGTTGAACTGAAAACCGAATGAGGCCCGCTTCATCAGCGATACGGCTGGCACCGGCGATGTAGAGCGTGAAGTGCTGTTGCGCAACACCTGGGCAGGCAAGCAAGAGACTACAAAATCAATAGCAGCCTGCGCAGGCTGCTATTGCGCAAGAGGCTCAAAACATGCTCAAAACCGGACCCTGACTGCCTCATACCAATCCCGACAGAGAAAGAACCAAAGTCAGTGATCGGAGTCTGACCAGTCTTGGCTCTCGCAGGAGGTTACGAAAATGTTATCTCAGCACATCATTGATCAGCTGCAGCCCTATGACTTTGACCGTCTGGCCCACAAGGAAAAGGATGGGCGCCGCCGACTGCGATTGATCGCGCTGGCGCACCTCAAGGACGGCAAGAGCTATACCGAAGTGGCCGCTGCATTGCGCTTGACCCGTCACGCCGTCATGCGCTGGGTGCAGTGGTTTAGCGCTGGCGGCGTGGCCCGTCTGGCCGGCATGCCGCACGACTGGAGTACGCAGCGCCTTGCCAAAGCACAGGAAGAAGCGTTTCGCCAGGCCGTCGAACAACTCCAGTGCGAACGCGGCGGTGGGCGGGTTCGGGGTAAAGATATTCGCCAGTTGTTGGACCGGCAGTTCGGCGTTGCCTACAGCTTGAACGGTGTGTATGACCTCATGAAGCGCTTGGGCATGGTATGGATTTCGGCCCGCGCCGTCAGTCCCAGTGCCGATCCGGTGGCACAAGCCGAATTCAAAAAAAAACTTCGTCCAGGAAGTCGCAGCAACGCTGCCCCCGAGCATTGCGCCTGAGCAAGTGGATGTTTGGTTTCAAGATGAAATGCGCATTGGCCAGCGCGGCACGCAAACGCGCCTGTGGGCGCGCAAGGGAACGCGGCCCCGGGTGGTGCGCCAGCAGCAGTCCGAATCGGCATACATCTTTGGCGCCGTCTGTGCGCAGCGCGATACGGCTGTTGGCCTGATCCTGCCGCAGGCCAATACCGAGGCGATGACCCTACACCTGCAGGCCATCAGCGAGGCCGTTCCTGCGGGGCGCCACGCGGTGCTGGTGCTCGATCGTGCAGGGTGGCATACCACCGCCAAACTGCCCCAGTTCTCCAACCTCTCATTGCTGCCGCTGCCCGCGGGTTCACCCGAACTCAACCCGGCCGAGCAGGTGTGGCAGCAACTGCGCGACCGGCACCTGGCCAACCGCTGCTATGACGGGTATGAGCAGATTGTGGATGCCTGCTGCGACGCTTGGAATGCCTTCACGCAAATCCCTGGTGCCATCCGCTCTTTGTGCTCCCGCAGCTGGGCAGTGCTGCCTTCAGCTTCGGTTATCTCATGACACGGGATTGGTATCAGGTCCGGGATGAAGCACGGGTTCGGGTACGCCCCCATCCCGGCCTTCCCCCGGCGGGGGAAGGAGCATCGTTCAAAAACCGCGTTGTCAGCGCCCCGCGCTGGCGTTGGCCACGGCCAGCGCCGTCATGTTCAGCACCCGGCGCACCGTGGCCGACGGCGTCATGATGTGCACCGTGGCGGCTGCGCCCAGCAAGATGGGGCCGACCGTCACGCCTTCGCCGCCCGTGACTTTCAGCACGTTGAACAGGATGTTGGCCGCGTCCAGATTCGGGCAGATCAGGATGTTGGCTTCGCCCGTCAGGGTGGTGTCCATCAGCGAGTTGCGGCGGATCGTCTCGGACAGGGCCGAGTCGCCATGCATCTCGCCGTCGCATTCGATGTCGGGCGCCATCTGCGCGAACAACTCGCGCGCCCGGCGCATCTTCAGTGCCGACGAGCGCTTGGACGAGCCGTAGTTGGAATGCGACAGGAACGCCACCTTGGGCGGCAGGCCGAAGCGGCGCACTTCTTCGGCGGCCATCAGCGCGATGCTGGCGAGTTGCTCGGCGCTCGGGTCTTCGTTGACGAAGGTGTCGGCAATGAACAGCGTGTGCTTGGGCAGCATCAGCGCGTTGACCGTGGCAAAGCCGGGCGCGCCCTCCTTCAGGCCGATGATGTCGCGCACATGGTCCAGGTGCACGTCAAAGCGGCCGTGCAGGCCGCACAGCATCGCGTCGGCGTCGCCCAGCTTGACCATCAGCGCGCCAATCGTGGTGGTCGAGCGGCGCACGGCGGCCTTGGCCGCTTCGGGGCTCACGCCCTCGCGGCCGAGCAGCCGGTGGTAGGTTTCCCAGTACTGGCGAAAGCGCGAATCGTCCTCGGGGTTGACGCATTCCACGTCCTTGCCCAGGCGCATGCGCAGGCCGGCCTTCAGGATGCGCGCCTCGATCACGGCCGGGCGGCCGATCAGGATCGGCGTGGCAATGCCGTCGTCGAGCACCAGTTGCGCGGCGCGCAGCACGCGCTCGTCCTCGCCCTCCGCATAGGCCACGCGCTTGGCTGTCGATGCGCGGGCGGCGCCGAACACCGGGCGCATCAGCATGCCGGTCGAATAGACAAAGCGCGTCAGGTGCTGGCGGTAGGCCTCCATGTCCTGGATCGGCCGCGTGGCCACGCCCGACGCTTCGGCGGCCTTGGCCACGGCCGGGGCGATGCGCAGAATCAGCCGCGAGTCGAACGGCGTCGGGATCAGGTAGTCAGGGCCGAAGGACAGTTCTTGCCCGGCGTAGGCGCGGGCGACTTCCTCGCTGATGTCGGCCTTGGCCAGGTTGGCGATTTCGCGCACGCAGGCCAGCTTCATTTCCTCGGTGATCTTGGTCGCGCCGCAGTCGAGCGCGCCCCGGAAGATGTAGGGGAAGCACAGCACGTTGTTGACCTGGTTCGGGTAGTCCGAGCGGCCGGTGGCGATGATGCAGTCGGGCCGCACGGCCTTGGCCAGTTCGGGCCGGATTTCGGGCTCGGGGTTGGCCAGCGCCAGAATGATCGGGCTGTCGGCCATGGTGATGACCATCTCCTGCGTCAGCACGCCGGGCGCCGAGCAGCCGAGGAAGACATCGGCGCCGTTGACCGCGTCGGCCAGCGTGCGTTCATTGCCGTTTTGCGCGTACCTGGCCTTGGATTCGTCGAAGCCGCCGGGCCGGCCTTCGTAGATCACGCCCTTGGAGTCGCAGACGAAGATGTTCTGGCGCCGCACGCCCAGCCCGACCATCACGTCCAGGCAGGCGAGGGCGGCGGCGCCCGCGCCCGAGACCGCCACGCGAACGTCCTCGATGTTCTTGCCGACCAGTTCCAGGCCGTTGAGCAGCGCGGCCGACGAGATGATGGCCGTGCCGTGCTGGTCGTCATGGAACACCGGGATGTTCATGCGCTCGCGCAGCTTTTTCTCGATGTAGAAGCACTCGGGCGCCTTGATGTCTTCAAGGTTGACGCCACCCAGCGTCGGCTCCATGGCGGCGATGATGTCCACCAGCTTGTCGGGGTCGTTCTCGGCCAGCTCGATGTCGAACACGTCGATGCCGGCGAACTTCTTGAACAGGCAGCCCTTGCCTTCCATGACGGGCTTGCTGGCCAGCGGGCCGATGTTGCCCAGTCCCAGCACGGCGGTGCCGTTGGTTATCACGCCGACCAGGTTGCCGCGCGAGGTGAAGTCGTGGGCCAGCGACGGGTCGGCCTGGATGTCCAGGCACGGGTAGGCCACGCCGGGCGAATACGCCAGCGACAGGTCGCGCTGGTTGGACAGGGGCTTGGTGGCATTGACCGAAATCTTGCCGCGCGTGGGCAGGCGGTGGTAGTCGCGCGCGGCTTCGCGCAGGGCCACTTCGGCCGGGGAAAGGGATTTGTCCATGTCGTCTCCTGACTGGTTGTTGATTGCGTAGGGCTAAAGGTAAAGGTTACTGCAGATGCAGTGATTTTTATGCCCGGCGATTGCCGGTTTTTCAGTTTAAACCGGCTCGGGGACACGTTCGTTCAGGCGGTTGTCCAGTCGCGGCAGAGGGGTTGCAAGCCGCGCCGTCCTGTCATGGCGCAGTCATGCATCAACATGACAATCGCTGATTCGCAACTTTTCGCTCCATCATGAATGTGAATTCAAAGCCCGCCCTGAGCCGCCGCCACGCCCTGGCGCTGTTTGCCGGTGCCGCCGCCAGCCTGGCGATGCCGGCCGTGATGGCGCAAGGAGCGTCCACGAATCCAGCCGCTTATTCCGCTTACCCGGAGCGGGCCGTCAGGATCGTCGTGCCTTTCGCCCCCGGAGCGGGAACCGATGCGATGGCGCGGCTGGTGGCGCAAAAGCTCGGCGAGGTCATGAACGCGACGTTTGTCGTGGACAACCGCGCAGGCGCCTCTGGAGCCATTGGCACGCAATACGTGGCGCAGGCGCCGGCCGACGGCTATACCCTGCTGCTGGCGGCGTCGCCCTTCACCACCGTGGCGGCATCGGTGCCCGGTGCCCACTACGACCCGCTGGGCCAGTTCACGCCGGTCGGCATGATTGCCACCGGGCCGCTGGTCTGGGCGGCCAACACCTCACTGCCGGTCAACAGCATGCAGGAGCTGATCACGCTGGCCCGGCAAAAACCCGGCGTGCTCAATTACGGCTCGGCCGGCGCCGGCGGCGTGAACCACCTGGTGCTGGAGCTGCTGAAGGCGCGCACCGGCACCTTCATCACGCACATCCCTTACCGGGGCGTGGCGCCCGCGACCATGGACATGATCGGCGGGCAGATCCAGCTGGTCACCGGCACCATTCCGGCCTTGCTGCCATTCATCAGGAGTGGCAGCATCAAGCCGCTGGCGGTGACCAGCGCCAAACGCTCCAGCGCCCTGCCTGACGTGCCCAGCATGCTTGAAGCCGGCCTGGCGGGGATTGATGTGGTGAACTACTTTGCCCTGATGGCGCCCGCCGGCACGCCCGCGGCCATCGTCAACCGCCTGAATGCGGCCATCAACAAGGTCGTGGCCCTGCCCGAGGTGCTGGCCCGCTTCAAGGCGGACGCCGTGGAAGCCGCACCGGGCTCGCCCGCGCTGCTCGGCCACTTCATCGAGGCCGATTACCGCGCCTGGCGCAATGTCGTGAAAACCCAGAACCTGAAGATTGAATAGCCTTCGGGCTCAATCCTGGCCTTCTGTCAGCGTGTCAAGCTGGAATTTGCCGCTTTTGTGCCACAGCCAGGTGTCGGTGTACACCACCTTGCCCAGGCGCGTGGGCGCGGGAAACGGCGACGCCTGCCGCACGGTCCGCTCGATTTCGGCCATCACTTCAGGCGCGTGGCGCGGCGCGCGCAGCCAGTCCAGGCGGGTGACGCGGCCACTGCGGTCGATGTCCACATTCAGCACGCCGACGGCGTAGAGCTGGGGCGGCATTCTTCCCTTGTAGATGCGGTCGGCATTCAGGCCATACAGATGCGTCGCGCCGTCCTGCCGGTAAGCGCGCGGCGAAGCGGCCGATGAACTGCGCGCCGAGCCCTTGCCAACGGCGACAGGCCCTGTGATGCCCGAGGCGTCGGGCGCTGGCGGCGCTGCAAAAGGAAAGGGGCCGCTCTTGCAGGCGCTGATCACCGCCGCTGCGGCGGCAGTCAAAATTCTCAGCAGCCAGAAGCGGCGGGGCGGGGTATCAGGCATGGCGTGTCTCCTGTTGTTGATCGCGTTGGGGTCGATGGACGGTGTGGGGCAATGCACGCCCAAGGCCCGGGGTGGCATGTGTCATGCTGCGGTTGGCGATGGCTTGGTTCTTTTTCCGGCATCGTTTATTTTGACCACTATTGCCTTATTTACGCTATTTATTCCGTCTGCAAGTCCCTATGGTTTTTACCAGCGCCAGCCGCTTCACTTCGCATTTTCTTGACCGGCTGGCGCGCCAGCCCGCCGTGCTGGTGCAGGTCACATCGACCCAGGGCTCGGTCCCGCGCGAGGCCGGAGTCTGGATGGCTGTTTTTGACGATGCCGTGGTGGGTACGATTGGCGGCGGCCACCTTGAATACCAGGCGATTGCCAGGGCACGCGCCATGCTGGGCGCCAGGCCGGCATCGCAGCAGGCCGCGCAGCCGGCAAGCGACGGGCGTTTTGCGCTCGGCCCGGCGCTCGGCCAGTGCTGCGGCGGCGTGATGCACCTGCGCTTCGAGCGGGTCGGTGCAGGCGATGGCCCGGCGCTGGCCGTGCGGCTGGGGGGCGATCTGGCGCCGGTGGCGCTTTTCGGCGGCGGCCATGTGGGCCATGCGCTGGTGCAGGTTCTCGCGCCCCTGCCGTTTCGCATCACCTGGATCGACAGCCGCGAAGAAGTGTTTCCGGCCAGCGTGCCCGAGCGCGTGGTGTGCGAGCACTCCGAGCCGGTCCAGGGGGCCGTTGCCGGCCTGGCGCCGCAATCGCGCGTGCTCATCATGAGCTTCAGCCATGCCGAAGACCTGGAGGTGGTCGCTGCCTGCCTCAGGCGCCAGCGCGAGCAAGCCGATTTTCCTTATGTCGGCCTGATTGGCAGCAAGACCAAATGGGCCACGTTCCAGCGCCGCCTGGAGGCGCGCGGCTTCAGTCCTGCCGAACTGGCGCGCATCACCTGTCCCATCGGCATTGCGGGCATCACCGGCAAGGAGCCCGAGGTGATTGCCGTGGCGGTGGCAGCCCAGCTGTTGCAAACCCTCCGCCTGTCTTGAGCGCATGCCGCGACACCCGTCCACGTCGGTTGCCCAGCCCTGGAAACAGTAACATCTGTACGTAAAAGTACGCATAGATTCAACCGCTATTCATGGCCCAATTTTTCAGTTGCTGAACGCGCGGTTTTGGGCGTGTTGACTCTCAGGGAATGACAGCTTCCCCGAGCGGCATGAACCCCTGGGCAACGGTTGATGGCGATCATTTTTTAAAACAACAGAGACCGATTTAATGAAAAAAGCTTTTTCCTCCATGATGCGCACCCTGGCCGTTGGCGGCGTCATGGCTGCCGCACTGTCGGCGGGCGCTGCCCAGATTGTCGTGGGGCAGGTTGCACCCTTGAGCGGTATGGAGGCGCGCCAGGGGCGAGCTTATTCAATCGGTATCCGGCTGGCCCTGAACAAGGCCAACACGGCGGGCGGGGTGAATGGCAACACCTTCAGCCTGGTCAGCAAGGACGATGGCGGCCGGTCTGACGACACCCTGGCGGCCACCCGGCTGCTGCTGAGCGAGAGCCGCCCCCTGGTGCTGGCGGGTTATTTTGGCGACCGCAGCATGGCTGATCTGGCCGGCTCGGGCCTGCTTGGAAAAGAGAAAATCGCCCTGGTGGGTTACCGCGTCAATGAGATTCGGGACGAGGCGCCGCTGGTGTACAGCGTTCGCGCCACCTTGCGTGACGAAGTCAACAAGATCGTCGAGCATCTGGCCACCGTGGGCATCACGCGCCTGGGACTGTTTTATCCGGACGGACCCGGTGCCGCAGCGCTGATTGCGGCCATGGAAGACGTGGCGAAGAAGAAGAATGTCAAACTTCTGGTCAAGGGGTCTTATAAACCGGACTCGGCCAAGGTGGCCGGTACAGTCATCGATGCGTTTGTCGCGGCTGCGCCGCAGGCGATCATCATTGCATCCAGTGGCTCGGCTGCAGCGGACTTTATTGAAAAATACCGGATGAATGGAGGTGCGGCGCAGTTGTTCGCCCATTCCGGCGCGGACATCGAGCACATCTCCCAGCGCCTCGGCGAAGAGCACATGAAAGGCATGTCCATTGCACAGGTCACGCCGAATCCGTACAAGATTGCAGGGCCTCTGAGCAAGGAATTCATCGACACGGCGGCCAAAACGCCAGACCTGGGCATGCCTGTGAGCTACGCCATGATGGAAGGCTATATTGCCGGGTCGGTGATCGTGGAGGCGGCGCGGCGCATGGGCTCCAAGGTGTCGCGCGAGGGCTTCGTGGCTGCGCTTGACAGCATCGACAACCTGGACCTGGGCGGCTACAAGCTGGGCTTCAAGCCGGGCATGCGCTCAGGCTCGAAGTTTGTCGAACTGACCATCGTCACCGCCACGGGGCGCATCCGGCAATAAAACCGGCCATGGCCTTACCAGGCGCTTGCCAGGCCCTCGGCCCGTATGGAGGGCTGGTCAAAATGGCCGGCCAGAAAGTCCACAAAAGCCCTGACGCGGACTGAGGTCTGGTGCCGCTGCGGGTAAACCGCATGAATATCGGCCGGCGGCAGGTGGTGGTTTTCCAGCACCTGCAGCAGCCGGCCGCTGCGCAGGTATTTGGCAATGTCCCATTCGGCGCGCATCAAGATGCCGTGCCCGTCCAGCGCCCAGTTGACCGCAATTTCGCCATCGTTGGTGCTCAGGTTGCCGCGCACCTTGATGGTTTGCGTGCGCTTGCCCTGGGAAAGACGCCAGGTGCCGTAGGCTTCGCCGCCCTGGCGGATGCCGATGCAGTTGTGATGGGCCAGGTCGTTGGGCACCTTGGGCGTGCCGTGACTGGCCAGGTAGGCCGGCGTGGCGCACAGCAGCCGCCGGTTGGGCGCCAGGTAGCGAGCCAGAACCCGCGCATCAGGCAACTCGCCAAAGCGCACGCAAACATCGAAAGCGTCCTCGGCCAGCGGCGGCGGGTCCACCGACAGCTGCAGCTGGACCTGCACCTGCGCATGGAGCTTGATGAATTCGGAGATCAGCGGCGCGATGTGGCTGCGCCCGAAGCCCAGCGTGGCGTTGACGCGCAGCAGGCCCTTGGGCGCCGACGCCGCACCGGAGACCAGCTGTTCCATGTCGTCGATGTCGGCCAGGATGCGGCGCGCATGCGCCAGGTAAGTCTCGCCTTCGGGCGTGAGGCTGATGCGGCGCGTGGTCCGGTTCAACAGTTGCACGCGCAGGCGGGCTTCCATTTGCGCCAGGCGCTTGCTGACGGCTGGCGTGGTGATGCCCAGTTCGCGCGCCGTGGCCGAAAAGCTGCCGAGCCTGGCCAGCAGGCTGAAGAAAGCCATCTCGGACGGGGCGGAAGAAGGGATGGACATTGTTAATTCAAAGCAAACAATGGTATTACTTCGCAGGCTAAAAATGAATATATCAAGCGATAAAGTTCAGGCTCTTATCCGCTTTGATTTCACAGGAGACACCCATGAAGACCTACAAAATTGCCTGCATCCCGGGCGACGGCATTGGCAAGGAAGTGGTGCCTGCAGGCCAGACGGTGCTGGAAGCACTGGCTGCCAGCAGCAGCTTCACATTTGATTTCGAGAATTTCGGCTGGGGCGGCGACTGGTTCCGGGCGCACGGCGAGATGATGCCGCAAGACGGCCTGGACGCACTGCGCGACAAGGACGCGATTTTGTTCGGCTCGGCGGGCGACCCGCATATTCCTGACCACATCACGCTGTGGGGCCTGCGCCTGAAGATCTGCCAGGGGTTCGATCAGTACGCCAATGTGCGCCCGACCCGCATCCTGCCGGGCATCGACGGGCCGCTCAAGCGCTGCACGCCAGAGCAGCTGGACTGGGTCATCGTGCGCGAGAACTCGGAAGGCGAATACTCCGGCGTGGGCGGCCGTGTCCACCAGGGCCACCCGATCGAGGCGGCCACCGACCTGTCGATGATGACCCGCGCCGGCGTCGAGCGTATCATGCGCTTCGCCTTCAAGCTGGCGCAATCGCGTCCTCGCAAGCTGCTGACGGTCGTTACCAAGTCCAACGCCCAGCGCCACGCCATGGTGATGTGGGACGAAATCGCCGTGGAGATCGCCAAGGAATTCCCCGATGTGACCTGGGACAAGGAACTGGTCGATGCCGCCACCGCGCGCATGGTCAACCGCCCCGCGACCCTGGACACGCTGGTGGCGACCAACCTGCACGCCGACATCCTGAGCGACCTGGCCGCCGCGCTGGCCGGCAGCCTGGGCATTGCGCCCACCGGCAACATCGACCCCGAGCGCCGCTACCCGAGCATGTTCGAGCCGATCCATGGTTCGGCCTTCGACATCATGGGCAAGGGCCTGGCCAATCCGGTCGGCACCTTCTGGAGCTGCGTGATGCTGCTGGAGCACCTGGGCGAAGCGGCTGCTGCCAAGACCCTGATGGACGCCATCGAGCAGGTCACGGCCGACCCGTCCCTGCACACCGGCGACCTCGGTGGCAAGGCCACGACGGACCAGGTGACGCAAGCGGTGTGCGAACGCATCACCAGCGGCCTGGCGCAACGCAAGGCGGCCTGATCTGATCCCGCGCAGCTTCGCAGCCGCCCCTGGCCGCTGCGGGTGGGCGCCTGCCCGCCATTGACTCACGAGCCGCCATCAAGAGCTGCCGGGTCGCAACGCTTACTTGTACAACTCAGGAGACACTCATGCGCAAATCCATCCTTCCTTCTGCATTCCTGCCTTCCATCACCGCGCTGGTGCTGAGCGTGGCGGGAACCGGCGCCATGGCGCAAGCGGCTCCGGCCGGATCAGGACCGGCCTGGCCGAGCAAACCGATCAGCCTGATCGTGCCCTTCCCGGCCGGCGGGACGACGGATGTGCTGGCGCGCGCGCTGGGGCTGGAATTGTCCAAGGCGGTCGGACAGCCCGTGATCGTGGAGAACAAGCCCGGCGCCGGTGCCACGCTGGGCGCCGATTTCGTCGCCAAGGCCAGGCCCGACGGCCACACGCTGCTGATGGGCGCGGTGCACCACACCATCGCCACCAGCGTGTACAAAAAGCTGCCCTATGACTTCCAGAAGGATCTGGCGCCCGTCACCACCGTGGCGCTGGTGCCCAATGTGCTGGTGGTCAATCCGAACGTGCCGGCCAAGACGGTGAAGGAACTGCTGGCCTTGGCCAGGGCCGAGCCCGGCAAGCTGACCTACGGCTCCAACGGCAACGGCACCGGCCAGCACCTGATCGGCGCGCAGTTCGAGGGCATGGGCGGCGTGCAACTGCTGCATGTGCCCTACAAGGGCAGCGGCCCGCTGACCGTTGACCTGCTGGGCGGACAGATCACGATGTCGTTCGACACCATCACGCCCGTGCTGCCGCAAATCAAGTCCGGCAAGCTCAGGGCGCTGGCCGTGACCACCATCAAGCGCTCGCCGGCCTTGCCCGATGTGCCGACGCTCGATGAGGCTGGCCTCAAGGGGTTTGACCTCGGCACCTGGTTCGGCATCCTGGCGCCAGCCGCCACGCCCAAAGACGTGGTGAGCCGCCTGAACACCGAGATGGTGAAAATCATCAATTCGGCGGAGTTCCGCAAGAAGATGGCCGACATCGGCGCCGAGCCGATCGGCAACACGCCCGAGCAGATGGCGCGCCAGATCAAGGACGATACCGAGCGCTTCGCCAAGCTGGTGAAGGATGCCAAGGTCATTATTGAATGAGGTATTCAGCGGACGCGGGGCAGGCCGATCAACCCGCTTGCATCCGTCCCGTCTCAATGCCCGGCAGACCTGGAAAATACATTGATCACCGCCACGCCGGCAATGATCAGCCCCATGCCCAGCAGGCCGGGCAGGTCTATCGTCTGCTGGAACACCACGAAGCTGATGAGTGTGATCAGCACAATGCCCAGCCCGGACCATATCGCATAGGCAATGCCCGTCGGGACGGTTCTGAGCGTGATGGTCAGCAAATAAAAGGAAACCGCATAACAGGCCACGGCCAGCATCGAAGGCAGCAGGCGGGTGAAGCTGTCGCTGGCCTTGAGCGCCGTGGTGGCGATAACCTCGGCCACGATTGCAAAGCCCAGCGCCACATATGAATTCATGCTCCGTCCCCCTTGTTGATGCAGAAAAATCTCAGGCAAGCGCTGAGTTTCCGATGTAGTAGAAGCCGCATGTTACTTGGCAGTTACCACGGCACAATTAAAGGCTGGAGACCCATCATGCCCATGCCCATGCCCATGCCCACGACACATTCAATTCCCGACCCCCGCCTGCAGCCACGCCAGTTTCTCGACCATTTGTTCCAGGCGGCGGTTGAGCGCGCCCTGCCGCTGGCCAACACCGCCCGGTTTTTACCCCAGCCGCCCACGCCCGAGAGCGGCGGCCGCACCATCGTGATTGGCGCCGGCAAGGCCGGCGGCGCGATGGCGCAGGCGGTCGAAGCGCTCTGGCCGCTTGATGCGCCGCTCGAAGGCCTGGTCGTGACGCGCTACCACCATGTTCCGCCCCGGCCCGAGGGCTTGCCGCAGCGCATTGAAGTCGTTGAAGCCTCGCATCCGGTGCCCGACGAAGCCGGGCAGGCGGCGGCCGAGCGCATCCTGGCGATGGTCCAGGGCTTGAGTGAAAACGACCTGGTGCTGTGCCTGATCTCGGGTGGCGGCTCGTCGCTGCTGGCCTTGCCGGCCGAAGGCCTGAGCCTGGAGGAAAAGCAGGGCATCAACAAGGCCTTGCTGGCCAGCGGCGCCAACATTTCCGAGATGAACTGCGTGCGCAAGCACCTCTCGCGCATCAAGGGCGGCCGCCTGGCTGCCGCCTGCGCGCCGGCCCGCGTGGTCACGCTGACCATCAGCGACGTGCCGGGCGACGATCCGTCCATCATTGCCAGTGGCCCGACCGTGCCCGACGCCAGCAGCTGCGCCGACGCGGTGGCGATTCTGCAGCGCTATGGGATCGAGGTGCCGGGCGCCATCATGAGTCTGCTGGAGCAGGGCGCGCTGGAAACCCCCAAGCCCGGCGATGCGGTTTTTGATGGCCATGAAGTCCACATGATTGCCACGCCCCAGCAAAGCCTGGAGGCTGCCGCCGAAGCCGCCCGCGACGCCGGCTTGGCGGCCTACATCCTGAGCGACGAGATGGAAGGCGAATCGCGCGAAGTCGGCAAGGTGCATGCCGCGCTGGCACGCGCCGTGGCGCAGCATGGCCAGCCCTTCCAGAAGCCCTGCGTGATTTTGAGCGGCGGCGAAACGACGGTGACCATCCGCAAGCAGGCGCCCGGCACGCCACGCGGACGCGGCGGCCGCGCCGGCGAGTTCTGCATGGGGCTGGCGCTGGCGCTGCAGGGCCAGCCCGGCGTGTATGCGCTGGCGGCCGATACCGACGGCATTGACGGCATTGAAGACAATGCGGGCGCCTGCGTGACCCCGGACACGCTCCAGCGGGCAGTGGCCGCCGGCATGAAGCTGGACCAGTACCTGGACCGCAACGATGCCTACGGCTACTTTGAACGTCTCGATGACCTGGTCATCAGCGGGCCGACCTACACCAATGTCAACGATTTCAGGGCGATCCTGATCCTGTAGCGCCGCTGCCTTGGCCGGCTGGCAGGCTCACAGCGGCTGATGGCGCCAGGTCTTTGGCATCCTGGCTCTTTTGGTAGCCGTACCACAGGCTCTGGGCAATGCGTGCTGCCAAGTCGTTGGCCTGTTCGGCCAGCGCCGCATTTGGCAGCGCCCGGGTCGTTTCCCTGAACAGCCGCAGCCAGCGCTGGAACAGCTCGATGCTCAGCCCCGGCAGGGCGGCATGTTTGGGCATCGGCGAACCCCGGAACCGGGCCGTTCCGCGCAGCGCCGACGACCAGAAATCCACCATGATGGGCAGGTGCGCATCCCAGTTCCGGACATGCCGGTCAAAGATCGGCCCCAGCACCTCGTCCCGGCGCACGTTGTCGTAAAAGCCATGCACCAGCTGAACAATTTCGCCTTCGGTGCACAGGTCGGCGGATGGCATGGTGAATTCCTTGACGAGTTCGGATGTGGGCTTGGGATGAATCAGGGCTTGCGCCACACGCTGGCCAGCCAGGGCTGCTGGGCCAGCGGCAGGCCGGCAGGGCGGTAGTAGTGCGTCAGTTCGGAAAACCCAGCGGCTAGCAGGTAATTGCGCCAACTCGGCCAGTCATGAAAGACGCCGTAGCGCTCGCCGTTCCAGCCCTCCTGGCCGTCGCCCCGTGGGTTGGAGCTGAACAGGACGCCGCCCGGTTTCAGCGTGGCATGCAGCTGCCCGAGGACGCGCGGCAGGGCCAGGCTGGGAACGTGGAACAGCGCGGCGTTGGCGAACACGCCGTCGAAGTGCGCGTCGGGCAGATCGAGTTCCAGGAAATTTTGCTCCAGCACCGTGCAGCCGCTGTAGTCGCGCGCCATCGCCGCCAGCCGCGCCGAGCCTTCCAGTCCGGTGGGGTGGTGGCCGATTTCCTTGAAGGTCTTCAAGTCCCGTCCGGGGCCGCAGCCGAAGTCGAGCAGTTCAAACGGCGGCGTCGCCTCGATGTGTTGCAGCAGCGCGGCGATGTTCTGGCTCACGTCATGGCCGCGCGTGCCTTGCCAGAATTCTTCGGCATGGTGTTCGTAATGCGCCAGCGTCTGGGCGGCGATCTGGTCGAGGGGGGTGGAGGGCATGCTATTCGATTTGGGGGGTGGGAGTCAGTTTGAGCCGACAGTATTCAGCGAAGCGCACCAAAACCGTCGTTTCGCCGCTTTTAATCCGTGAGTTCGTCACAAAAGTGACGCATCAAGAAAAACAGCCAAGGAAGCTGGCTGGCTTGAAGAATGCTGACGTTTAAAGGCGCATGGCCGTTGGGCCAATCGACGATGCTTGCAAGGTCGGCGATGGTGTAGCTGGTTCCAGGAGCGTCGGCAAGTCCTGGAGCAACGCAAGCGCGAATCAGGGAAGTGCAGAGTTCCGTCAAGCACAAGGGGCCGCCAAGATAATCCCACCAGTCCTTGCCAATCCTGATCGTGGCGGTCGCGGATGCAGTGCCCAGCATGAATGAACAGTCCCAGCGCTGCTCGGGAGCGGTCACGACGCTGGCAGCAGGCAACTTCTGCGCAATGTTGCGCAAGATATGCCAGTCCTTTTTGTTCGACTGCTTTCTGGTTCCGTAAAGCACGCCGTAGGTGAAGTCGAGCTGAGTTGCCGCGTCATTGGCAAGCCACGCTGGCCCATGGCCGAGGACAGTGTCTGCCAAGTTCTCGCTCATTCCGTCATTCAGGCAACGGGGGCCACTCTTCAATGTGACTGCTCTGAGAATTGGAAGCTCAAGCTTCTTGCCGTCCAGAGCCGAATTGACGGTATGCATTCCACTCGGGACTGACTGCCATCCATACACCGGCAGCGCCACGTCTTCAATCATGCGACCCGCCGATGTTTCCATTGACGAAAACAGCTTGGCGGGAAGGATGTCGCTTTCGATTTCGCTCAGTTTCGTGTAGTGCTTTGCATGTGCATAAACCATCAAGACAAACGGGCTTGTATAAAACTTCTCAAGCCGGGCGTTTGCAAGTGGCAGAGCCGTCACATGGTTTCCAATGCGCAACCGAAAACCGTTCTCTAATTGCAGCACGCGCTGGCGTGCAGCCGGGTCGTTATCCACCGCAACCAGGTTGGCAAGGATTTGTGCCTTGGAAAACGTCGTCGCTGAAACATTCGTCGGGATGTGAGGGTTTCGGCTGGCCATTAATGTTCCTGACTGGCGGGCGCATGCCTTAGCGTGCTGACCTTGTTCTTTGTCCTGGAGTCGGCATAGCGGGAGTTTTCGCCCTCATCGTCTTCCTCGCCCCAAATGATGGTCTTGCCATCTTTGAACCATTTTCGGGTTCTCACATGAGACTGAAGGTAAACCAGGCGAAATCCTTCCCTTGCGGTCTCATAGGGTCGCCACTGTCTGGCCTTTAGCTGATCCAGCGTGGCCGCAACGACACCGCCTGCGACGCTGCCCAGACGGGTCGGTACGGCGTTCCCGATCTGGGTGTACTGCTCAGCCAGAGTCCCCCTGAAACGCCAGTCGTCCGGAAATTCTTGAATTCGGGCGTACTCGCGTACTGACAAGGCACGCGTCTCGGTCGGGTGGCACAACGCAGTGCTGGAATGGTTGGGCAGCGTGATCAGTGTCGGGCTGGGGAGTTCGCTGGTCAGCCGGCGCCACCAGCCCGAGCGGCCGCCTTTGGCGAACCACGCCTTACCCATGGATTCGCGTTGCATATCCTCTGGCAGACTGCGCCAGTTGGCGCCGGGCGGCACAAACGCCAGGAAAGTTTTTTTACGCTCACTGAAGTCCAGTACCTCTGGCGCCGTTTCCTCCAGTCCCGCGAGAGCGTCGCCTAAAGTTTTCCAGGGGAATTTAGGCGCCTCGTCGTCGAGAAGCGATGCCTGCACGAGAACCTCGCGAGTGGTCGCCTTGACAGGGTTTTGGTGGGTTGGCTGAGGGAAATCGACTTGGGCGTTAAAGCGGTTCCCGATGAACAAAACACGCTCACGAATCTGCGGTGCGCCATAGTTGACGGCGTTCACCTCAAAAACGTCCATGTGATAGCTGACATTGGCGAGTGCTTGCAAATCACGCGAGAAGAGTTGAACCACGGAGCCGGGCATCTCTTCGGGCAAGAGCGGACTTGAACCCCGCTCGCTGATAGGGCGGTGCTTCAGCGCGGCAGAAATCAGGCCCCGGACATTTTCCATGACGAAGACTTTGGGCCGCATGGCATCCACGAAGCGAAGAAACTGCCAAAGCAGTGTGCCTCTGGGGTCTTGGATCGTCCCCCGCCTGCCCGCAGTACTGAATGACTGACAGGGTGGTCCGCCCACCAGAACGTCCAGCTCACCCGGCTTTAAGCCCAGAGAGCGCATCACCTCTTGCGGGTCAATGTCGGTAATGTCGCCTTCAATAACCAATGGCTGGCCCCCCAGCCGACCCGCCGCGATGTTATGCCGAATCGTCTCGCAAAATGCTGGAACCTTTTCAATGGCTGCCAATAACTCAAACCGCCCGGTTTGATGCATGCCGATGTCCAGTCCCATGCCGCCGGAGAACAGCGAGATTGTCTTGTATTTCATGATTTTTGATTCGGGTAGTTCGGTTCAGGCAATGCGTTTGTCCCCGGTAGGGCGTAGCGGTGAATGCAGCACAAAGCATTCATGGATGACGTGACGTTGCCCGGCCAATTAGACATCAAGAAATAAGCGCACACCCGTTCAACGCTGATCCTGCACCGACTGCCCGTGAGTTGCCAAGTCACGCATGTCTGTGCGTTCATCGAAGATGAAGCTGCCCCACCCTCACAAACCCCCAAGCGCCCGCAGCACATTCTCCGCCGTAGCCGGCGCCTCCAGCCGCACCCGCTCCCCCGGCCGCGCCGACGCCACCGCATCGCGCAGCGCCTCGTACACGCTGATCGCCAGCATCAGTGGCGGCTCGCCGACGGCTTTGCTGCCGAACACGTTGTCTTCGCGGTTCGGCTCGGGCCACAGGTCGATTTTGAAATGCTCGGGTATGTCGCCCGTGGTCGGGATTTTGTAGGTGCTGGGGGCATGCGTGCTGAGCAGCCCCTGGTCGTTCCAGACCAGCTGCTCGGCGGTCAGCCAGCCCATGCCCTGCACGAAGCCGCCTTCGATCTGGCCAATGTCAATCGCCGGGTTGATGCTGTGGCCCACGTCGTGGAGGATATCGACCTTCAGCACGCGGCTCTCGCCGGTCAGGGTGTCGATGGCCACTTCGGTGCAGGCCGCGCCGTAGGCAAAGTAATAAAACGGCCGGCCGGTCAGCGTGTTCTTGTCGTAATGGATCTTGGGCGTGCGGTAAAAACCGTCGCTCCAGAGCTGGATGCGGTTGGCATACGCGAGCTTGACGACTTCGGTGAACGGCCGCGTGCCTGTGGGCGTGATGACCTGGCCGCTCCTGAACGACACCGCGCCCGCGCCGCAGCCGTCCAGCCCGGCCACGAACTGCGCCAGGTTGTCGCGCACGGTGCGCGCGGCGTACTGCGCGGCCCGGGCGTTGAGGTCGGTGCCGGCCGACGCGGCGGTGGCCGAGGCGTTGGGAATCTTGCCGGTGTCGCTGGCGGTCATCATCACCTGCTCGAAGGCAATGCCGAGTTCATCGGCGACGATCTGCGCCACCTTGGTGTTCAGGCCCTGGCCCATTTCGGTGCCGCCGTGGTTGACCTGGCACGAGCCGTCGGTGTACACATGCACCAAGGCGCCGGCCTGGTTGAACAGCGTGGCGGTGAAGGAAATGCCGAATTTCACCGGCGTGATGGCGATGCCGCGCTTGATCACCGGGCTGCCGGCATTCCATGCCGAAATAGCCTGTTTGCGCTTTGAGTATCTCGAAGTTTGCTCCAGTTTTAATAGCAGAGGCTCCAGGATGTTGTCCTCGACCTTCATCTGGTAGTGCGTCACGTCGCGCTCGCCGATGCCGTACAGGTTGCGCCTGCGCACATCGAGCGGGTCCAGGCCGAGCTGGCGCGCGATGTCGCCCATGATGGTCTCGATCACGATCATGCCCTGCGGCCCGCCGAAGCCGCGAAAGGCGGTGTTGCTCTGGGTGTTGGTCTTGCAGCGGTAGGACGCGATTTCGACATCCTGCAGAAAATAGGCGTTGTCGGCGTGGAACACCGCGCGGTCGGCGACCGGGCCGGACAGGTCGGCGCTGAAGCCGCAGTTCACCGCCATCATGAGCTTCAGGCCGGTGATGCGGCCGCTGTCGTCAAAGCCCGCCGTGTACTCGTAAGCAAACGGGTGGCGCTTGCCGGTGACCAGGAAATCGTCGTCTCGGTCCAGCCGCAGCTTGACCGGCTTGTTGAGCTTGCGCGCGGCGATGGCGGCCCAGACCGCCATGTGGCCGGCCTGCGTTTCCTTGCCGCCAAAGCCGCCGCCCATGCGCCGGCATTCGACGCGCACCGCGTGGTTGGCGATGCTAAGTGCATGCGCCACCCAGTGCTGGATTTCGCCCGGATGCTGGGTGCTCGAATACACCAGCCACTGGTTTTGCTCCTGCGGCAGGACGTAGGCGACCTGGCCTTCGAGGTAGAAATGCTCCTGGCCGCCGACTTCGAGCGTGCCGTGCAGCGTGTGCGCCGCCGTTTTGAGCGCAGCCTCGGCATCGCCGCGTTTGACGAAGACCGGCGGCAGCACATAGCTTTGCGCCTTCAGCGCGTCATGCACGTTCAGGATCGCGGGCAGGGCGTCGATCTGGCATTTGACCTGCCGCGCCGCGCGCCGCGCCTGCATCACCGAGTCGGCAACCACCACGCCGATGACCTGGCCGATGTGCTCTACCCGGTCCAGCGCAAAAACCGGCTCGTCGTGCGCGAAGTTGCCCAGCAGCGGGTCGCCGGGGATGTCGTGTACCAGGATCACATCGCGCACACCGGGCATGGCCAGCGCGGCCCGGCTGTCCACGCTCAGCAGCCGGCCGTGCGCGACGGTGGACAGAATCGGCGCGGCATACAGCGTGCCCTTGACCTCGGGAATGTCGTCCACGTAGGTCGCGGCGCCCAGAACCTGGGCGCGCGCGCTTTCGTGAAAGCGCGACGTTCCGGCCGCCTGCGCCGCCGGGGGCGGGCTGACGGCGGCTGGCTGCGGGCCGGCCAGCAGGTCGGCATGTGCGTTGGCCGCGTTCACGTCGGGGTCGGCGACTTCATCGCGGCTCACGGAAAAGTTCTTGTCCAGGGTCATGGCGCTTCCTCCAGAACGAACGAGGCCAGGTTGATCTGCTGCATTCCCTGGCTCTCCAGCCAGTAGCGCTCAAGCAGGTTGCCCAGCACTTCGGTGCGGTAGGCGCTGGATGCGCGCATGTCGGAGATCGGCGAGAACTCGGCGCGCAGCACGGTCATGGCCTGCCGCACGGTGTCCAGCGTCCACGGCTCGCCGGTCAGCGCCGCTTCGGTCTGGACTGCGCGCACCGGCGTTGCCGCCACGCCGCCCGCGCCGATGGACGCACGGGCCACGACGCCTTGCTCGATGTGCAGGTTGATGGCCAGGCAGACGGCGGAAATGTCGTCGTCGTAGCGTTTCGAGATCTTGTAAACCTTCAGCGTCTCCTCTGGCGTGGCTTTGGGTACCTTGATAAAGGCCAGCATTTCATCGGCCGCCATCACGGTTTGCCGGTAGCCGGTGTAGAGCTGCTCGAGCGGCATCTCGCGCTGGCCGTGCTCGCTCATCAGCACGATCCGGGCATGCAGCGCGATCAGCAGCGGCATCGAGTCGCCAATCGGCGAGCCGTTGGCGATGTTGCCGCCCAGCGTGCCGGAGTTGCGCACCGGCAGGCCGGCAAAGCGGCTGGCGAAATTGTGCAGTTGCGGCCGGTCCTTGACCAGTGCGGCAAAGGCATCGGCCAGCGTCACCGCCGCGCCAATCAACAGGTGGTCGGGCTGGTCTTCAATGTGGCGCAGCTCCTCCACTTGGGTGAGATCGAGGATTTCGCCGAACTGGCGGTGCTGCTTGGTCACCCACAAGCCCACATCGGTGCAGCCGGCCACGAGCTGCGCTGTCGGGTGGGCGGCGCGGTCTTTGAGCAGATCGGCCAGCGTGTACGGCAATTTATAAGCCGAATCGACCTCTTGCGCATATCCAGCTTGCCCGAGTAGCTCTAGTTTTGATAGCAATGTGTCGTGGTCAAGCGCCACCGGCGGCAGGCTGCCCATGATTTGCGCGGCGTCCAGAATCGGCCGGTAGCCGGTGCAGCGGCACAGGTTGCCCGAGAGTTCCTCTTGCGCCAGCGCCCGCGTGATGGGCTGGGACGTGGCATTCAACGCCGCCGGGCCGAGCGCAGGTGCGTCTTCCCCACCAGCAGGGGCCGCGGAACCGGCTTCGCCGGGCCGCAGGCGCAGCGCCCCCCCGGGGGGCAGCGAAGCACACGCAGTGGCGAGCGTGGGGGCAATATGGCTTTGGTACATGCCGAACAGGCTCATGACGAAGCCGGGCGTGCAAAAACCGCATTGCGAGGCGTGGCACTGCACCATGGCTTGCTGCGCCGGATGCAGGGTGCCGTCCTGCGCGGCAATGTCCTCGACCGTCCACAGCGCCATGCCGTCAATCGAATGCGCCAGCCGGATGCAGCTGTTGATGGCGCGAAAACGCAGGGCGCCGTCCTCGATCTGGCCGAGCACGACGGTGCAGGCGCCGCAGTCGCCTTCGCCGCAGCCTTCCTTGGTGCCGGTGCAGCCGAGGTCTTCGCGCAGCAGCTCCAAAACGGTGCGCCCGGGTGGTACATTGCCCAGATTCACCACTTCGCCCCTGCGGATGAAGCGGAGAGTCCTGGCGGCGGGCTGAACAACAATGGGGTGGGTGGTCATGGGAATCAGGTTAAAACAATCGGGCTCTGAACTGCCTGCAGCGCTTCATATTACCGCCTGGGCAGGCAGGTATCAACGATCTGGCGCGCTGGAATGAGCCGCCATTCGGCATGGCATCAAGCTTGCTGCAGGCCTGCATGCAAAGCAAGGAAAATGCCGCGCTGCCGCCTGACGGGGCCGGCGACTGATATGCTCTTAAAAAGATAGCTGCTAGCGCCCGTGCCGTCTGCGCAAAGAGGCAAAAATCCTTAAGAAAACAAAAATTCAGGATATTCCAGAACCCATGACTGCTCCACCGACCCCCACCGAACGCCGCGCTGCCGCGCCGCCCCGGCTGCAGCTTTTCGGCATCAGCAAAAGCTACCCCGGCGTGGTCGCCAACAGCGACATTGCGCTCGCCGTGCTGCCCGGCCAGATTCACGCCGTGCTGGGTGAAAACGGCGCCGGCAAATCGACCCTGATGAAAATCATCTACGGCTCGGTCAAGCCCGACGCGGGCAGCGTGTCCATCGACGGCCAGCCGGTGGTGGTGCGCAATCCGCAGGAGGCGAGGGCGCTGGGCATCAGCATGGTGTTCCAGCATTTCAGCCTGTTCGACACGCTGACCGTGGCCGAAAACGTCTGGCTCGGGCTGGGAAAGCACCTGAGCCTGGCCGAAGTGTCCCAGCGCATCACCGAGACCACAAAGGCCTACGGCCTGCAGCTAGACCCGACGCGGCCGGTGCACACCTTGAGCGTCGGCGAGCGCCAGCGCGTCGAGATCGTTCGCGCGCTGCTGACCAATCCGAAGCTGCTGATCCTGGACGAGCCGACATCGGTGCTGACGCCGCAGGCGGTTGAAAACCTGTTCGTCACGCTGCGCACGCTGAGCCAGCAGGGCTGCAGCATTCTGTACATCAGCCACAAGCTGCACGAAATCCGTGCGCTGTGCACCGCCTGCACCGTCTTGCGCGGCGGCAAGGTGTCGGGCCAGTGCGATCCGCGCGAGGAATCGAATGCCTCGCTCAGCCGCCTGATGATAGGCGCCGAGCCGCCCGCGCTGGAGCGCCGCGTGTTGAAGACCGGCGATGTCGTGCTCGATGTGAAGCAGCTCGACCTGGCGAAAGAGGAGCAGTTCGGCGTCGATTTGAACCAGGTGGCGCTGCAGGTGCGCGCCGGCGAGGTGGTCGGCATTGCCGGCGTCTCGGGCAACGGCCAGAAGGAGTTGCTGTATGCGCTGTCGGGCGAGGACACGCGCGCGGCCGCCGGGGCGATCACCGTCAAGGGCCAGGGCGTCGGCAAGATGAGCCCGGCGCGGCGGCGGCGGCTGGGCCTGCATTTCGTTCCCGAGGAACGGCTGGGGCGCGGCGCGGTGCCCCTGCTGCCGCTGGCGCGCAACCTGCTGCTCACGCGCAAGGACGCGGTGGGCGCGGGCGGCTGGGTCAGTACAGCCAGGCTGCAGGCGCAGGCCCGGCTGATCATCGAGCGCTACAAGGTCAAGTGCGGCGGACCGCAGGCGGTCGCCAAGTCGCTGTCGGGCGGCAACCTGCAAAAATTTATCATGGGCCGCGAGATCGATGCCAAGCCGGCGCTGCTCATCGTCTCGCAGCCGACCTGGGGCGTCGATGTGGGCGCTTCCAGCCAGATTCGCGGCGAGCTGCTCAAGCTGGCGGGTGCCGGCGGCGCGGTGCTGGTGGTCAGCGAAGAACTCGACGAACTGTTTGAAATCTGCGACCGGCTGTATGTCATGGCCAAGGGCCAACTCTCGCCGTCGCTGCCGCGCGCTGAAGCCACGGTCGAAAAAGTCGGGTTATGGATGAGCGGCTTGTGGACGCCTGCCGCAGCCCAAGGGAGCGCGGCATGAAGCTTGAAATGCGGCCGCAGCCGTCGTCGTTCTGGAGCTATGCCTCGCCGATTCTGGCGCTGCTGATCACCGTGGCCATCGGCATCGGCCTCTTCATGGCGCTGGGCAAGGATCCGGTCAAGGGCCTGCAGGTGTTTTTCTGGGAGCCGGTCAAGTCGCCGTATGCGCTGGGCGAGTTGCTGGTCAAGGCCACGCCGCTGCTGATCATCGCGCTCGGCCTGGCGGTGTGCTTTCGCTCGAATGTCTGGAACATCGGCGCCGAAGGGCAGTTCGTAATGGGCGCGCTGGCGGCCGGCGGCATCGCGCTGCTGGCCGACAAGACCACCGGGCCGTGGATCATCCCGGCCATTTTGGCGGCGGGCGTGCTGGGCGGCATGGCCTGGGCGGGCATCACCGCCTTCCTGCGCGACCGCTTCAACGCAAATGAAATCCTGGTTAGCCTGATGCTGGTCTATGTGGCCGAGCTGATCCTCAACTACATGGTGTTCGGCCCCTGGAAAGACCCTGCGGGCTACAACTTTCCGCAGACCAAGACCTTCGAGGCCGTGACGCAGATTCCCCGGCTGATGCAGGGCTCGCGCGTGACGATTGGCATCTTGCTGGCGCTGGTCGGCGTGGCGGCGCTGTGGCTCTACCTGTACCGCACCTATGCCGGTTTTGCGCAGGAGGTCAGCGGCCAGGCGCCGGCGGCCGCGCGCTACGCCGGTTTTTCGTCGCGCCGCGCGCTGTGGGTGGCGCTCTTGATTTCGGGCGGCGCGGCCGGGCTGGCCGGTGCGCTGGAGGTGGCCGGGCCGATTGGCCAGCTCACGCCCTATGTGCCGGCGGGCTACGGCTTTGCCGCCATCATCGTGGCTTTTGTCGGGCGGCTGCATCCGGTCGGCGTGGTGTTTTCCGCCATTTTGATGAGCATGTTCTACATCGGCGGCGAGTTGGCGCAGTCGCGTCTGGGCCTGCCCAAGTCGATCACCGGCGTGTTCCAGGGCCTGCTGCTGTTCAACCTGCTGGCCTGCGACACATTGATTGCCTACCGCCTGCGCTTCTTCAAACCGCTTCCCGTTTCCGCCCAAGGAGGCCGCTGATGGATTCCACCGCCTTGCTGCTGGCCGCCACGCTGAGCGCCGGCACCGTGCTGGCGATTGCCTCGCTGGGCCTCCTGATCAATGAAAAAGCCGGCATCGTCAATCTGGGCGCCGAGGGCATGATGCTGTGCGCGGCCATCGCCGGCTTTGCCACCGTGATTCACACCGGCAACACCTGGCTGGGCTTTGCCGCTGGCATGGCGGCCGGCGCCTTCCTGGCGGCCATCTTTGGCGGGCTGGTGATCTGGCTCAATACCAACCAGTACGCCACCGGGCTGGCGCTGACGCTGTTCGGCACCGGCTTTTCGGCGTTTTCCGGCATCCGCTATGTGCAGGAAAAGCTGCCCGAACAAATGCAGTACCCGATTCCATATCTGGCCGACATTCCGTTTGTCGGCCCGGCGCTGTTCCGCCAGCATCCGATGGTCTATGTGGCCATGGCGCTGACGGGCGGGCTGATCTGGTTTTTGTACCGTACCCGCGCCGGGCTGGTGCTGCGCTCGGTCGGTGAAAGCCCCGAGTCGGCGCATGCGCTGGGCTACCCGGTGCGGCGCATCCGCCTGGCCGCCGTGATGGCCGGCGGCGCGCTGTGCGGTCTGGCGGGCGCCTATGTGTCGCTGGTCTATACGCCGCTGTGGGTCGAGGGCATGATTGCTGGCAAGGGCTGGATCGCGCTGGCCCTGACGACGTTTGCCACCTGGCGGCCGGCCCGGGTTCTGCTGGGCGCCTATCTGTTTGGCGGCGTGACCATGCTGCAGTTTCACCTGCAGGGGCTGGGCGTGAATGTGCCGAGCCAGCTTTTGTCCATGCTGCCCTACCTGGCGACCATCGTGGTGTTGGTGCTGATTTCGCGCAATCCGCTGTGGATTCGCGTCAACATGCCGAGTTCCATCGGCAAGCCGTTTTACCCCGGCGCCTGATTGTCCAGCCGCATAATGACTGGCTGTTTCCAGGCGCCACGGCCTCTATTTTTTTGACCCTTGATTGAAAGCGACATGACATGACAGACCTGCAAAAACGCTCCCTGCTCAAGCTGGCGGCCCTCTCGGCGGTGGCTGCGGCGGCCCTGATGGGTTGCGGCAAGAAAGAGGAGGCCGCGCCAGCGCCTGCGCCCGCACCGGCCGCCGCCGCTCCGGCCAAGGCCGAACCTTTGAAAGTCGCTTTTGCCTATGTCGGCCCGGTCGGCGACGGCGGCTGGACCTACGCGCATGACAACGGCCGCAAGGCGGTCGAAAAAGAGTTCGGCGACAAGATCGTCACCAGCTTTGTCGAAAAAGTCCCCGAGTCGGCCGATGCCGAGCGCGTGATCCGCGACATGGCCGGGCAGGGCAACAAGCTGATCTTCGGCACCACCTTCGGCTACATGGAGCCCATGCTCAAGGTCGCCAATGACTTGAAAGATGTCAAGTTCGAGCATGCCACCGGCTACAAGACCGCCGCCAACATGCGCACCTACGACAGCCGCACCTACGAAGGCGCCTACATGGCCGGCGTGGTGGCGGGCAAGATGAGCAAGACGGGCACGCTGGGCGTGGTCGGCTCGGTGCCGATTCCCGAGGTGGTTCGCAACATCAACAGCTTCACGCTCGGCGCGCAGTCGGTCAACCCGGCGATCAAGACCAAGGTGGTCTGGGTCAACGAGTGGTTCAATCCGCCGAAAGAAACCGAAGCCGCCACCGCGCTGATCAACGGCGGCGCCGACGTGCTGTTCCAGAACACCGACTCGTCGGCCGTGCTGCAGACCGCCGAGAAAATGGGCAAGCGCGCCTTCGGCTGGGATTCGGACATGACCGCCTACGGCCCCAAGGCCCATCTGGCCTCGGCCGTCATCAACTGGGGTCCGTATTACGTCAAGGCCGTGGGTGACGCGCTGCAAGGCAAGTGGGCCGGCGGCACCTCGGCCTGGTGGGGCGTGAAGGAAGGCGCGATTGACCTGGTTTCCATCGCCGCCGATGTGCCCGACGACACCAAGAAGCGCATCGACGAAGTCAAGGCCGGCCTGAAGGATGGCAGCTTTTCGATCTGGAAAGGCCCGATCATGGACAACACCGGCAAGGAGTTGCTGGCCAAGGATGTGGTCGCCGACGACAAGTTCCTGGGCGGCCTGAAGACCTACGTCAAGGGCGTCGAAGGCAAGGTTCCGGGTAACTGAAGATAATGACGCGATGCTCCGTGCCCTGTGGCCGGAGCGCTCGCATTGTCAGTTTTCAAGCTGCCTTCGGGCGGCTTTTTCTTTTTTCAGGATATTGAAATGAAGCTTGTCAAACCCGTTGCCGCCGACCGCCTGCCCGCGCTGCTCAGGCTCATGCCCAAGGCCGAGCTGCACATCCACATTGAAGGCTCGCTGGAGCCCGAACTGATCTTTGCGCTGGCCCGGCGCAACGGCGTGGCGCTTCCCTATGCCAGCGTGGACGCGCTGCGCAGCGCTTATGCCTTCACCAACCTGCAGAGCTTCCTGGACATCTACTACGCGGGCGCCAGCGTGTTGCTGACGGAGCAGGATTTCTACGACATGGCGCACGCCTACCTGCTGAAAGCGGCAGAAGACAACGTGATCCACACCGAACTGTTTTTCGACCCGCAGACGCATACCGCCCGGGGCGTAGCCATGCAAACCGTCATCAACGGCCTGCACCGCGCCTGCGTCGATGCGAAGGCCGAACTGGGCGTGAGCGCCTCGCTGATCCTGTGCTTTTTGCGCCACCTGAGCGAAGAGGCGGCCTTTGAAACGCTGGAGCAGGCGCTGCCTTTTCAGGACAAGTTCATCGGCATCGGGCTCGATTCCGGCGAGGTCGGCAATCCGCCCGAAAAGTTCGCCCGCGTGTTTGCGCGCTGCCGCGAACTGGGTTTCCACCTGGTCGCGCATGCTGGCGAGGAAGGGCCGCCGGCCTATGTCTGGACCGCGCTGGATGTGCTCAAGGTCGAGCGCATCGACCACGGCGTTCAGTCCAGCCGTGACGCCTTGCTGATGCAGCGGCTGGCCAGGGACCGCATCGCGCTGACCGTGTGCCCGCTGTCCAACCTCAAGCTCTGCGTGTTCCCCGACCTGGCCAGCCACAACCTGCGCCAGCTGTTAGAGGCCGGGCTGGCGGCCACCGTCAACTCGGATGACCCGGCTTACTTTGGCGGCTACATGAACGAGAACTTCACCCAGACCTTTGCCGCCGGCCCGTTCAATGCCGAACACGCCTACCGGCTGGCGCGCAACAGTTTCGAGGCCAGCTTCATCGATGACGCGGCCAAGGCGCGCCATATCGGCCGGCTTGACGAGACCTTCGCGACGTTTCAATAGACGCTGGCATAGAAAAGAAAAATACCTTCATGGCGCTGACCGAAAAACAGGCAACCCGACCCACCGCATCCACCCCATCGGGCGCCTGGCCCATCGCGCTGGCCGGGCTGGTGGCGCTGGCCGTGGCCATGGGCATCGGCCGGTTTGCCTTCACGCCCATCCTGCCCATGATGCTCAGCGACGGCGTGGTCGATCTGCCGGGCGCCAGCTGGCTGGCCAGCGCCAATTACCTGGGCTACATGCTGGGTGCCATCTTCTGCACGCTGCAGCCGTGGATCTGGGCGCGTCTGCGCTGGCTGCCTTCGCTGGCCTATGCATCGCTGGTGCGCGCCGGGCTGCTGGCCACCGGCGCGCTGACGCTGGCCATGGCGTGGCAGTTGCCGGCCGCCTGGCCGGTGCTGCGCCTTGCCGCCGGCATCACCAGCGCGGTGGTGTTTGTCTATACCTCGGGCTGGTGCCTGTCGCGCCTGTCGCGGCTGGGCGTGCCGGCCATGGGCGGCGTCATTTACGCCGGTCCCGGCGCGGGCATTGTCGTCAGCGGCCTGCTGGCCAGCGGCATGGTGTCCCTGCACTGGACGGCGGCCACCGGCTGGCTGATTTTTGGCGTGCTGGCGTTCGGGCTGTCGGCCACGGTCTGGCAGGTTCTTGGCGGCGGAAATGAACGCCTGGTCCCGCTTGCCCTGTCTGCGCCAGGGGCGCCCGGCCTGGAGCCGGTGCGCCACGGCATGGCTGAAGTCACGGTTTTCGCCTTGGCCTATGGCCTGGCCGGCTTCGGCTACATCATCAGCGCCACCTTTTTGCCGGTGATTGCCCGCGCCGCGCTGCCCGGTTCGGCGTGGCTGGACCTGTTCTGGCCGCTTTTCGGCCTGGGCGTCACCCTGGGTGCGCTGCTGGCCACCCGCCTGCCGCCCGGAAAAGACTTCCGTGGCCTGCTGGCGGGCTGTTATGTCCTGCAGGCGGCCGGCATCGCGGCCAGCCTCTGGAGCCCCAGCCTGGCAGGCTTTGCCATCGGCAGCCTGCTGCTGGGCCTGCCGTTCACTGCCATCACCTTTTTTGCGATGCAGGAGGCGCGGCGCCTGCGTCCGGCCACCGCCGCCAGCTTCATGGGGCTGTTGTCCGCGACCTATGGCGTGGGGCAGATTCTCGGCCCGCCGCTGGTGGCGCTGCTGCTCAGGCATACCGCGACCACCGGCGAAGGATTCACCCTGTCGCTGGAAATCGCGGCCAGCACCTTGCTGGCCGGTGCGGTGCTGTTCGGCTGGATGGTCAGGGCCTACCCGGCGCTGCGCAGAGGCGAAGCGTCCGCACGGGTTTGAGTGGAGGGCGGGTCGAGCATGCGTCCCCGCTTCGGGCTCCTGCCCTTTTTGGCTCAGTATGCTGATTGACAAGACACAAACTTCGGCCTATAAAAGTTATGCACTCGAAGGAGAATGCCATGAAAGCTTCAAAATCAGGTTTGGCTTCGATCTCTGCCGCTGTCGCGGCCTGTGTTGCCTTGGTGGCAACCCCGATCAGCGCAGAGACGGCCGTGTCGGGATCGGACCATGCCTTCAATGAAATGGTCGGGATGATGGCCGGCCAAGACACCGGTTCTGGATGGTTCGACTACTACGTCGAGGAACTCAACCAGCAAATTGCCCTGCAGGAAAGCACGCAACCCTATGGCGCAGCCGGTCCGAACGGTCCGCTGGATGGATTCAACGGCTATGTCGCAGGCTTCCGGATGCCGGACACCGGTTCGATGTGGTTCAACAATTACGTCGATGCCGTCAACTTTGTCATCAAACAGAAACAGGCGCAGTAAAGGGTGCCTGTTCATCGCCATCGGGCCGTTCCGGTTCACAGCCTTGGAGACCGCGACCCGGCAGATGGTCAATCTCCCGCAGGTCCATTTAAGGACTCGCGGGGGACGAGCGCAGCAGCGGCAAATTCTTCTCGGCTGATTCGCTGCCGTCCATCTTGTTGATTTGCCCAGCGTAGGGCAAGCCAAACAGTGCTTGCACCTGCTTGGCCAGCGTCTTGTCCAGACTCGCCGCTTGCCAGTCCGCCAGGTATTGCGAAAACGGCGTGCTGGCGCTGGCTTTCCTGGGGTTCAGGTAGGCAATGGACTGCCACAGTTCGGGATGCGCTTCGAACAATGGCAGGAGATGGGCGGCCACCAGTTCGTTTTTTTCGCGCAGGTAGGGGTTGCTGCTCAAGGCGGCCTGGTTCTGCGCATACCAGTCAGGGAACGATTGGCCGGCAGGCAGATGGCGGTGCGACTCAGCCATCAGGCGGCTGGCGTAGGCGGAAAACTGGGGTGCGTAACCGGACCAGTTCCGCGTCGGCGGATTTGTCTCCCAGACGACCGCGAGCCGCCGCAGGGTGAAGAGTGACGCGGTTTCGCACAGCGCCTCTTCAAACCACTGGTTGCTTTCGTTCACTTTTCCGTCGCCGATGGGCTCCTTGTGGTCGAAATTTGACAGCACATGGCACAGTTCGTGGGAAAACTGAAAGACATACTGGAACCAGCGTTCGTCCCTGGCGGTCAGCTGGATGACGTATTGCCCTTGCGCACCCCGCTCATACAGCACCTTGGGCGAGCCGTGGCGCGGAATCACGCGGATGCTGAGGTCGCCACCAGAAATCCCGGCGTGGGTCAGAAGTTCCCCGGCGACCGAGTCGAGCACCCGCTTGATGTCCCGAACCTCTGCATTTCCCCAATCCCCAGGGGCGACATCGATAGCCATGGCCTGCTTTATTGAAGGCCGGTCCTTGCGCACCGTCCCAAGCGGATCCATGGCGTCAAACTTGGCCTCGGCTCCGGCATGCATTGCCACCGAAGCCGAAAACATGAAAAGCACGGACTTGCAGGCCCGCATAACCCACCTTAAAGCACTCATGATCTAGCTCCCGCATGATTCTCAAGGCCACCGGAAAGCAGCGCCATCCCGCGACCTCCAGCGGGGGCGGCCAGAACGAATCGGCTGGACGCGCCGACACTTTCTCGCACCTTCTTTAAAGTCTAGCTTGACTCGCCTGTCACGACAAGGACGCCTTCGGCCGCGTGCAGGGATCCGCTCCCTTAAAATACCTTCGTCAGCGTGCTGTCCCGGTGCGCTGATGTTTTTATTTCGGGGCCATGTAGAGGACTACCATGTATAAAAACCTCGCTGCCACGCTCGTGGCCGCCTGTTTTATTTCTCCCGCTTTTTCCCAATCGCCGCCGCTCAAGATCGGCTTTGTGTATGTCGCACCCGTCACCGATGCCGGCTGGGTGCACCAGCATGACGAAGGGCGCAAGGCGGTCGAGGCGGCGCTGGGCGGCCAGGTCAAGACCACCTATGTCGAAAACGTGGCCGAAGGCGCCGACGCCGAACGCGTGATCCGCGACCTGGCCAGCCAGGGCCACCAGCTGATCTTCACGCCCAGCTTTGGCTACATGGAGCCGACGCTCAAGGTGGCCAAAGACTTTCCGGACGTGAAGTTCGAATCCATCACCGGCTACAAGACCGCGCCCAACGTGGCGGTGGCCAATGCGCGTTATTACGAAGGCCGCTACCTGGCCGGCATTGCTGCCGGACGGCTGACCGGCAGCGCTGGTTATGTGGCGGGTTTTCCGATTCCCGAGGTGATCCAGGGCATCAATGCCTTCACGCTGGGCATGCGCTCGGTCAACCCGAAGGCCACTGTCAAGGTGGTCTGGCTCGGCGCCTGGTTCGACCCGCCGCGCGAGCGCGAAGCGGCCATGACGCTGTTCAACCAGGGCGTTGAAATCATGGCTTTTCATACCGGCTCGGACGCCGTGATGCGCGCCGCCCAGGAGCGCGGCAAGCTGGCGGTGGCCTACCATTCCGACATGCGCAAGGTCGCGCCCGATGCGCAGGTGCTGGCCATCACGCACCAGTGGGGCCGCTATTACACAAGCCGTGCGCAAGCCGTGCTTGCCGGCAACTGGAAGAGCGGCGCGCTCTGGGGCGGTGTGAAGGAAGGCATGATCCGCGTTGACAGCTTTGGCCCCAGGGTGTCGAAACCCGTCGCCGACGAAGTCATGGCCCGCCAGCGCGACATTGCCGCCGGCAGGCTGCATCCCTTCAAGGCGCGCACCGCGCTGCTGGACAACGAAGGCCATGAAGTGCTGGCGGCCGGCAAGACCTTCACCGACGAAAAAATTCTGAACATGAACTTCCTGGTGCAGGGCGTTCAGGGCAAGCTGACGCAATAAACCGGGAAATCATCATGAGCTACCAAGTCAAGGAAATTTTCTACACCCTGCAAGGCGAGGGCAGCCATGCCGGCCGACCGGCGGTTTTTTGCCGTTTCGCCGGCTGCAACCTGTGGTCGGGCCGCGAGCCGGACCGGGCCACGGCGGTCTGCCGGTTTTGCGACACCGATTTTGTTGGTACCGACGGCACGCTGGGCGGCAAGTTCAAAAATGCCGAAGCGCTGGCGGGCTGCATCGAAGCCCAGTGGCCTGCCGGCGACAGCGCCCACCGCTTCGTGGTGATGACCGGCGGCGAGCCGCTGCTGCAGGTCGATGGCGCGCTGATCGCTGCGCTGCATGCGCGCGGTTTTGTGATTGCCGTGGAAACCAACGGCACGATTGCCGCGCCCGAGGGCATCGACTGGATCTGCGTCAGCCCAAAGGCCGGCGCGCCGTGGATCCAGCGCGAAGGCCATGAACTCAAGGTGGTCTGGCCGCAGCCAGCGCTTGACTGGGCCGAACTCGAAGCCGCCCGCTTCACGCACCGCTACCTGCAGCCGATGGACAATCCCGCGTGGCGCAACAATACCGAAGCCTGCATCGCGCTGTGCCTGGCCAAGCCCGCCTGGCGGCTCAGCCTGCAGACGCACAAGATCACGGGCATCCGTTGACATCCTCCCCGCCCTAATGGACAGGGATTCCCACTGCTGGCGTGCCATGCCCGGCACGGGAAGAGAACTTGTTCAGGATATTTCTGGCGGCATTCACATCCCTGTCATGCAGACATCCACATCCCGAACACATCCAATTCCTTATTCCAAGGCCTGTGATACCTTTCGGCCTCGAATCGGGCAGCGTGCCGCAATCCGAACAGGTCTGGGTTGTATAACTCTCACTCACTTCTTCAAACCACGCGCCATGCTTGATAGCCTTGTACGCCAGTTGATTCCTGAAGGACGACCATCCGGCATCGAGAACGGACTTGGCCATGGTCGTTTTGGCCAGGCCGGCGGCATTCACGTTGCCTACCGCAATGTAGTCAAACTCGCACACCAGGCGGGCGGAGAGTTTGTGGTGAAAGTCGTTGCGGCGATGGGCCATCCGGGCGTGTATCGCCGTGACGCGTTTCTTTTTGCCCGCCCGCTGCGCGATGGCCAGCGCTGCCTCGGCGCCCCGGTAGATGCGCTGCGCTTCGAGCTTTTCCCCCGTGGACAGGGTGGCGAAGTCCTTGAGCCCCAGATCAATGCCCACGCCCTTGACGGGCTGGCGAACATCAGCCGCAACAGCTTCCACATCAATCACGATGTTCAGGAACCAGTTACCCCGGCTGTCGCGGGAAAAGTTCGTCCCGTCCTTGATCTTGCCAGCAGGCAGCGCGCGGCTGTTGAATACGCGGAACGTGTTGCCCGCAAAGCGGAAGGCATCGCCTTCGCGCTTGAGTTCCCGCCCCTTGAGCGGCACCCAGCCCAGCGACCTCATGCCCCGGTAGCGCAGGTACGGGCGTTTCTTTTGCGAACGCGACTTGGCGTACTGTTCGCACACGGCGTTGACCGTACCCGAGTGCAGGCCCAACTCCTTGCTGCTACCCATGGTCAGCTTGTTCAGGTCAAAGCCGCTGTGCCAGGGCCGGCCAAAACGCAAGGCGTCTTTTTGCCGGTCGTTGCAGAAGTTCCAGACGAAGTTCACTGCCCGGCTTTGCTGGTTCAGCAAGCCATTGAGCGACTTCACCCGGTATCTGTAAACGAGGATCATTTTTCTATCGTACACAACCCAACAGGAGCCCACAACATGCAACCCCAACAGCCCGGCAGCTTCGCTGCCACCCTCTGCCTCCCCGGCCTGAAGGCCGGGGTTTCTCGGGAAAATCACTGATGAACGGCGTTTCAATGATGATGTGCGAGCTGAGCCAGACCTTTTTTTTCGATGCCGCGCACACGCTGGACCGGGCGATTGAAACCGCCAGCAGCAAGCGCATCCACGGCCACACCTACAACGCCGAAGTCTGCCTAGCCGGCCGGCCCGACCCGAAAACCGGCATGGTGATCGACCTGGGGCTGGTGCGGCGCGAGGTGGCGCTGCTGCGCGAGCAACTCGACCACCACCTGCTCGACGAAGTGGAGGGCCTGGGTCCGCCAACGCTGGAAAACCTGTGCCAGTTCATCTTCAGAAAGCTGCTTCCCGCGCTGCCGGCGCTGACCTCGGTACGGGTCTGGCGCACCTCGATTGGCGATGGCTGCCGGGTCAGCCGATAACCCTGGAATCAGGTAATCTTGCCGCCATGAAAGCCTATCGCGCCTCGATACTTTACTTTTCCGGCCCTGGCCAGGCCGTGCTGGAATCGGACGGCCTGCTGGTCGTCGGGCCGGATGCCGCAGGTCGGCAGGTGGTGCAGGCGGTGCAGGCGGTGGGGCCTTATCAGCAGTTGGCGCCGCGCTTCGCCCATGTGCCGACCGAGCATTTTCCCGGCCGCATCATCGCGCCGGGCTTTGTGGACATGCACATCCACTATCCGCAGATCGACGTGATCGGCTCGCCGGCCGAGGGCTTGCTGCCGTGGCTGGAGAATTACACGTTTCCGCATGAAAAAAGGTTCTCTGCGCACGACTACAGTGCGCAGGCAGCTATGTTTTTCATAGCAGAACTGCTGCGCAACGGGGTCACCACGGCGCTGGCATTCGCGACCTCGCATCCCGAATCGGTCAACGCGCTGTTTGCCGAAGCGCAAAAAAGCAATTTGCGCCTGATCACTGGCAAGGTGCTGATGGACCAGAATTCACCCGATGGCGTGCGCGATGAAACGGAGCAAAGCCTGCTCGACACCGAAGCGCTGATCCGGCGCTGGCATGGCGTGGACCGGCTGGGCTACGCCATCACACCGCGCTTTGTTCCGAGCTGCAGCGCGGCCCAGCTGCGCGGTGCCGGCGAGCTGGCGGCGAAATACCCGGACGTGTGGATCCAGTCGCATGTCGCCGAAAACAAGGATGAAGTCGCCTGGGTCAAGGGCCTGTATCCCGAGGCCCGCAGTTACCTGAGCGTGTACGAGCAGTTCGGCCTGATGCGACCGCGCGCCATCTACGCCCACTGCATCCATTTCGACGACGAAGACCGCGCGCTGATGCGCAGCACGGGTGCGGCCGCCGCCGTCAGCCCGACCAGCAACCTGTTCCTGGGCAGCGGGTTTTTTGACTACGAAGGCGCCGACCGCGTGGGTTTTGGCTACGGACTGGCCAGCGATGTCGGCGGCGGCACCTCGTTCAGTCCGTTTCACACCATGCTGGCGGCGTATTACGTCGGCCGGGAAGGGCAGACCAAGCCCGGCGTGTCACTGAGCCCGCAACACCTGTGGTGGCAGCATACGGGCGGCGCCGCGCAGGCGCTGGGCCTGGGAGGCGTGGTGGGCAACCTGCTACCCGGCTGCGAGGCTGACTTTGTGGTGCTCAATCCGCAGGCCACGCCACTGCTGGCCCGCAAGACCGCCCAGGCGGCCAGCCTGGACGAACTGCTGTTCTCGATGATCGTGCTGGGTGATGACCGGTTGGTGGAACGGGTGGTGATTGCCGCTCCTGCATCTGCCGCGTGATGAGGCAGCGATCTGGCGCCAGGCGTTTCAGCTGGTCAGCTTCTTATCGCGCAGATGGCGCGCAAGGCCGCAATAGCCGTCCTTGTTCAAAATTTCGTTTTCCACCTTGGCGGGCAGCAGCTTTTCCTTGATCAGGGCAGCGGCTTGCAGGCCCTGGGACTCACGAATGAAGCTCAGGATTCGCTCAAACTTGAAAATCTCGGCCTGGCAGCGGTTTGGGCTTTCTTGCGCTGATGGGCTGGCTACCACCGGGTTTTGCGCTTGGACGGGCAACAGGCTGCTGGCCAGCAGCAGTGCAACGCCGAAAATCATGTTTGCGTGTTTCATAGGTGTTTCTCCTGTAACGAAAATGATGATTTTCAAGTATATATGTGACAATATGTTTTTGCTGCACTGCAACAAAAAAACACATGTCCACTGAGGTGCCGTCGCAACAGCGCGGCGTCCAGCGCCAGCGGGACGCACGTTTACAATGCCCGGCAGACATGGGAAGCAAACGATGAGCATCAAAAGCGACAAATGGATACGCCACATGGCCGAAACCACCGGCATGATCGAGCCCTTTGAGCCGAAGCAGGTGCGCGAGCGGGACGGCCACAAGATCATCAGCTACGGCACCTCCAGCTACGGCTACGACATCCGCTGCGCCCCCGAGTTCAAGGTCTTCACCAACATCCACAGCACGGTGGTGGACCCGAAAAACTTCGATGAAAAAAGTTTTGTCGATATGCACGGCGACAGCTGCATCATTCCGCCCAACAGCTTTGCGCTGGCCCGCACGCTCGAGTACTTTCGCATTCCGCGCAACGTGCTGACCATCTGCCTGGGAAAAAGCACTTATGCCCGCTGCGGCATCATCGTCAATGTCACGCCCTTCGAGCCCGAATGGGAAGGCTATGTCACGCTGGAGTTCTCCAACACCACGCCGTTGCCGGCCAGGATCTACGCCGGCGAAGGCTGCGCGCAGGTGCTGTTCTTTGAAAGCGACAAGGACGATGTTTGCGAAGTCAGCTACAAGGACCGGGGCGGTAAATACCAGGGACAGGTCGGGGTGACGCTGCCCAAGGCGTGAGTTGGCGATTTCCTGATACGGCTTTGGCCTCGGCATTGGCCGGATTCCGTTCTGGCCTCTTCAGTTGACCTGACCTGAGTTGTCATCCGGCTTTGCCGCCGCGTCCTGCCAGCGGACCGTACCCCGGTAGGCATGCCAGCTGGCATGGCCGAGCAGCGGCCCGATCACCACCAGCCCCAGGCCCCAGGGCAGGAGCGCCACGGCAATGAGCGCCGTGATGACAACACCCCACAGCAGCATCACGCCCAGGTTTGAAAAAATCACCCGGATGCTGGTGATGGCGGCCGAAACGGCGTCGGTGTCGCGGTCCAGGATCATCGGAATCGACACCACGACGGTGGAAAAAACCAGCGCCGCAAACATTCCACCCACCGCCAGGTACACGGCGATGAACTCCCAGTTGTCGGGGTTGAACACGGCTTTGAGCACCCCGGTGGTCGAAGGCATGCCGGTATTGAAAAACACCGCGAACACCACCAGCGAGGCGCGGCCCCACAGCAGTTCCAGCACGATCAGCACCAGCACCAGCATGCCCATGCTGCGGATGTGGCTGTCCCAGCAGGTCAGCGAGGCCCCCAGTTCGGGCTTGAGGCCCTGTTCGCGGCGGCGGCTGACTTCATACAGGCCCATGGCCAGAAAGGGACCCACCAGCAGGCAGCCGGAGGCTATCGTCAGGGTGTATTCAGGCTTGGCGCGAAACACGGCGCCCAGCGTGATGGCCATGAGCCAGAAACACAGCCCATAAAAAAGGCCGATGCCGGGGTGCGCCTTCAGGTCGCGCCATCCGGCGGCCAGCCAGCCAAAAGGAGCGCCGGGGCCGACCGGCCGCATCATGGCCTGCGGCCCGACAGGGGGCGGCGGCACATAGGGCGTGTCCATGACGGGAAGCTCGTCAGGCTGGGGCTGGGCTTTGAGGGGGGCCGCAGACGGCGGACTGCCGCCTGCAGGAGAAGTGGGAGAGGTCATGAAGCTTGGGGTGGAGAGAACAGATATTTATCAGTCCCAGCCTAACCAGTTCCCCCTGCCTTGACCATCAGGGAAATACCAAGCTGCGTGGCAGGCTGGTCAAGCCAGGGAAGGATCAGCCGCCATGCTGTCAAATTTTTTGAAGTACTCCCGCGCCAGCGCCACCAGTTGGGCGTCGCTCGGGTGGTCGGCCACCACGGAGTCCACGATGACTTCAGCCACGGCGGCCTGGTGATGGCTGCACCACTCGCGGAACTGGTTGCGGGCCAGGCCCGGGCCGGCCAGCAGCACTTCATGCGTACCGGCCAGGGCAGCGGCAATGTCGGCAAAAAAAGCGCTGTTGTCGTCGGCCTTGCCCTGGTGCTTGTGGTGGCTGCGTGACTTGACCCGCTGGGCCTGCACATGTTCGCGGTCAAACATCACCACATGGGCTTCGGAATGGTCGATCCAGGTAACGGCGTGAAAAGTGCTCATGCATTGCTTTCTTGAGGGGGTGAAAAATTTAAAAACCGGGTTTCAGGCAGAACGGTGCTGTTCCGCTTTTACCTGGCAGGAAATGCAGCGCGACACTTCGGGGCTGGCCTGCAGTCTTTGCGCCGCAATGTCGGTGCCGCAGTCGATGCATTCGCCGTAATTGCCGGTTTCAATGCGCGCCAGGGCTGCGTCGATCATGGCCAGTTCATTGGTTTCCCGCTCACCGATGGCGAACTCCAGTTCGCGTTCGGTGGCCACTTGCGCGCTGGAATCCTCGCGGCGTTCAAAATGCTCTGCGGCAGCTTGCGCACGGCCCAGCGTGCCTCCACGCTGCTCGCTCATTTGCGCAAGGAGGGCGGTGCGCATTTCCAGCAGTTGCTGGCGATAGGGCGTCGCTTGTTGTGGGGTCATTGGGGCATCTCCTTTTATGTATGGATTCATGATGCGCCCGCGCGCAACTCCACTCCTTGACAAGGGTCAACACTCATCAATACCTGCTGGGCATGGCTCACTTTGTCTTGCAGGGTTGCCCTGCATCAAGTTACGCCAGGCAATTTGCAGGTAAGCTTCAGACCCATCGTGCCTCCATCCAAACTTCCTCCGCTTTCACCCCTTCCGCCGCCGGCAACCCGTGGCGCCCTGGCGCTGCCCGGCATTCGCAGCATCAGCCTTGCCCAGCCTTTGAACTGGCTGGTGCGCGGTGCGCAGGACATGCGGCGCGGCGGCTGGCTGAGCCTGCTGCATGGCCTGGTGCCAGCGGCTTTTGGTGGCCTGCTGGTGCTGCTGGCGCGCGACCATTTCTGGCTGCTGGCCGGTGCTTTTTCGGGTTTTCTGGTCGTGGCGCCGGTGCTGGCCACCGGCCTGTATGCCATCAGCCGGGCGATTGAACGCGGCGAGCCGGTCAATCCGCAGCTCATCGTGCAGACTTGGACGCGCTGGCAATACTCGCGTTATGCGGCCAGGGGCGGCTACTGGAGCCTGGTGCGCTTTGGCCTGCTGCTGGCATTGGCCGGCACCGGCTGGGTGCTGACGTCGGCCGCGCTGATCACCCTGCTGGCGGTTGAACCCATCAACACACCGCTGGATTTCCTGCGCCATGTCGTGCTGGCCCCGGGCCACTATGTGTTTGAACTCTGGCTCACCATGGGCGGCCTGCTGGCGGCGCCGATTTTTGCCTCCAGCGTGATTGCCATGCCCTTGCTGCTTGACCGCCGGGTCGATGTGCTGCAGGCGGTGCTGACCAGCTGGCAGGCGGTGCTGACCAACCCGGTTCCGCTGGCCTTGTGGGCGGCCCTGATCATGGGTCTGACGCTGCTGGGCCTGGTCACGCTGCTGGGCCTGATCGTGCTGCTGCCCCTGCTGGGTCACGCCAGCTGGCACGCTTACCGCGATCTGGTGGATGCCAGCGCGCTGCCCGAACGCCTGCCGCCCGAGGGAGCCGCCTGATGTTCGGTTACTCGGAGGAGCAGGTCGCAGCCTTCGGCCTGTCATTCGGCGTGGGGGCCTTCATGCTCTACATGCTGTTCATCATCGGCCAGCTCGCCTGGTCGTCCAAGGCGGGCAAGTTCGGCACCTTCGTGATCTTTCTGGGGCTGGCTTTCGGCATGGTGGGCTTTGTCGCCAAGTACTTCATCCAGTGGATGCTGGAAAGCAAATAAAGCCTGGGCCGGCCGGCTTGAACGGCCATGCTTCAGATCAGATGCCGTTCTTCAGTTGCGATCTTGCTTGGTGGCTCGCTGGGGTGCCACGTAAGGCGCTGGCGCTGGTGCAGGTTCAACAGGCGCCACGGCAGGCGCTGGCGTCACTGCTGCGGGCTCGGGCGCTGGGGCAACATAGGCAGGGGCCACATAGGCAGGTGCAGCCGCGTAAGCCGCTGGGGCCGGCGTTCTGTCGCCAAAGTAGATATTCAGGCCGGCAGAGATCACCCAGTCACCCAGGTTGTGCGCCCCGGTTTTGTTGGTATGCCACTGGTAGCGGGCGTCCGTGCGAAAGTCAACATTCTTGCTCAATTGCTTGGTAAAGCCCAAACCCGCCTTGACCAGCAGGTTGTCATTGGCTTCTGTATTGCCAAATGAGCGGCCTTCCCGTACATAGCCGAGGCCAGCCACCGCATAGGGTGCAAAGTCGGGATTGCGGTTGAAAAAGTACAGGCCATCAACGCCGATATTGCCTTGCTCATCATTTTTACCATCCAGCCTGAGGTCTGAACACTGCCTGCAAATCTTCCCTTTCCGCCTCTTCGCTGAAGGATTCAGTCCCAATTGCCTGTAGGGTTCCGGCCCGGCCTTTTCAAGGGCAACGCCGGTGAAGACGCTTTTATCCTACATATTGAGGCGAAAATAACCGGACTGGCCACCCAGCCTGGCCAGTAGCATCGGTCCAGCGTTACAAAGCGGAGTTGGGCGATGTTTTCAGATCATGTAAAAAAAGTTGACAGGCTCCCTTCCAGGGCTTTGCTTGCCGTGGCCGCCAGTCTTGCGTTCCTGTCGCTGCTGGCTGCCCTGGTGCAGGTGGTGAGGGGGCAGGTTGAACAAGCCCATCTTCGCCAGGCGCAGTACAACGCTGCCCAAATCGCCCTGTCAAACTGCTCGGCCAGCTACTCGGGTGCGGCACGCAGGCAATGCATCGAGCAGGTGAATGCATCCCTAACCCCTTATTCGACCTATACGCCCGAGACTGAAATGCAAGCCAATGTGCAGCTTCCCCAGATTTCCCAGCTTGCGGCACAAGGCGAAGCCAGCATGCCGGCCACCCCCAACGCCCAGGGCTTCATGCAGGCCGCGTTTGCCCGTCAGTGATGCAGGCTGCATGCGGCACCAGTCCGGGCCAGCAACCCTCATCGAGCCGGATTGGCTACCATGGGCGCATGAATGATTCCAACAGCACAGTCTGGCCTGGCTGCCAGCCCTTGAGTATTTCCCTTTCGTGCGGGCTGCCCGCCAGTAGCCCCGGCGCGTTCATTACCCTGTACACGGAGGCACTATGAAATGGGAAGGCAATCGAGAATCTGACAATGTCGAAGACCGGCGCAGCGATGACGGCGGCGGTTTCGGCGGTGGTGGCGGCCTGCTGGGCGGGCGCAGCATCGGCATTGGCACCATCGTGGTGGCGCTGCTGGGCGGCTGGGTTCTGGGCATCAATCCGCTCACCCTTTTGAGCATGCTGAGCGGCGGCGGTGCGCCCACCGCCCAGGTGCAGCAGCAAACCCCCGCGCAAAGGCCGCCGGCCGATGACCGCATGGCCGCATTTGTCTCCACCGTGCTGGCCGATACCGAAGACGTCTGGAAAGACGTGTTTGCCAAAAGCGGCGGCACTTACCAGGAACCCCGGCTGGTGCTGTTTCGCGGCGCGACGCAAACCGCCTGCGGCCAGGGCCAGGCGGCGATGGGGCCTTTTTACTGTCCCGACGACCAGAAGGTGTACATCGACCTCGGTTTTTACGAAACCCTGAAAAACAAACTCGGCGCGCCCGGTGATTTCGCCCAGGCCTACGTGATTTCCCATGAGGTCGGCCACCATGTGCAGAACCTGCTGGGCATCAGCGGCAAGATGGACCAGATGCGTGGCCGCGTCAGCAAAGTCGAATACAACGCCCTGAGCGTGCGCCTGGAGTTGCAGGCCGACTGCTTTGCCGGCGTCTGGGCCAACCATGCGCAAAGCGCCCGCCAGATACTGGAGCAGGGCGACGTGGAAGAGGCCATGAACGCGGCAGCCAAAATTGGCGACGATGCCCTGCAGCGCTCCGGCGGCGGCGCCGTGGTGCCCGACAGCTTTACCCACGGCACCAGCGCCCAGCGCCAGCGCTGGTTTGATGCCGGCCTTAAAAACGGCACCATCAAGGCCTGCGACACCTTCGGCGCCCGGAATTTATAGAAAAACCGCCGATGCTGTTTTTGCGAAGTCCAGGCTTATCCGTAGAAACCTGTTTAACTCCTGAATTGATAGCGCCTTATGCCCGCTGGTATTGCGCAGAAGCCAAATTTCATCATGATTTTGTCGAAATCAGGCGCATAAAATGCATGGCCGGGTCCGCAGCCCGGTACGATGGCTGCAGTCAGGCCAGTCAACATCCTTCAGGCATCTCCCACCTTTATCGGGCATTACCTCCATGAACATACTTTTAACCGGCGGCGCCGGCTACATCGGCAGCCATACCTGTGTTGCGCTGATTGAAGCGGGTCTCACCCCGGTCATCCTGGACAACTTTTCCAACAGCCATCCGGCCGTGCTTGAGCGCCTTCGGCAAATCAGCGGCCAGGCCGTGGTGTGCGAAAAAGGCGATGTGCTCGACACGCCATGGGTCACGGACCTGCTGCTGCGCCATGAAATTGCCGCCGTGCTGCACTTCGCCGGCGACAAGGCCGTCGGCGAAAGCGTGGCCCAGCCGCTGAAGTACTACCGCAACAACATTGGCGGCGCGGTCAGCCTGCTCGACGCCATGCAGGCCACCGATTGCCGGACGCTGGTGTTTTCAAGCAGCGCCACGGTCTATGGCGACCCGGCGTCGGTGCCGATCACCGAAGACTTTCCGCGCCAGCACACCAACCCCTACGGCCACACCAAGCTGGTGATCGAGGACATGCTGGCGGCGATGCAGGTGGCCGATGCGTCGTGGCGACTGGGCGTGCTGCGTTACTTCAACCCGGTGGGCGCCCACCCCAGCGGCCTGATCGGCGAAGACCCGAGCGGCATTCCCAACAACCTGATGCCTTTCGTGGCGCAGGTGGCGATTGGCAAGCGGCCTTTCCTGAATGTGTACGGCAACGACTACGCCACGCCGGACGGCACCGGAGTGCGCGACTACATCCATGTGCAGGATCTGGCCGAGGGGCATGTGGCCGCGCTCCAGGCGCTGCTGGAAAAGGGCGAAAGTTTCACCGTCAACCTGGGCACCGGCCGGGGCAACAGCGTGCTGGAGGTGGTGAAGGCGTTCGAGCAGGCCAGCGACCAGCCGATTCCCTACCAGATCGCGCCGCGCCGCGCCGGCGACGTGGCGCAATGCTATGCCGAAACGGCGTTGGCGAAGGCCCTGCTGGGCTGGAGCGCCAAGCACAGCCTGGCCGGCATGTGCGCCGATGCCTGGCGCTGGCAAAGCGGCAACCCGGATGGCTATAAATAATGCTGAAAAATGCATTTTTCGCATGCTGGACATGCAATGCAAGCTATTAATTAAATAGCAACTTCAAGCTTTTTCGGCGGCCGGTCTGGCCCGCTTCTAGATGTTGCCTGGCCCGTTGTGGTTGACCAGCAAGACCTCGGGGCTCATCGAGGTCATGCGCGCGGGGCCGAAGATGGTGGCAAACGCCACATCCTTGGCATCCCGCCCGCTGGCCAGTCGCACCACCTGGTCAAGCGGCGACATAGCCGTCGGGTCGAACAGCACCCAGCGCCCGCCAAGGTAGGCTTCAAAGATGGCGTGAAAGTCCGGCGGCGGCTCGTCAAAGGTGGCATATCCGCTGACCAGCCGGGCTGGAATGTTCAGCGCCCGGCAAAAAGTGACCGCCAGGTGCGCAAAGTCGCGGCACACGCCTGCCCGCTGCATGAACACGTCGCGCGCCGTGGTCGTGGCCGTGGTCGAGCCGATGCGGTATTCGATGTTGCCGCGCACCCATTCGCAGATGGCCTGGACGCGCGAATAACCCTGGGGAAGCCGACCGAACAGCTCGGCAGCATTCGGCCCCAGATGGTCGGACTCGCAATAGCGCGTGGGCATCAGGAAATGCAGCACGTCGTCGGGAATGTCATGCACCGGCACTTCCGGGGCGTTCAGGTTGTCGGGCTCGATCAGGCGGTCCACCAAGGCCCGGTAAACCACCTTGAACGGGCCTGCCTGGGCCTGCAGCCGAAGAAAACGGTTGCCTGAGCGGTCATCGGAAAAAGTATGGAACGGGACGGGCGGGTGAAGTTGCAGATTTTCCTGAACCAGGGTCTGGCCCATGCCTTGCGCCACATGAATCAGGAAGACAAATTCGGCCGGGCCGTCGATGACGTAGTCGAGTGTGCAGTCGATTTGCAGGCGATTGCTGTTGGGCGGCTGCATGGCATTGCTGACGGGCAAGGCGCCGCTCTGGGGCTGCATGGCATTGTTGACGTTGTTTTGAATATCAAGCATCTGGGTTCCTGGGACGATAGGGCGAACCTTGAGGCATGCAGGCATGGCTCAGGCTGAATCGGCTAACCCTTGATTAAAGCCGCATTGCACGGGCTGGCGTATCAGCAGGCTGCAGGTGACTTTGTAGGACGAAGCCCGGCAATGAAGACCGTTCGGCCTGGCGATCAAGGCCGTTTGCGCACCTGGACATTGACATCCATGCCCAGAAAGTCGCCCGGATAACCGTGCCATGATCCGCTGAGCGGGGTGGCCTGGCTGGCGTGCCGGGCCACGCTGACACTGATCAGGTCGGTGCCGCCGATCAGGTTGTTGGTGGGGTCGAACGGAATCCAGCCCGCGTCGGGCAGGTAAACCTGTACCCAGGCGTGCGTGGAGCCGTTGCCGGTGTTGTGCTGCTGTGCGCTGTCCCGCCACGGGGCGTAGAGATAGCCCGAGACGAAGCGCGCCGCATAGCCGAGCCGGCGAACGGCCTCGATCATCAGCGTGGCAAAGTCGCGGCAGGCGCCGCTTTTCAGGCGCAAGGTGTCATAGGGCGTCTGCACGCCACGGCTGAAGCGCGCTTGATAGCGCATGGTGTTGCGGATGAATTCCGTCATTTCCACCAGCAGCTCGCGTGTGCCGGTTTCTCCGTTGGGCCGGATGAACTGGTTGGCCCAGGCCTGCAGCATGCCGGTCGGGTCGTTGTAGAACGGGGTCATGAAATGGCGCAGCACCAGGCGTTCCTCGTCGTCGTAAGCCAGCGGAAACCGCCGTGCCCGCAGGCTCATGGGAAAGTTGACTGCGCGGGTGCCGGTGTGTTCGACCGAAGACGAGCAGACCACCTGAAGTTCGGCCGCCGGGCTTTGTGGCTGGATGAGGGCGATGGAATTGGAGTAGGCATCCTGAAACATGCGAATGTCCACCGGCTCAGGGTTGACCCGCATGTCGGTTGCCAGCACCCGCAGGTCATGGCTGTCACGGGGGCGAAACTGCACCAGGTGCTCGCCAAGCCTGACCGAACTGGCATATCGGTAATGGGTGGTGTGGGTGATGTCAAAGATGGCGGACACTTCAGGACTTTGGTGGTGTGCAGCCTCAAGAGGGTGCGCTTTTTGATGCAAGTACGCCATCAGGCGTTGTCAGTGCAGCCTGTCGGAGGCGTCCTACTGCCCGGCTTGATGATCTGATGGCCCAGGCTACAGCCGCGCCAGCAATTCAGTTTTCTTCGCGTTGAATTCTTCGTCGCTGATGATGGCCCGGCTGCGCAAGTCGGCAAGCTTCTCGATCATGAGGAAAATATCCGCATCGCCCGCCGTGGCGTTGCCGGAGCGCTGTTGCGATGCGGAATTGAACGCGGGCGAGGAAGGCGGGGAGGGCGGTGACACCGGTGCGGGCGGCAAATTTTCGGGGACAAACCCTGACCCTGTGGCCTGCGCATTGGCAAAGCCGTGGGTGTTCTGTTGAACGCCATCGACCGACACGATGGGCAGCCGGGTCACATCCAGCATTCCGTACTGGCTGGAAAAAGTGACCGAGCCGCCGTAGGATTGTTGCTGTGAAAACCCGCCGATCTGGTGGTCCTGGGTGTCATAGACGGTCACTGTGCCGTTCAACTCGATGACCAGCCGGCGCGCCTGCGCGAAGTACGCATAGCGAACGCCGTTCTGGGCACCGGTGCTGTTGGGCCAGCGCAAATCAGACGGCCACCAGTCGGGCGACGTGCCGGGGGCAGGTGCCACAAACAGGCTCGCTGAAGGATTCGCTGCCGCCTGAGCGTTCTGGAATGGCTCGCCGGCATGGTTGCTCTGCTGCTGGCCGCCCTGGTTTTGCGACTGGAAGTTTCCGCTCCTGAGCAGGTCGGGCTGGTTGGCGACCAGCCGGGCCAGCTCGGAACACAGGGAATCGACGCGGCCCTTGAGCTGGCTGTTGAACATGTCGGACACCATGGTCATGCCGCCGCTCATCCACTGGCCAGAGCCGCTGAACTCGGGGTGGTTGAATTGCGCCATGCTGCCGTTCCCGTTGATGACGGATTCGAGCATGCTTGAAACTGCATCCGTGCTGAATCCGTGGCGCTGGGCAATGTCGTTGATGGCCTGCTGGCCGCTGGTTGAAAGTTGTTTCATGGTGACCGTTCGGTATGTGAAATGAATAAAGATACAGCGAAAAGTATTTTTCGCCGAGGCTGGGGCTTGCCGGGTTTTAAAGTGTTGCCGGGCCTAACGCTAACGGGATGCGGCGCTGCGTTGTGTCTCACCCATGGCAATTTGCCAATGCTCCGCGCTGCTTTGCTGCTCCATGCCATTCAGGAGCAGGGGCGTCACCGTGACCCGTACCTCAAGTTCCTGTTCCCCGCCACCCAGAACCACGCCGCGCATCGGTGTGACATCGCTGAAGTCACGCCCCCAACCCAGGGTGATGTGATCGCGCTGCACGATGCAGCGGTTGGTCGGGTCGAAATCAACCCATCCCAGCCCCGGGCAAAAGACCGATACCCAGGCATGGGAGGCATCGGCACCCACCAGGCGTGGCTGGCCCGCAGGCGGGTGCGTCAGGATGTAGCCGCTGACATAACGCGCAGGCAGGCCCAGGCTTCGCAGGCAGCCGATCATCAGCTGGGCAAAGTCCTGGCAAACACCCCGGCGGCCTTTCAGGACATCGTCCAGCGGCGTGGAAATATCGGTCGCCGTATCGTCGAATTCAAACTCGTCAAAGATGCGCTGCGTCAGATCCAGTGCGGCATCCAGCTGCGGCCGGCCTTGCGTGTAGCTGATGCGCGCGTACTGTTCGAGATCCGTGCTGCAATTCACATGGGGCGAGGCATACAGGTAGCGGTAGGCATCAAGCATGGCGGCGTCCGTGCCTTGCTGCAGCCGGTCGCGCAGGCTCTCCCATGAAGAAGTCCCCCTGATCCTGGAAAGATCGTGTCTCTGCATGAGCGCGACCGTCGATTCGGCATGCACCAGCAGCGTTTGATGCGGCGCGGTGATCGTGATTTGCCGGGTTTTGTTGCCGAAATAATCAATCCCATCGACGCCATCGTTTTCTATCGGGTTCACCCAGGTCTCATGCGACTCAATGTGCTGGTAGGCGAAAGAGCGCGGCGTCATGTGCAGGTATTGCTGCGAGAGCGTGACCACGCTCTGGTAAGCGTACCGGGTTTCGTGCACCACACGGTAACGCGCGCATGCAGCGGCGCACGCTGATGAAGGGGTCATGCTGTCTGTATCCTGGTTTGATGATTGCCGGTGTAGCTAAAAAACTGTACGCTGATGTGCTCTGACATCTGCGCGCTGGCAATCTGGATACGGTACATCAGGTCAATCAACTGCACATTGCCGCAATACAAGTCCGTATCAGGCGTCAGCGCGACCAATTCGTTCTTCAGCAGCCTCAGTTGCTCTTCGCCGCACGGGCCATAGTTCAGCGATATTTTTTTCAGGCTTTTCAGGACGCCGTCGAGCTGGAACAGGATGGAGCGGGTGTTGCTCTCGTCGAGCAAAAGCAGGTCAAGCACCGGCAGCCATTCGGGCTGCGCCCGATAGCGTGCGCGGTAGGTGATGATGGAGTCGGACAGCTCCAGCAGCCAGTCCAGATTGCCATTCGCTTGCATGCCAAGCGCATGCTGCAGGGAGACGGTCTGAAATTGCAGGCGTTCCAGACGCCGCCCCAGGGAAAGGAAACGCCAACCCAGGTCGCGGGTCATGCCATCGAGTGCGAACCCGGACATGGTCATCAATGCGGTTGTCGCATCGTCGAGAATGGTCATCGCCTCCGATTGGGACAACTGGTGGTCGGCGCTGGACACGCTCTGCACCATCTGGTTGAGTGCGCGCCAGTTGTCAACCGAGAAACGTTCGCGCAACTGGCTGGCACTGCTGTAGAGCTGCTGCTGCTGCCTGGCCAGTCCCGAAACGTCTGGTGATACCACGGCCTGCATCAGTGCGGCTTCAATGCGTGCATCGTTCAGGATTGCCGCTGACTCGGCAGACTGCCCCTGGCCCCGACTTTGCGCCTGTTCCCGGGAGTCGATCAGACCGAACCATGTGCACAGCGCCACGACCGTCGGCCACTCGTCGCCACGGTTTGCGGGCCCGACATTGAACAGGAAATTCAGTGTGACCCGCAACAGGCGGGCGGTGTTGTCGCAGCGTTCGGCATTGCGGCCGAACCAGAAAAGATTTTCCGCCACGCGGCTGGACAGATGCGTATCGTCGCGTATCAAGTCCTGGCTGGTGATGGTGCGTTTCAGCAGGCCGTGGACCTCGGCCTGTGTGCTGGCCTGTATCCAGGTGTCCTTGCTGCCACCGCCCCGCTGCATGGTGATGATGCGCGAATCCGAACCTGTCGCCACCCGGGTCAGCCCCCCGGGCATCACCACATAACCTTTGGGCGTGGCGCAGGCATAGACCCGAAGGCCGATGGCGCGAGCGCTCAGACCGCTGGCAGAACCGGGTTTCCATACCGGAGCCTGTGACAGCCGGACCAGTTCCTGGGCCACATAGTTTTTGGGATTGGCGCGCAGCATGTCGATGAACGCCGTGCGCGCATTGCCCGTCAGGTCTTTGCCAAAGACGGGAAATTGCCGAAGCTGGGGAACGCTTGGCTTGATGATGAGATGGTCCAGCCTCTTGATCACCTCTTCCAGTGCGGCGGGCTCACCGCACCACCAGGTGGCCACGGAAGGCATCTTTAATGGCTCACCGAGCAGGCGCTTGCACAGGGCCGGCAAGAAGCCGAGCAACGCGCCCGATTCCAGCAGGCTTGATCCGAGGCTATTGGCAATCAGCACATTGCCGCGCCTTGCCGCATCGGTCAATCCGGCCACGCCCAGCGCGGAGTCTGTCCGCAATTCAAGCGGGTCGCAATAATCATCATCGACACGGCGCATGATCACATGGACCCGCTGCATGCCGGACAAGGTCTTGTGCCATACCATTCCGTTGCGCACCGTCAGGTCGCTGCCCTCGACCAGTGGCAATCCCAGATAGCGCGCCAGGTAGGCCTGCTCGTAATAGGTTTCGTTATAGGGACCGGGTGTGAGCAGCACAATCAGGGGCTCTTCGCTGTTGCGCAGCGGAACCCCGCCGCTGCCGTTGGCCGCGCATTGGCGCCCCCATTGGGCCAGGCTGTCGCGCATGGTGTCAAAAAAGCCTGCCAGGTGCTGCACCTTCAAATCACGCAGCAAGTCAGGAAAGGTGCGTGAAATGACGGAACGGTTTTCAAGTGCATAGCCGGCCCCGGAGGGCGCCTGCGTCCGGTCGGCCACTGCCCACCAGCGCCCGTTGGGCGCGCGGGCCAGATCAATGGCATAAAAGTGCAAGGCAATGCCGTCTTTGTGCCGGATGCCATGGCATGGGCGCAAGAAGCCGGCATGACCATGAATCAGCGCCGGTGGCAACAGCCTTTCTTCGAGCATTTTCTGCTCGCCATAGACGTCGATCAGAAGCCGGTTCATCAGCGTCGCCCGCTGAATGACGGCTGCCTCGATGCCCGCCCATTCGTCGTGCGGCAGAATCATCGGCAGCACATTCAAATCCCAGGGGCGCTGCATCCCTTTGTCGTCGGTATAGACGTTGTAGGTCACGCCGTTTTCGCGCACCTGGCGTTGCACCGATTCGGTGCGTTTGCGCATGACGTCGGGGGCTTCGTGAGCCAGGCTGTCCAACAGGGTGCGCCAGTGCGCGCGTGGCTGGCTTGAAGCATCCAGCATTTCATCAAAACTATCTGGCGAAGCTGGGTAATCGGCAAGTAGTTGATTCAACATGGGGTCGGATATTTCTCTTGCAAAAACGCGGATGGCTCAGAATGAACCATCCGCGTTGTGGGACGCGCCAGGCTACGGTCAGTAAGGCTGCCAACGCAAGTCGAGCGTCATGGGAAAGCCTGGATTCAACTCTTCCTTATACACGCTCATCGGTCCCGGTGTATGCCCATGCGCCCAAAAGCGGGCAAATCGGCGTGCTTCGGCAGCGTTGGCATTGATTGGCGAACTTTCCTCGCTGCGTCCGCCCGGATGCGTGACATGGTAGGTGCAGCCGCCAATGGCGCGGCCGCTCCAGGTATCGACCAGGTCAAACGTCAAGGGCGCCTGCACCCGGATGGTCGGATGCAGGGCCGACCACGGACTCCAGGCGCGAAAGCGGACACCCGCCACGTATTCGCCCGGAATGCCGGTCGGATGCAATGGCAGCATGCGACCGTTGCAGGCAATCACATGACGCCCGTCGGTCAATCCGCGAACCAGCAGTTGCATGCGCTCCACCGACGAATCGACATAGCGCGCGGTGCCGCCGCCAGTCATTTCCTCACCCAGCACATTCCAGGGCTCGATGGCCTGGCGCAATTCCATTTCCACGCCCTCATAGACCACGGTGCCAAAACGCGGGAAACGGAATTCGATGAAAGGGTCGAACCAGTGCTCTTCAAACGCATAGCCTGCGGCGCGCAAATCCTTGACCACGTCGCGGATATCTTGCGCCACAAAGTGCGGCAGCATCCAGCGGTCATGCAATGCCGTGCCCCAGTGCACCAGCTTGGCCTGGTAGGGCTGGCGCCAGAAACGGGCCACCAGCGCGCGCAGCAACAGCATTTGCAGCAAGCTCATGCGCTCATGCGGCGGCATCTCGAAGGCGCGGAATTCGACCAGCCCCAAACGGCCGGTCGGGCCATCGGGGGAATACAGCTTGTCGATGGAGAATTCCGAGCGGTGCGTATTTCCGGTCAGGTCCACCAGCAAATTGCGCAGCAAGCGGTCCACCATCCAGGGCTTGTCGCCGGGCTGCAGGGTTGGCAGCACCTTGTCCATCTGCTGGAAGGCAATCGCCAGTTCGTACAGGTTGTCGTCCCGTGCTTCGTCAACCCGGGGCGCCTGACTGGTGGGGCCGATGAACGTGCCCGAAAACAGATAGGACAGTGCCGGATGGTTTTGCCAGTAGGTGATCAGGCTTTTGAGCAGGTCCGGGCGGCGCAGCATCGGGCTGTCTTCGGCCGTTGCACCGCCGAGCGTGGCATGGTTGCCGCCGCCGGTGCCGGTGTGGCGGCCATCGACCATGAACTTTTCAGTGCCAAGACGCGTGAGCCGCGCCTCTTCATACAAGGTGGTCATGTTGTAGACCAGCTCGTTCCAGCTGGCTGCGGGGTGAATGTTCACCTCGATGACGCCGGGATCGGGCGTCACGCTGAGCAGCTTGATGCGCGGGTCGCGCGGCGGCGGATAGCCCTCGATCCAGAGCTTGAGTTTGAGCTTGGCGGCAGTGTTCTCAACGGAAGTGACCAGCGCCAGGTAGTCCTCGATGCGTTGGACCGGCGGCATGAAGACATGCAGGCGTCCATTGCGCACCTGCACGCACAGCGCGGTATGAATCACTTCCCGTGGCTCGGGGTTGCCATCGACTGGAACAGGTTTTTTTGCCTTGAGGGCGGCCCGCTTTTCCTTTTGCCCGGCATCCAGTGCGGTCCGGGGCGCGAACGGATCGACATCAAACTCGGGCTCCTTTTCTTCGGGCAGCACCCAGGGCAGCGCATTCAAAGGCAGGCGCAGTCCCATGGGCGAGTCGCCTTCGGTCAGGTACAGGTGATCGCGTTTGAGCGGCCATGGAGACGTGCGCCAGGCCGTGCCCAATGCGATATTGGGGTCCAGATCCTTGGGTTTTAACGGCAAGACATAGCCCACGACCTGGCCCAAGCCCGTTTCCAGCAGGCGCGCCAAGCGCCGCCGCTGCTCCGACGCCTTCAGGTCAACCTGGAGCGGGTCCAGGTTGACGGGCAGCCCTTGCTCCAGATGGGCTTGCTGAACGACATCCTCATAAGCCGGTATCTGGCTGAAGGCAGGCAAGCCCAGCGACTTGACCAGTTCAGCGGCAAAGCGTTCGGCATCTTCATAACCATAGCCGTCGTTCTTGTTCTCATCCGAAAACAGCGTGGGGTCTAGCCACATCGGTTGACCGTCGATGCGCCAATAGATGTTCAAGGCCCAGCGCGGCAAGGGCTCGCCCGGATACCATTTTCCCTGTCCGTAATGCAGCATGCCCCCAGGTGCAAAATGATTCTTCAGGCGGTGCATGAGCTGGCCGGCCAATTCGCGCTTTTTATCGCCGTGCGCCAGGGTATTCCATTCGGGTCCATCCATATCGTCGATGGAGACAAACGTAGGCTCGCCGCCTTGGGTCAGGCGCACATCCTGGCGCTTCAGGTCCGCGTCAACCTGCTGGCCGAGCAGGTCGATTTTTTGCCAGTCTTCTTCCTTGTAAGGCTTGGTCACGCGCGGATCTTCGTGAATGCGCGTGATCGTCATTTCATGAAAGAAAGTGACCTCGGCCTTGTCGGTAAAGCCGGTGACAGGTGCCGCTGATGACGGCATGGCGGTACAGGCCAGCGGAATATGGCCTTCACTGGCCAGCATGCCTGAGGTTGGGTCCAGTCCAATCCAGCCTGCGCCGGGGATATACACCTCGGTCCAGGCATGCAGGTCGGTAAAGTCAACTTCGGTTCCGCTGGGGCCATCGAGCGATGCCTGATCAGCACGCAACTGAATCAGGTAACCGGACACAAAGCGTGCCGCCAAGCCCATTTCGCGAAAAATTTGCACCAGCAACCAGCCGGTGTCGCGGCACGAGCCCGAGCGTTTTTGCAGGGTGTCCTCGGGTGTTTGCACGCCAGGCTCCATCCGCAGCAAATAGGCAATATCACCCTGGAGACGTTGATTGACAGCCACCAGAAAGTCGTTGGTCGCCAGATTTTTCTTCAGAATATCGCGACGGGCCGCTGCGACCCATTCGACCAGCAATTCGCCAGGCTCTTCCGTCTTCAAATAGGGGCTTAACTCGGCCGTGAGTTGGACTGGGTAACTGAATGGAAAAAATTCAGCATATTTTTCGACGAAGAAATCAAATGGATTGATGACGGTCATGTCCGCCACCAGATCGACCGTGAATTCCAGCTTGTCCGATTTTTCAGGAAATACGTAGCGGCCAATGTAATTGCCGTAAGGATCCTGCTGCCAGTTGATGAAGTGGTCTTCTGGTGTGACGGTCAGCGAATACGAAAGAATCGGGGTACGTGCATGAGGTGCCGGACGCAGGCGAACTTCATGCGGTGACAGGGAAACCAGGCGATCATAGTGGTAGCTGGTTTTGTGGTGCAGCGCAACACGGATTGCCATTGGAGGTGCCTTTCGATGGGTGGTGGGCGCGACGCGGACAGGCCGCATCGCTAGGGAGCTAAAAACTTGTCCAGAACGCACGATTCATGCCCAGACTTTTATTGGCCTTGGACTCTATCCGTTCAAGCCGGATCACCAAACAAGGCGGTTAAAAACAATTGGTCAAGGGGGTTCGGGCTTTTTATCATAGCGGCCTCCTTGAGCAAGGCTGGAAATGCGCGTGGCTCCATGACTACAGCCCGGAACTCAATCCCGAGGAGCGGCTGAATGCGGACTTGGAAAGCAGGCCATGGGCAAAAAGGTGCCGGTGCGCACCAAAGCCAAATTGCGCTATATGGCCTGCAATTTATCTGGATTGCAGCACATTCACTGCCTATAATTTGACAAAATATTTATTTGTTCCAAATTGTTAGTTTTGAAAAAAAGATCAATTTAATGACTTTAGCCCCGCCGCTCCGCAGTCTGCCATTTTCCAGTTTGGCCGCTACCGTTATCGGGCTGGCGGCTATGTGCCAGACAGTATCCGTACAAGCGCAGGGGCTGGGCGTGGCCAGTCTGGGCGCTACGGGTGGACTCACCATCCCATCGGCCTATGTGCTGGATTCAGGTGACATGGCACTAAGTTTGGGTAACTACCTGGACCCTAAACTCGGCACGTTCGGTCGCAAGCAGAATTACACGCTGGGATTTGGCTTGTTGCCCCGAGTGGAACTGTTTGGTCGGTTTGCCGAGTACACGAACCAGCGCCCCACGCCGCCCGGCGGGTTCAATGCCTTTGGCCCACGAGACATCTCGGCCAGCGTCAAATTGCAGTTGCCCCTGGACATGCCCGGTCTTCCCAAACTGGCCGTGGGCGCCACCGATCTGAGCGGCGGCGCGGTGTATTTCAGCTCAAAGTATGCGGTGGCCAGTGATGAATATGGTCCCTTGCGCTGGTCCTTGGGTTACGCCAGGGGAAAACCCGCGCTAGGCAGCGTGAACGGTGCCAAGGTGCTGGACGGTGCATTTGGTGGTGCCGAATTCAAGCTCGGAACTACCCGTGCCACGGTGTTGGCTGAAACCGACGGTACGCAGCGCCACGCCGGCTTGCGCTATTACTCAGAGGCCCTGCCCTGGTTGGGCGATGGACAGCTAGTGGGTACCCTTCAGCGCTCGTTTGGCGCCACCGACAGGGCCGGGCGTGCAGCCGATGCAACGAGTTTCAATGTCTCGCTGGTTTTGCCGCTCGGTACGAATGACGGTGCCCGCAAGGCCAGGGCCGATGCTGCGCAAAAACCTTTGCAGCCCATCGCACAGGCTGAGGGCGGCGGTATGACCGCTACAGCCGAAGATCGAATGGATACCTTGGCACGCGCCTTGCGCGCCAGCGGCCTGGACCGCGTTCGCGTCGGCACGCTGGGCAACGAGTGGGTGATCGAATATGAAAATTACCGTTACCTGCACAACGAGGCCGACGCGCTCGGCGTAGTCCTGGGCCTGGCGGCAGAGTACGCGCCACCTGGCATTGCACGCGTGAACGCGCTCACGCTCAAAGCGGGCCTGATGGTGTTTGAAACCTCGGTCGAGGTGGCGGCGTTTCGCAATTTCTTGCGTGATGGCGATGCCAGCCGTGTGAAAGATACCATGGGTTTTGGCCGGCTCGCAGGCTACGACGTAGCCGCCGTGCAATGGGCCTCTGGCGAGGCGGGTGCCGCACAGCACCGCTCCCTGCTGCGCGTGGAACTCAAGCCGCTGCTCAATTACACCCTTGGAACCGAATACGGCGCTTTCGATTATTCGCTTGCAGCCAATGTGCGCGGTACGGTCAGCTTATGGCGGGGTGCCGAGGTTTATACCGACGTAGTGCAGCGTCTGAGCAATTCCGACAACATGGAGCCGGGCCGCTTGTTTGCCGGTTCACGGCATCGCAACGGCCTGAAGACGCTGGCGCTGCAGCAGTCGTTCTGGTTCAGTCCGCGCCTGTTTACCAGTGTGGGGGTAGGCAAGTACAACTACAGCGGCCTGGGTGCCGAAGGCGAATCGATTCTGTTCCTGCCCTGGAACGAGGACACGATCCACCTCAAGGGCCGCAGCTACCAGCGCCAGCAAGACGACGTGCAGCCACGACGTGACGAGGCTTATGCGGCGTCCTACCGCTGGAAGTTCGATCCCCAGACCTGGGTGGAGGGCGGTTACCACCAGTACACCGACCGCTCCACCGGTCCGTCGCTGGCCCTTACCCGCTGGTTTGGTGATGTGGCGGTGCAGGTGTTTGCGCGCAGGGGCGGCCCCAACACATTTGTGGGCATGGAATTGAGTCTGCCGCTGACGCCACGTCAGGGCATGGGCGCTGGTCCGGTGCAACTGACAGGTACACCACGTTACGCGCAGTCCATCCGAACCTTGATGACCAATGGCGGTAACACGCTCAACTTTGTACGGCCCGATGCCGTCCGCCCGGTGGAACTCAATTACAAACCGGAAGTGGAATTACTTAACTCTGGTCGCATCACGCCGGCCTACATCAAGAATCAGGTACAGCGGATGCGGGAGTCGTTTTTTCTCCACGCCCGTGGCCAAATAGACTAAAAACAGACACTGGTCAATACCAAGATTAGGGGAATTTGTTTGATTAGGTTAATATTTCCCGGATAGTTGAGCAGATGGGTACATAGTTTTTAATTTCTTAACATGGAGTAACTTATGCGTTTCAATAAAATTTCCTTAGCAGCGTCGGTATTTAGCTGCAGCATCTTGCTGACCGCATGTGGCGGCGGCGACGATACGCCCCCTAAAACCGTTGCATCAGCTGACACCACGGCAGCAGTTACTTCCACCACGGCGCAAGTGATGGTGGATAAAAGCTTTAGCTTTGACTCTGGCGTTTCCGCTTTAGGAACTACATCAGCCACAACGCTGGCTCTTTCCGGTTCCAGTACAGCGCCTACTTTCAGCATCAGTTCGGGTGGAAACACGGCAACAGGCAACATGACCTATGGTTCCTGCATTTTCAAAATCACTCAATCCAACTACCCAGCAACTTTCACAAAGCTGCAAGTTGGTGCAACGACCGAAGTTAAGCCTTGCGACCTGAAACTGGCCACGGCTGGCTTGACCGCTGGCTCAACCAACTCTTTTGTGAAGTGGATACTGGGCAATGCCTCCAGCATCAGTCAGGGTGTGACTGTGACGATCAGTGAATCTGGCGTTGTGACGGTGAGCGGAACGCCTTTTGGCACTGTCACGCTGGTCATTGCTACCGGTGCTACTGGCGCCGGCGGCTAAGCCACTTTTTTACTGTCCTCGCCTAAGAGGGCAATAGTCCAGCGTAGATTGCGCCGGGCCGGCTACACATCTCAAAAGCCCGCACTTGGCGGGCTTTTTTGCGGCTCGAATTTTGTAGCTTCCGTGCCGTTCCATAGAGGCAATCACACGCCCTCAATCGAACACCTGCCGATATTTGAAATTGCGCCAGCAAAAGAAAAAAGGTTTGCCGCTATTTTCATAGCGGCAAACCTTTTTCTATATTGGTGCCGGAGAGATGAATCGAACACCCGACCTTCTCATTACGAATGAGCTGCTCTACCGACTGAGCTACACCGGCTTAAGCCCGTGATTATAGCCCGGAGTGATAGGCGGTGACCCGCTCAACTTCATTTTTAGAGCCCAGCATCACGCTGACGCGTTCGTGCAGTCTGGTGGGCTGGAGGTCGAGGATGCGCTGCTTGCCATTGGTGGCGGCACCGCCGGCCTGCTCGATCAGCCAGCTCATGGGATTGGCTTCGTACATCAGGCGCAGCTTGCCGGCCTTTTCGGGCTCGCGCTTGTCCCACGGGTACAGAAACACGCCGCCCCGGCACAGGATGCGGTGCACGTCGGCCACCATGGAGGCAATCCAGCGCATGTTGAAGTTTTTGCCGCGCGGGCCGTCCTTGCCTTCAAGGCACTCGTCGATGTAGCGCTTGACCGGTTCGTCCCAGTGCCGCATGTTGCTCATGTTGATGGCAAATTCCTGGGTGTCGTCCGGGATGGTGACGTTTTCCTCGGTCAGCACGAACGAGCCTTGCTCGCGGTCCAGGGTGAACATGGCCACGCCGTCGCCGACCGTCAGCACCAGCGTGGTTTGCGGGCCATAGACGCAGTAACCGGCCGCGACCTGCTGGTTGCCTGCCTGCAGGAAGTCGCTTTCCTCGACGCCGCGATCGCCTTCTGACTTTTTCAGCACGCTGAAGATGGTGCCGATGCTGACGTTCACGTCGATGTTGCTGGAGCCGTCGAGCGGATCGAACATCAGCAGGTACTCGCCCTGCGGATAGCGGTTGGGCACCACATAGATGCTGTCCATTTCTTCGGACGCCATGGCCGCCAGGTGGCCGCCCCATTCGTTGGCCTCGATCAGCACTTCATTGGCGATGATGTCGAGCTTTTTCTGGATTTCGCCCTGCACGTTTTCGCTGCCTGCGGTGCCCATCACGTCGCCGAGCGCGCCTTTGTTGACGGCCTGGCTGATGCTTTTACAGGCTCTGGCCACCACTTCGATCAGCAGGCGCAGCTCGGGCGGAATGTGGCCGTCGATGCGCTGCTGCTCGACCAGGTAACGCGTGAGGGAAATTTTTGGGGACATCGGAACTCCAGTGAAAGGGTAGGTGGTGAAGGGTTCGCGGCCGGCTTACTGGCCCAGGGCGCGCGTCACCACTTCAAGGGTGTCTTTGCTCAGGTCGGAGCGGGCGGCGACACGCGTGATGGCCTGGCGTGCGTTGCTGCGGTAGGGCTCGGCCAGTTTGCTCCAGCGGTCCAGCGCGCGCGCCAGCCGGGCGGCCACCTGTGGGTTGATGGCGTCCAGCTCGATCACGCGTTCGCACCAGAACTGGTAGCCCGCTGCATCAAGCCGGTGAAACCCGGCCGGGTTGCCCTGGCAGAAGGTGCTGATGACACTGCGGGCGCGGTTGGGGTTTTTCAGGCTGAAGTCGGCATGCTTCATGAGCTGTTTGACCGCCGGCAGGATGTTGCCGCCGCGATCCGGTGCGCTGGTCTGCAGGCTGAACCATTTGTCGATGACCAGCGCCTCGTCCTTGAACATGGCGTGAAACAGCGCCAGCGCCTGGTCTGCCAGGGCATGGCTGCTGGACACCAGCGCGGCCAGGGCGTTGAAACGGTCGGTCATGTTGCCGGCGTCCTTGAAACGCTGCAAGGTCTTGCCCGGCCACACGGCATCGCCGCTGGTCCGGGCCGCCAGGCACAGGTGCGTCAGCGCCATGCCGGCCAGCGCGCGGCGGCCGCTTGATTCCGGGTCGGGCGTGTAGGCGCCGGTGTCGTGGTTGGCGGCATACGCCGCTTCCCAGTCGGCCTTGAGCGCGGTGGCGAGCTGCTGGCGCATCGCTTCGCGCACGGCATGGATGTGCTGCGGATCGACCACGTCGAGCTGCTCGGCCAGGTAGGTTTCGGACGGCAGCGTCAGCACCAGATCCTTGAAGGCGGAATCGAGCGTCGGGTGGTGCAGCACCTCGCGCATGGCGCCTAAATAAGCATCATTCAACACGTTTGCGCATGTCCCGTCTGCGTTTGTAGCTATAGATTTAATAGCGTTGACGGCACTGGTGACCGCCAGGCGCTGCCCGGCTTCCCAGCGGTTGAACGGATCGCTGTCGTGCGCCAGCAGATGCAGCAACTGGGCGTCGGTGTAGCCGAACTCCAGCACCACGGGCGCCGTGAAGCCGCGCAGGATGGACGGAACGGGTTCGGCGTCGAGGTTGACGAAGGTGAAGCTTTCGCTGGCCTGCGTCAGCACGACGGTGCGGGTTCCTGCGATAGCAGAGGGTTCGTCCGCCAGTTGCAGCGGCAAGTCCTGGCCGTCAATACCCAGCAGGCCCAAGCCGACCGGAATGACAAACGGCTCCTTGACCGGCTGGCCCGGCGTCGGCCAGCAGGTTTGCGACAGCGTGAGGGTGTAAGTGCGTGCCGTGGCGTCATACGCGCCCAGGGCTTCCACGCGCGGCGTGCCGGCTTGGGCGTACCAGCGCTTGAACTGCGGCAGCAGGCGCGCCAGATCCGACATCGGATTGGCGTCCGCAATGGCCTGGGCAAAATCGTCGCAGGTCACGGCGTGGCCGTCGTGCCGCTCGAAGTAGAGCGTCATGCCCCGGGCAAAGCCGTCCCGACCCAGCGGGTCGTTGATGCTCGCGACCAGCGTCTGCATCATGCGGACGACTTCGGCGCCTTTTTCGTAAATCGTGACGGTGTAGAAGTTGCTGATCTCGATGTAGCTGTCGGGCCGCACCGGGTGTGCCATCGGGCCGGCGTCCTCGGGGAACTGGGCGGTTCGCAAGACCCGAACGTCCTCGATGCGCTTGACGGCGCGGGCTGAAGGCTCGGCGCACAAATCCTGCGAAAACTCCTGGTCGCGGAACACCGTCAGGCCTTCCTTCAGGCTGAGCTGGAACCAGTCGCGGCAGGTGATGCGGTTGCCGGTCCAGTTGTGAAAATACTCGTGGCCGACGACGCTTTCGATGTTTGAAAAATCAATGTCGGTCGCCGTTGACTGATTCGCCAGCACGTACTTGGTGTTGAAGATGTTCAGGCCCTTGTTCTCCATGGCGCCCATGTTGAAGTCGCTGGTGGCAACGATCATGAAGCGTTCCAGGTCCAGGCCCAGGCCAAAGCGCGCTTCGTCCCAGGCCACCGAATGCATCAGCGAGACCATGGCGTGTTCGGTCTTGTCGAGGTCACCGGGGCGCACATAGACCTGCAGCACATGCTCCTTGCCGGCGCGCGAGGTGATGCGCTGCTCGCGGCTGACCAGCTGGCCGGCCACCAGCGCAAACAGGTAGCTGGGCTTTTTGTGCGGATCGACCCATTTGGCGAAGTGGCGCGCGCCGTTAGCCCCGTCTTCGAGCGGGCCGTGCGCCACCAGGTTGCCGTTGGACAGCAGCACCGGGTATTTGGCCTTGTCGGCGCGCAGCGTGACGCTGTAGCTGGCCATCACGTCCGGGCGGTCGAGGAAATAGGTGATGCGCCTGAAACCCTCGGCTTCGCACTGCGTGAAGAACGAGTCGTTGCTGACGTACAGGCCCATCAGCTTGGTGTTTTTGGACGGGCAGGTGGTGGTGAAGATTTCCAGCTCGAAGGCATCGGGCAGGTCGCACAGCACCAGTTGGCTGCCTTCGATCTTGAACGACGTGCCTTGCCCGTTGACCAGCACGCGCGCCAGGTTGAGTTCCTCGCCGTCCAGCTTGAGCGGCTGCGCTGGCACGTCCGGGTTGCGGCGCAGCGTCATCTTGTTGAGCACGCGCGTTTTTGCCGGGTCCAGGTCAAAACACAGATCGACGCTGTCAATCCAGTAGGCCGGGGCCAGGTAGTCGGCGCGGTTGATGACCACGGCTCCGGGTCCAGTTCCGCGATCATCAATCATTTGCAGCATGGTGACTTCCTGTTAATTATTTTAAAAAACTCAAACAAACGGCGTGAACCGGCTTCAGACGCCTTGCTTCAGAGACGCCTCGATAAACGGATCGAGGTCGCCATCCAGCACTTTTTGCGTCGCCGAGGTTTCGTAGTTGGTGCGCAAGTCCTTGATGCGGCTGTTGTCCAGCACGTAGCTGCGGATCTGGTGGCCCCAGCCCACGTCGGTCTTGGTGTCTTCGAGCTTTTGCTGCGCTTCCTGCTGCTTGCGCAACTCAAAGTCATACAAGCGTGAGCGCAGGCGCTTCCAGGCGACATCGCGGTTGCCGTGCTGCGAGCGGCCTTCCTGGCACTGCACGACGATGCCGGTCGGGATGTGCGTCAGGCGAACGGCCGAATCGGTCTTGTTGATGTGCTGGCCGCCGGCGCCGCTGGCGCGGTAGGTGTCGGTGCGCACGTCCGCCGGATTGATGTCGATTTCAATCGAGTCGTCAATTTCCGGATAGACGAACACCGAGGCAAACGAGGTGTGGCGCCCGCCCGACGAGTCAAACGGCGACTTGCGCACCAGCCGATGCACGCCGGTTTCGGTGCGCAGCAGGCCAAAGGCGTATTCGCCCTCGATCTTGATGGTTGCGCCCTTGATGCCGGCGGTGTCGCCAGCGGACTCGTCTTCAATCGTGGTCTTGAAACCCTTGCGCTCAGCGTATTTCAGGTACTGGCGCAGCAGCATGCTGGCCCAGTCGCAGGCTTCGGTGCCGCCGGCGCCGGCCTGGATGTCGAGGAAGGCGTTCAGCGGGTCAGCCGGGTTGTTGAACATCCGGCGGAATTCCATCTTTTCAACCTCGGCGGCAACCTTGGCGGCTTCGCCTTCGATGGCGCGCATGCCGGCTTCGTCGTTGTCGTCCTTCGACATCTCGAACAGTTCGGTGTTGTCCGAGAGTTCTTGCTCCAGCCGGTCCAGGATGAGCACCACGTCTTCGAGCGATTTTTTCTCGCGGCCGAGTTCCTGCGCGCGCTTGGGGTTGTCCCAGACCTTCGGGTCTTCGAGCGCGGCGTTGACTTCGTTCAGTTTTCGGGCTTTGGCAGGGTAGTCAAAGATACCCCCTGAGTTCATTCACCCGGTTGCTCAGGTCTTGAATCTGGTTGGAAATGATGTTGATGTGTTCTGCGTCCATGAGAAATTCCTGTCTTTTATCTGAGTTCAATCAGCTATTTTCTCATGCCCGATGCGCACCTGTCGGGCACCGGGGAACGAATCAATCTATCACGGCGATACCGTCTCGGGCACGGCCAGCGGCAAGGTGACGGTAAAGACCGAGCCTTTTCCCGCTTCGCTCTGCAGCCCGATCCTGCCGCCATGGGCCTCGACGAGTTGCCGGCTGATGTAAAGGCCCAGGCCAAAGCCGTCCGGGCTGATGCGGTCCGCGCCGCGTTCGAACTGCTCGAAGATACGCTGCTGGTCGCCCGCAGGAATGCCTTTGCCCTGGTCGTGCACTTCGATGCACGCACCGTCCGGCACGGCAAACAGGCTGATCGCCACCGGCTTGCCGTCGCCGTAGCGCAGGGCGTTGGTCAGCAGGTTGATGACTACCTGCTCGATCCGAAACTCATCCCAGCAGCCCTGAATGGTTTCTTCGGCCTGCACGGCAATCGCAACGCCTGCCGCTGCCGCCTGGCCGGACAACTGGCCCACAGCCCGCTTGACCAGGCTGGAGAGTTCCGTGGGACGCGGGCGAACCGACAGCCGGTTGTGGCTGATGCGCGCGACATCAAGAATGTCGTCAATCAGCTTGACCATGCTCTGGATCTGTTGCTGGTCGCGGCCGAACATGTCGGCCAGGCCGGGTTTTTGAAACATGTTCGGGTGGTCCCGGTCCAGTTCCAGCTTGCGCAGTTGGGTTTCAAGGAAGAGCGTGTTCAGCGGCGTGAGCAACTCATGCGCCACGACCGACATGAAATCGTCGCGCATCCGCACCGCCTTTTGCAGTTCATGCTGGGAGATTTGCAGCTTCTGCAGCAGCGCATCCTGCTCCTGACGGTTTTTTTCGAGTGCCTTGACCTGGCGGCGGATTTCATGGCGCTGCCGGTAAAGCTCGACAAACACATTGACCTTGCCCATGACAGCGTCAATGTCCAGCGGTTTGTACAAAAAGTCCACCGCACCGGATTCATAGCCCTTGAAGGCGTAGTTCGACTCCTTGCCTGCGGCGGTCACGAACACGATGGGAATGTGGCGCGTCTTGTCAGTGCTGCGCATCAGCTCGGCCAGCTCGAAGCCGTTCATGCCAGGCATCTGCACGTCCAGGATGGCCAGCGCAAACTCATGCTCAAGCAGCAGGTTCAGTGCGTCTTCACCGCAGGACGCCTGAAAGACCGTCCGGCCCTCCTGGCGGATCAGCGCATTCAATGCCAGCAGGTTTTCAGGCAGATCGTCAACGATCAGGAGTTTGGCGGTGGTGTCGGCGTTGGGCATGAGGATGTATCTAGTTGGAGGAGCAGGCTGCGTATGCCGTCCAGAGTGAGAATCAGATGGGGTTGCCGCTTGCGGATGGCCGCTTCGGGCATGGTGCGTGCCTGGGCTTGGGCAGGATCCTGCACCACCGTGAGCCCGCCTTGTTCGCCTATTTTAGCCAGTCCGGCGGCGCCATCGATGTTGGCGCCGGTGAGCAAAATGCCAGCCAGGCGGGCGCCATAAGCGTCCGCGGCAGACTCCATCAGCACGTCAATCGACGGGCGCGAGTAATGCACAGGTTCTTCGCCGCTCAATGAAAAAGTCCGGTCCCTTTCCACCGAGAGGTGGTAGCCCGGACCGGCGAAATACAGGGTTCCCGGTGCGATGCGCTCCTTGTCGGCGGCTTCGCGCACCGGAATCGGCAAGCGGTGCTGAAAAATCTCGGCCAGCTTGCTGTCCCGGTCTTCGGGCAGATGCAGCACCACCACAATCGGAAGGCGAAAGTCGGCTGGCAAGCCGGAGAACAAGGTCAGCAAGGCCTGCACGCCGCCGGCTGAAGCGCCAATCACAACCGCTTCGATGCTTTGCTTTTCTGCAGATTTCACGGTGTTCATCGGGGCAGGGCGCTTGGGCACTTGCGAAAAATCCGTTCGGGCTTGACCAGCGGCTCAAAGCGCGTGGCGTAAGAAGAAAAGTCGATGCTCTCCTTGCTGCCCAGGCCCAGAAAGCCGCGATGGCTCAGCGATTCATGAAACAGGCCCAGCGCCCGGTCTTGCAGCTTTTTGTTGAAGTAGATCAGCACATTGCGGCACAGCACCAGCTGGGTTTCCGAAAACACGCTGTCGGTCGCCAGGCTGTGGTCGGCAAATATGATGTTCTCGCGCAGCGACTTGTCGAAAATCGCTGCGTCATAAGCCGCCGTGTAGTAGTCCGAAAACGCCTGCTTGCCGCCGGCTTTCTGGTAATTGACGGTGTGGTCTTTGATGCTGCCCAGCAAAAAAATACCCTGGCGGGCCTTGTCGAGCGAGCGGGCGTTGATGTCGGTCGCGTAGATCAGCGAGCGCTCCAGCAGGCCTTCTTCTTTCAGCAGGATGGCCAGCGAATACGCTTCTTCGCCAGTGCTGCAGCCGGCTATCCATATCTTGATGGAAGGATAGGTTTGCAGCAGCGGTATCACCTGCTGGCGCAAGGCGAGGAAAAAAGTCGGGTCGCGAAACATCTCGCTGACCGGAATCGTCAGGTACTGCAGCAGGCGCATGAACAGGCCTGGGTCTTGCAGAATGCCGGCCTGCAGGGCCGGGATCGTCGGGCAGTCGAATTGCGCCAGCGCCTGCAGCACCCGGCGCTTTTGCGACGCGCCTGCATAGTCGCGGAAATCGTAGCTGTACTGACGGTATATCGCTTCCATCAGCAGGCGCAGTTCCGTCTCGGTCGCGCTGGCCTCCGGCACGGCCGCCGCCGGTTGATCCAGCGGAACGCTGCCCCATGACGAGTAGTCCGGGATTTTTGCTTTTTTCGGCATGCTCAGGGCCGCTCCGTGCCCGGCATCCAGACGCGCAGCAAGGAAAACAGGCGATCCAGGTCAATCGGCTTGGCCAGGTAGTCATTGGCGCCGGCTTCCAGGCACTGCTCCTGGTCGTCCTTCATGGCCTTGGCGGTGACGGCGATGATGGGCAGCTTCGGGAAACGCGCGTCCTGGCGGATGCGGCGCGTGGCTTCGAGTCCGTCCATGCCCGGCATCATGATGTCCATCAGCACCAGGTCGATGTCGCTGACTTCGTCGAGCTTGCTGATGGCCTCGAAGCCATTGCGGCCGATTTCCACCCGCAGGCCCTTGTTTTCGAGGGCGCTGGTCAGGGCAAAGATGTTTCGCACGTCGTCGTCCACCAGCAGAACCTTGCGGCCTTCAAACACGCTGTCCCGGTTGCGGGCGATCTTCTGCAGGGTTTGCCGTTCCGCCGACAAGCTTGATTCGACCTTGTGCAGGAAGAGGGTGACTTCATCGAGCAGGCGCTCGGGCGAGCGGTCGCCCTTGATGATGATGGTGCGTGAATACTTCAGCAGGTCGGCTTCTTCCTGGCGCGTCAGCGTGCGTCCGGTATAGACAATGACGGGCGGAAAGGAGCCGATGCTTTCGGTGGACATGCGCTGGAGCAACTCATAGCCCTGGATGTCGGGCAGCTTCAGGTCGATGATCATGCAGTCAAAAATGGTGCCGGCCAGCAGCGCCAGCGCTTCCCCGCCGGTGGCCACCGCCGTGATCTGCACGTCGTCATCGCCAATCAGCTCCATCAGGCTGGTGCGCTGCAGGGCATCGTTTTCGACCAGCAGCACGCGCTTGATTTTCTGCGTCAGCTTGTCTTCAAGTTTCCTGAAGACCTCCTTGAGCTGGTCGCGGGAGGTCGGCTTGAGGGCGTAGCCAATGGCGCCCATCTGCAGGGCCGCCTCGCTGCGGTCATCGCCCGACACCACATGCACCGGGATATGGCGGGTGTGCGGATTTTCCTTGAGCCGCTGCAGCACCGACAGGCCCGGCCGGTCGGGCAGGCCCATGTCCAGCAGGATGGCATTGGGAACAAACTGGGTCGCCAGCGCAAAACCGTCTTCGGCGCCGTGCGCGACCAGGCAGCTGTAGTTCAGCTCATGGGCCAGGTCGTACAGGACTTGCGCAAAAACCACATCGTCTTCAATCACCAGCACCAGGCGGCCGCTGGCGGCCCGGTGGCGGTCGTCGGGAAAGACCGGCACCGGTGCGCTAGCACCGGGCAAGGCCGGGAATCCGGCAGCCAGCGCCTGCGCTGGCTGCGTGGCGGCCGGTGGCGGCAGGACTTTTGACGATTCGGACAGCAACTGCCGCTGGCTCCAGAGGGCCGGCAGCAGCAGCGTGAAGACGCTGCCCCGGCCCACCTGGCTCTGCACCGTGATGGAGCCGCCCAGCAGCGCGGTGAGGTCGCGCGAAATCGACAGGCCCAGGCCGGTGCCGCCGTAGCGCCGGCTGGTCGTGCCGTCGGCCTGGCGGAAGGCCTCGAAAATAATCTGCTGCTGCTCCTGGCGAATGCCGATGCCCGAGTCCTGCACGGCAAAGCCGATCATGCCGCCGGGCTGGGGCGACACGCTCAGGCTGACCCGGCCGGCTTCGGTGAACTTGATGGCGTTGGACAGCAGGTTTTTCAGGATTTGCTCGGCGCGCTGGCGGTCTGTCTCCAGCGTGGCCGGCGTGCCCGGCTCGACCACGACCTCGAACGCCAGGTTTTTCTGGCCGGCCAGCGGACCAAACGTGCTGTTGAGGGAGGCGGCCAGATCGCCAAGCAGGATCGTTTCGGGCGAGAGTTGGAGTTTTCCGGCTTCGACTTTTGAAATATCCAGGATGTCGTTGATCAGGTTGAGCAGGTCATTGCCGGCCGAATAAATCGATTGCGCAAACTTGACCTGCTCCGCATCAAGATTGCCCTTCTGGTTGTCCGACAGCAGCTTGGACAGGATCAGCGAGCTGTTCAGCGGCGTGCGCAACTCGTGCGACATGTTGGCCAGAAACTCGGATTTGTAGCGGCTGGTCCGGCTCAGTTCCTCGGCGCGCTCCTCCAGCTGGATTTGTGCTTGGCTGAGCGCCACGTTCTTGTGGTCCAGCGACAGCGCCACCTCGGACAGCTGCTCGTTGGTCTGCTCCAGTTCGGCCTGCTGGTTTTCCAGGCTCACCTGGTATTCCTTGAGCACCCGGGATTTTTCTTCTAGCTCTTCGTTGGCGATGAGCAGTTCTTCCTGCTGCGCCTGAAGGTCTTCATTGAGCCGCTGGGTTTCCGCCAGCATGTCCTGAAGTTGCCGGCGATAAAGTGCCGCGTGAATGGAATTGCCGATGTTGTTGGCAATCATGTTGACGAATTCCAGGTCGCGCGGGCCGAGTGGCCGCAAAAACCCAAGCTCGACCACACCGTTGACCTGCCCGTCGTTATGCACTGGCACCAACAGCACATGCCGGGCGGAGCCCTGGCCCAGGCCGGAGGTGATTTTCAGGTAGTTGGCGGGCAGGTTGTCGAGTTGCAGCACCCGGTTTTCAAGGGCTGCCTGGCCGACCAGGCCTTCGGCGAGGTAAAACGATTGCCCGATGCTTTCGTCATTCTGGCTGAAACCATAGGCGGCCACGCGGCGCAAATTGCCGTTGTCTTCCTTGACATACAGGGCGGCCACGGCCACGTCAAGATAGCGCGCCACGAATTCGAGCACGCTGCCGCCCAGCGATTCAAGCGCCTGCTGGCCAATGGTGTGCTCGGCCAGTTGCCGCTGGCCGGTGCGCAGCCAGAGCTGCTGCTCCAGCAGGAGCGCCGTGGCGGCCTGACGCTGTTCTGCCTCGCCATAGGTGTCGGACAGGCGCATCAGTTCACGGCGGCCCATCAGCGCCAGCAGGCCGCTCAGGCCCAGGCTGAACAGCAAGTAAGCCGCCATGCCCCAGAACGTGGTGCTTCTGGCCTGCTCGTTGCGCTGCTGCAGCAGGCGCTCTTCAATGCCGATGAACTCGGAGAATTCGCGCCGGATTTCGTTCGTCAGGCTGCGTCCCCCGGCGGAGCGAACCGGCTCCTGGTAATTGAGGTCTTTGCGGCGCAAATCGACAATGGCTTGCGCAAACTCATTCCATTGCGTCTGCAGCGCGCCGATGCGTCTGAGTCGGCTGACCTGTTCGCGGTTGCCCTTGACCAGTTCGCTCAGCGAGACCGTTTCGGCGGCGATGCGCGGTTTGCCGATTTCAAAGGGCTGCAGCAGGGATTCCTCGCCCGTCACCAGGTAGCCATACATGCTGGTTTCCATGTCGGCGCCCAGCTTGCCGATCTGGTTGGCGTTGCTGATGGCCCGCTCTGTCTGCTCGACCCCGCCCAAAGCGGACAGCAGGTAAAAGATCAGGCCGACAAACACAGCGGCGCTGAGTGCGCCAACGCCCAGCGGCAGGCTGATGTTGCGCGTCAGGATGCTGCGGATATTTTCCTGGTGGAGGTTCGCTTGCCCGGTCATCGTTAATCCCTGCGCCAGGCGCTGCATAAAAAGCTTGAGTGTGCGCCTTAAATGCCGGGGAACTAACGGCTGCGCCTCATCCGTTCAGGAAATCCTCGATCAGCCGGGCCAGCGGCCCGGGCTGGTCATGGTGCAGCATGTGGCCGGCGTCCTGGATGACGGCGACCCGCGCATCGGGCACCTGCTTGAGCCGTTCGTGGTATTCGGCCAGCGAGTATTTGCCTTTCCACCACAGCCCCATCGAGTCGTCGGACGCTTCAACGGCCAGCACCGGCGCGCTGATGCGCTGGTGAATCTCCTGCACTTCGTCCACCCGGTAGAGCTGCGCGCTGGGGATCTTGTGCGCCGGGTTGCCCAGAATCCGCCATTGGCCCGATGCGTCGGGCCGTGCCCAGTGACCCGCCAGCCAGTGGGCCTTGTCCGGTGTCAGCCGGGGGTTGGTCTTCATCAGCCGCCTGGCGACGCCTGCCTGATCGTCATAGCTCTTCAGGGCCATTTCGCCTTTTTCCAGGCTTTTGAGCCCGTCCATCCACTGAGCAAGCCGGCCGGGCGCCTGGCTGGGCCGGCTGGCCGGCATGCCGAAGCCCTCCAGGTTGACCAGTCTGCGGATGCGCGCCGGGCGCACGCCACCGTACAGCATGGCGACATTGCCGCCCATGCTGTGGCCGACCAGATCGACCGCCTGGCCGGGCGCGTAGTGGTCGAGCACAAAGTCAAGGTCAGCCAGGTAATCGGCAAACCAGTAGCTGTCGGCCCGGTAGCCTGCGGGCGTCAGGCCGGTTTGCCCGAAACCGCGCCAGTCGGGCGCGATGATGCTGCGGCCCGCTGCAAACGCGTCGGAAAAGGCGTCCACCATGAACTGGTAAGACGCCGCCACATCCATCCAGCCGTGCACCAGCACCAGCGGCGGCAGGGCAGACGGGGTTGAGTCTGGCTGGCCGTTCCAGATCTGGACGTGGTAGTCGAGTCCGCGAACAGGGACGAACTCGCTGCGAAAAAGTCGGGTTTCTTTGTACATTGGACCTGCATCATAAGGAGGCGCGGGTTGACGAGCAGTCAAGGCAGCGACACGCCCGGCTGCCCGCAAGCCGCTGGGCCAGGGCTGAAGATAATGCGCCAGGTGCTACTAAAATAATAGCTGCTTGTGCAGGTGCAGTATGCGCAGAAGCCGAATTTGATCAAAAATTGATGCCTGAATTCCAGGTTCGTTCCAAAAACCAACTGTCGGCGGGCGTGAAAAAAGCACCCGAAGGTGCTTTTTTTTGGTTAACCCGCCAGTCCGGTATTAACGCGGAGCCGGCTCGGCCACGTAAATCTCGACGCGGCGATTTTTGGCGCGGCCCTGCACCGAGCTGTTGTCGGCAATCGCCTCGCGCGAACCGCGGCCTTCCGTGGCAACGCGCTGTGCTGCCACGCCACGGCCGATCAGGTAGTCGCGGGCTGCATTGGCGCGGTCCACCGACAGCGGGTTGTTGACGGAGTCGGAGCCGGTGCTGTCGGTGTGGCCAATGATGGACACCGTGGTGATCGGGTTCTGGTTCAGGCTGGTCGCAAAGTTCGTCAGCACCGGCGCGAAGTTGGACTTGATGGCCGAGCGGCCCACGTCAAACGACACATCGCTCGGAATGTCCAGCTTCAGGCGGTTGTCCTGGGTCTGGCTGACCGCGACGCCGGTGCCGGCCGTGGCCCGTTCCATCGCCACTTTCTGGTCCTGCATTTTCTTCGACCAGATGTAGCCGCCGCCAGCGCCCAGCGCGCCGCCCAGCACCGCGCCGGTCGCCGCGCCCTTGGAGCCGTTGGTCGCCGCGCCCAGAACCGCACCTGCCAGCGCGCCGATGCCCGCGCCCTTGGCCGTGCCCTGCTGGGTTTCGCTCATGTTGGCACAGCCCGACAGGCCGGCAATCGCCAGTGCGGCACAGGTGACGGTGGTGATAAATACTTTTTTCATCAGTTTGCGCGTGAAACCCCGGCCTTCAGGCCGGGGAGGTAGAGCGCCGGATGCAACGCATCCGAGGCTTTAGGTCGATACCTGCTCACTTCCATGTTGTGACCTGGTTAAATTGGTTGCCAAGGCTTTTCACCTCGGCCGGGCCTTGCGGCTCTGCCCTTACGGGCCTTGTGACCCACGCCTTGCGGCGTATGTCCCCTCGGGAATGTCAGCAACCGGCTCCTGCTCTTGCGAGCAGCGACAAAGACCTTCGACCCTTTACCTTTGGTCTGCATGATCCAAGCCTTGCAGAGCAGCGAACTGAGGAAGCATTCGCTGGTGCGTCTTAACGACCTATTACTAACTTAGCGGACTGGATACCGCTTTCCCTGTTTCAACCTGGCTCGCTGTCTTTCGACTTCAAGCTCCACCCTTTAGGGCGGGGTAGTTGACGGAAGACTCCTCGAAGAATGAATTTTGTTTGAAGAGCGCATTAGAGCGCCTGCAGGTGAATACTAAACATTTCATTCGTATGAAGTTGTAAGACAAAAGCGCAAGTTGGATGCGTGACGCACGCTGTATTTGCTGCCTTTAAACTAGCGTTTTTTGAAACTTGCCGGCATGGACCCGTGGCCACCCCGCCGGCAATTTTCTCCCACTACTCAACCATCCCCTCACCTTGCTTATGAATAAAGTTCAACTCGGCTCCAGCGACCTGCGGGTCACGCCTGTTTGTCTGGGCTCCATGACGTTTGGCGAGCAGGTCGATGAAGCCACGGCCCATGCCATCCTGGACCGCTCGCTGGCGCGCGGCGTCAATTTTCTGGACACGGCCGAGATGTATGCCGTGCCGGCGCGCGCCGAAACCTTTGGCGCCACCGAGACCATCATCGGCAACTGGCTGGCCCGCAATCCGGGCGTGCGGCAGCAACTGGTGCTCGCGACCAAGGTGGCCGGCCCGTCGCGCGGCATGCCCTGGGTTCGCGAGGGCACCGGCTTGAGCGCGCAGGACATCCAGGCTTCGTGCGATGCCAGCCTGAAGCGTTTGCAGACCGACGTGATCGACCTCTACCAGATTCACTGGCCCGAGCGCAGCGTGCCCGCGTTTGGCACCCTGTACTACGACCCCGCCAAGGAGCGTTCGACGACCTCGATCCATGAGCAGCTTGAAGCCCTGGGCCGGCTGGTCACGCAGGGCAAGGTGCGTTACATCGGCCTGTCCAACGAATCGCCTTACGGCGTGCATGAGTTCGTTCGCCTGGCCGGGCAGCACGGCCTGCCGCGCGTGGCCACGGTGCAAAATCCGTATTGCCTGATCAACCGCACCGTCGAAAACGGCCTGGACGAAACCATGCACCGCCTGGGCGTGTCGCTGCTGGCGTATTCGCCGCTGGGTTTCGGCCTGCTGACCGGCAAGTACGACGCATCCGGCACCGAAGGACCGGATGCGCCGAAAGAGGGCCGCATCGCCAAATACGAATCCATGCGCAAGCAGCGCTGGGGCCGCCCCGAAGCGCTGGCCGCGGCGCGGCGCTACAACCAGCTGGCCCGCGACCACGGCTTGACGCCCACGCAGATGGCGCTGGCGTTTTGCCATACCAAGTGGCAGGTGGCCAGCACCATCATCGGCGTCACGTCGGTGGCGCAACTCGACGAAGACCTGGATGTGTATGGCAAGACACTGAGTGCCGACGTACTGGAAGCGATTGACAAAATCCGCTGGGAAATCCGCGACCCGGCGCTGTAAAAACGCCGTTTTCCCAGAAACCCCATGGCTAAAAAAGACCATGTTTCCGAAACGCCGGCCACGCAGTTGCTCAGGGCGAACAAGGTGGCTTTCACCGAACATCCCTACGAATACCTGGAGCACGGCGGCGCCCAGCACAGCGCGGCGGTGCTGGGCTTTGATCCGTTCAGCGTCGTCAAGACGCTGGTGATGCAGGACCAGGACGCCCGGCCGCTGCTGGTGCTGATGCACGGAAACCGCAAGGTTTCGACCAAGAACCTGGCGCGCCAGATCGGCGCCAAGTCGGTTGAGCCCTGCAAGCCTGAAGTCGCCAACCGGCACAGCGGCTACCTGGTCGGCGGCACCTCGCCGTTCGGCACGCGCAAGGCCATGCCGGTGTACATCGAGGAAAGCATCCTGGCGCTGCCCGAAATCGCCATCAACGGCGGGCGGCGCGGCTATCTGGTGCGGCTCGACCCGCAGGTCTGCGTCACGCTGCTCGGTGCAAAATCGGTGCAGTGCGCATTGACCGAATAACAAGAAGAAGGACGCCTGATGAACTACGCCTATTCCATCGCCGCCACGCTGCTGGCCTATTTGCTCGGCTCGCTGTCATTTGCCGTCATCGTCAGCAAGGTTTTCGGCCTGAACGACCCGCGCAGCTATGGCAGCAAGAACCCCGGCGCGACCAACGTGCTGCGTTCGGGGAACAAGGCGGCGGCGGTCGCCACGCTGCTGCTCGACGGCCTGAAAGGCTGGCTGCCGGTGGTGATGGTGAAATGGTTCGGCGGCGATTACGGCCTGGGCGACGGCACCGTGGCGGCCGTGGGGCTGGCGGCTTTCATCGGCCATTTGTACCCGGTGTTTTTCCAGTTCAAGGGCGGCAAGGGCGTGGCCACGGCGGCCGGCGTGCTGCTGGGCATCAGCTGGGTGCTGGGCGTTGCCACGCTGGCAACCTTTGGGATCGTGGTATTTTTCTCGCGCTATGTGTCGCTGGCGTCAATGGCCGCCGCCGTGTTCGCGCCGTTTTTCTACCTGCTGGGCGACCGGGCGGCCTGGAACGTCGATAAAAGCATCGTGCTGGCGCTGGTAGCCATCAGCGCGCTGCTGGTCTATCGCCACCGCGAGAACATCAACAAGCTGCTCAAGGGCACCGAGTCCAAACTCGGCGCTTCAAAAAAGGCCGGGAAAAAATCCGGTCAATAAATAACGCTAATAGCGCTTGTCCAGCGTCATCACGCTGTTGTCGCGCTTCATCTGAAAGCGCGACAAAAAACTGTTGCCCAGCAGCACGAAGGGCATGGCCATCGGCACCACCACCGCGTCCACGTCGAACACCTCGACATCGCCCACGCGCACTGAATTGAGCTTGAGGCGAAAGCCCTGGGTGACGCCGTTGGCCGTGGACATCTGCACGGCTTGGCCGTTTTTGTAATTGATGCCGGCACGCTCGGCATCCTGCATGCTCATGGCGATGCCGGTGGCGCCGGTATCGACCATGAACTGCACGGCGCGGCCGTTGATCTGGCCGGGCGTCATGAAGTGGCCGCCGCTGCTTTCGGTCAGCACGATGCGGCTGCCGCGCCCGCTGGCGCCGCCCAGGCTCACGGGCGCTTCGCCGACCCGCAGCGTCTGGCGCTTGCCCGACTGCTCGACGACCGCCTGGTCGCCCGAGGTGGAAATCACCTTGACGCCCTGATGCGTCTCGCCGGCGGCAACGGTTTTGGGCGCTGAGCCATTGACCACCAGAAGCGCCTTGCTGCCCAGCATGCCGGCCAGCGCAACGGATTCCGCATGGGCATTGCAAACGCCTAGCGAGGTGGCCAGCGCCCAGAGCGCCATGACGCGGGCCGATACAGGCAGGGCGGCCAAGGGGATCAGTCGCGAAAGTTGTCGAAACTCAGCGGCAAGTCCTTGATCTCGGCGCGGATCAGGGCCATGGCGGCCTGCAGGTCGTCGCGCTTGGCGCCGGTCACGCGCACCTTGCCCTCCTGGATGGCGGCCTGTACCTTCATCTTGTTGCCCTTGATGAGCTGCTGGATTTTCTTGGCCTGTTCGGTTTCGATGCCGTCGCGCACCTTGGTGATCTGCTTGACCTTGTCGCCGCCGATTTTCTCGACCTTGCCGATGTCGAGAAAACGCACATCGACGCCGGCCTTGGTCAGCTTGTTGCGCAGGATGTCGTGGATCTGCTCGATCTGGAAATCGCCATCGCCGATCAGGATGATCTCCTTGTCTTTTTCCTTCAGTTCGGCCGAGGCGGCCGTGCCCTTGAAGTCAAAGCGGGTGCCGATTTCCTTGGCGGTGTTTTCCACGGCGTTTTTGACCTTGACCAGGTCGGTTTCAAGAACGGTATCGAATGAAGGCATAGTGTTGATTTCCGGGAAAGGGCGTGGCACGAGGGTGCGACAATCTTGGGATGTTAGTCGAGAAAAACGTTCCCCTCCAGTCCTCCAACACCTTCGGCATCGTGGCCAAGGCGCTTTCGCTGGCGCGCATCCGCAGCGAAGCCGATATTGCCGCCGTGCTGCAAGACCCCGCATGGCGGGCGGCCCCCAAGTTTATTTTGGGCGGCGGCAGCAACATCGTGCTGACCGGCGATGTCAAACCGCTGGTGCTCAAGGTCGAGATCATGGGCAAGCGCCTGGCCGGCGAGACCGCCAAGGCCTGGATCGTCGAGGCCGGCGCCGGTGAAAACTGGCACGAACTGGTCACCTGGACGCTGCAAAACGGCTTTCCCGGCCTCGAAAACCTGGCGCTGATTCCCGGCACGGTCGGCGCCTCGCCGGTGCAGAACATCGGCGCTTACGGCGTCGAGTTGCAGGACCGCTTCGACTCGCTCGACGCGGTCGATTTGACGACCGGCCAGCCCTTCACCCTCAATGCCGCGCAATGCGCGTTCGGCTACCGCGATTCGGTGTTCAAGCACGCCAGCTCCGGCGCTGCCGGTTTCGGCCTGGCCGGCAAGGCCCTCATCACGCGCGTGCGCTTCTTGCTGCCCAAGACCTGGAAACCGGTGCTCGGTTATGCGGATATCGAGAAAAAGATGCTTTTGCGCAAGGTGGACGTGCCTGATGCGCTACAAATTTATGAGTGGATCTGCGAGATTCGCCGGGCCAAGCTGCCCGACCCGAAAATCATCGGCAATGCCGGCAGCTTCTTCAAGAACCCGACCGTCTCGCCCGAGCAGTGCGAGGACATCATCCAGCGTGACCCCAAAATCGTTCACTACCAGCTGGCCGACGGCTCGGTCAAGCTGGCGGCGGGCTGGCTGATCGACGCCTGCGGCTGGAAGGGCAAGTCCATCGGCAATGCCGGCGTGTACGACAAGCAGGCGCTGGTGCTCGTCAACCGGGGCGGTGCCGCCAATCCGGTGACCGGCGGCGAAGTCATGACGCTGGCCAAGGCCATCCAGACCAGCGTCTATGAGCGCTTTGGTCTGCGGCTGGAGCCCGAGCCGGTGGTGGTTTAACGCTTCTGATGCGCAGAAAAAAGCCGCCCGGAGGCGGCTTGAAACGGTCGGTGGCGCAGCTTTACTCGGCGCTTTTGCCCGTCAGGTTCAGCAAATCCCCGCCCGTCCCCAGCGACAGCACGCCGCTCTTGGCATAAATCCCCAGCTTGGCGCGCGTGTCCACGATGTCCAGGTTGCGCATGGTCAGCTGGCCGATGCGGTCCAGCGGCGTGAACGCGCCTTCTACTTTTTCCATGCTCAGCCGCTCGGGCTGGTAGGTCAAATTGGCCGACTCAGTGTTGAGGATCGAATAGTCATTGCCCCGGCGCAGCTCAACCGTGACCTCGCCGGTGATGGCGCTGGCGACCCAGCGCTGGGCGGTTTCGCGCAGCATGATGGCCTGCGAGTCGAACCAGCGGCCCTGGTAGAGCAGGCGGCCCAGGCGGCGGCCGCTGTCGCGGTACTGCTCGATGGTGTCCTCGTTGTGGATGCCGGTCACCAGCCGCTCGTAGGCGATGAACAGCAGCGCCAGGCCAGGCGCCTCGTAGATGCCCCGGCTCTTGGCTTCGATGATGCGGTTTTCGATCTGGTCGCTCATGCCCAGGCCGTGGCGGCCGCCAATGCGGTTGGCTTCGAGGATCAGTTCGACCAGGTCGGTGTACTCGACGCCGTTCAGGGCGACCGGCCGGCCTTCTTCAAAGCGCACCGTGACTTCCTCGCGCTTGACCTCGACTTCGTCCTTCCAGAAGGCCACGCCCATGATCGGGTTGACGATCTTCATGCCGCTGCTCAAATGCTCCAGGTCTTTCGCCTCGTGCGTCGCGCCCAGCATGTTCGAGTCGGTCGAATAGGCTTTCTCGGCGCTCATCTTGTAGCCAAAACCGGCCTGCGTCATGAAGGCCGACATCTCGGCGCGGCCGCCCAGCTCGTCGATGAACAACTGGTCCAGCCAGGGCTTGTAGATTTTCAGCGATGGATTCGTCAGCAGGCCGTAGCGGTAGAAACGCTCGATGTCGTTGCCCTTGTAGGTGCTTCCGTCGCCCCAGATGTTGACGTCGTCTTCCTTCATCGCCGCCACCAGCATGGTGCCGGTCACGGCGCGGCCCAGCGGCGTGGTGTTGAAGTAGGTCACGCCGGCGGTCGTGATGTGAAAGGCGCCGGCCTGCAGCGCGGCCAGGCCCTCGGCGGCCAACTGGCTGCGGCAGTCGATCAGCCGCGCCTGCTCGGCGCCGTACTGCATCGCCTTGCGCGGGATGTCTTCGTAATCGGGCTCGTCGGGCTGGCCGAGGTTGGCGGTGTAGGCGTAGGGAATCGCGCCCTTGAGCTTCATCCAGTGCAGCGCGGCGCTGGTGTCCAGGCCGCCGGAAAAGGCGATGCCGACTTTTTGGCCGATGGGGAGGTTTTGGAGAATGGTGGCCATGGGTGAGGTGTTCCTGCGGGTTGTGGGTTCAGGCGAAGTGGCAGATGTAGTGGTAGGCGTCGAAACCCGGGGCAACACGGATGTCGAACTTCGAGTTGCCGGGCACGCTGAACGATTCGCCGATGGAGGACTTCATCCACTCGTCGCTGCCGGCCAGCTTGTATTCGCAGGCGCCGCCCACGCATTCCATGATTTCGGCCGCGCCGGTGTTGAAGGTCAACGTGGCCGGCAGGACCACGCCGACCGATTTTTTCGTGCCGTCAGCCAGCGTGAAGCCGTGGCTGATGCATTTGCCGTCGAAGTACACATTGGCTTGGGTGGTGATGCTTACGTTGTCGATTTTTTCAGTGGTCATGGTGTTGGGGTGAAGGGTAGGGCGCTGCGCCGGACAGGGTGGGCAGATCAGCCAGCGATTTTAGGTCAGCCTGCAGCCAAGGCCGGACGCAAGCTGAATCCGAAAGGCTGTTTGCCGCGTATGCATATTGTTTGACAATGACGCTCATGAAACCAGAAAGCCCGGATAGCCAATTGATTGCACTGCTTGACCGCGTGGCGCTGGCCGACGAATCGGCCCTCAAGGAGCTGTACGAATTGACCTCTTCCAAGCTCTACGGCGTGGCGGTGCGCGTGGTGAGCAACCGCGAGTGGGCCGAGGATGTGCTGCAGGAGGCTTACCTGAACATCTGGAAGATTGCCGGGACGTACCAGGCCACGCTGTCGCCGCCGATGGCCTGGATGGGCTTGCTGGTGCGCAGCCGGGGCCTGGATTTTTTGCGCCGCCGGGCCTCGGACCGGGCCGACCGGGTGCAGGAGCTGGACGAGGTGATTTCGGACACGGTGGCCGGCGACTCGCCCAACCCGATGGACATCACGCAAGCCAGCGAACAGGCTTGGGCGCTGCACCAGTGCCTGAGCCAACTCGAAAGCAAACAGCGCGAAGTGGTCAGCCTGGCTTATCTGCGCGACCTCAGCCATAGCGAGCTGGCCGAGCAGCTCAGGCTGCCCTTGGGAACGGTGAAAACCTGGATTCGCCGGGGGCTGGAGCAACTGCGCGGTTGCATGGCGAGGTTCGCTTGAACATTCATAACAACCCCTCTCTGGTGGACCAGCTGGCCGCCAGCTATGCGCTGGGCACCTTGCGCGGCGGTGCGCGGCGCCGCTTTGAAACCCTGGCCCGGGACCATGCCACGCTGCGTGCTGCCGCGCTGATCTGGCAAAGCCGGCTGGCGTCGGTGGCCGAGTTGCAGCCGGAAGTGGCGCCCAGCCCGGCGGTCTGGACGCGGATTGAAAACCTCGTCCATGCGGAGAAACAGACGCAAGCGATGCAGGCCGCACGCAGTCAAGCCGCGCCAGCGCCTGTCGGTGGCGGCTGGTGGGCCAGCCTGGGCCTGTGGCGCGGCGCCACGGCGGCCGGCGCCCTTGCGACCGTGGTTGCGGTGGTGACGGGCCTGAATTTCACGAATCAACTGAATGGCCAGGTGCAGGAACTCAGCGCCAGACTGTCGTCCACGCCGGTGATTGAATATGTCGCCGTGCTGGCCGACGACAAGGCCAATGCCTCGATCCTGGTGACCTTTGACCCCAACACCCAGAAGCTGATGCTCAAGCGCGTGGGCGATTTCCGCGAGCAGCCTGACAAGTCGCTCGAACTGTGGGCCTTGCCGCCAGGCGCAGCGCCCAAGTCGCTGGGCGTGCTGCCCGGGGATGCGGTGGCGCGGCTGACCGCTGCCGGCGGGGACATCCAGCAGTCGCCGGCGCTGGCCATTACCTTGGAGCCCAAGGGCGGCGTTCCGCCAGGCAGTGGCCCGACCGGGCCGATACTTTTCAAGGGCGCCTTGATCAAGACGCCCGAGTAGGGGGCAGTCATGAAAAAAAGGGACGTTTAAAAACGTCCCTTTTTTTCATTCAGGTGAACACTCAGCGCCCGTGGCCATGGTGCCCGCCGCCAAACCCCCGGCTGTAGCCAAAGTTGAGCGACAAGCCGATGGGCGGGTAATACGGGGCGTAGTAGGGCCGTTGGTAATAAGCCGGATAAACGACCGGCGCCGTCATCACGGGCTGCACATAAACCGGCTGCTGTTGCACGGGCGCCGGCTGGTAATAGGTTTGCGGCTGGCCCTGGAACGGTTGCGGTGCGGGCGTCACGGCACCGACCGGCGTGACCTGCAGGCGCACATACAGGCCCGGATCGTTGGGCATTTGCGCGGTGTATTGCGTGTCCTGGTATTCATACACCACGTTGAAATAGCTGGTGCGGTTTTCGTAGAACGTCTGGGTGGTGCATTGCTGGACGTTTTGCAGCTGGTTGTTCGGGCCTTCGATGCGGTCGCCCAGGATGGCGCCGCCCACCAGGCCGATCATGGTGGCCGCCGCCCGGCCGCCGCCGTTGCCAATCGCATTGCCGGCAGCGCCGCCGGCGATGGCGCCCATCAGCGCGCCCGCGCCCGACTTGGGCGCCTGCATGACGACGGCTTCATTGCTGCACACCTGGCGCGGCACGGCGACCTGCTGCACGACAGGCGTGCTGGAAATGACCCGCGCCAGGATGTCCATGGCCGAAGCCGGAACCGAAGCCATGGCCGCCGCAGCGACAGCCGAACTGATGATGGTTTTAACGAATGTGTGTGTCATGTCTGAACCCCTTTTTTCAGCTTAATCCGTGCTGACTGTTGCTGTGATTTTAGTGAATCAGACTCGTTTTGAGGCGCAAAGTTCGGTTGCCGGTCTGTAAAGCTGGTGAGCGGCAAGCGCGGCCGGCCCGGCTCAAACCCGCCCGGCCCAGTCCGCCGCATCAAAGCCGACCGTGATGCCATCGCCCCAGTCCACGACCGGACGCTTGATGGCGCTGGCGTTGGCCAGCATCAGCGACTGGGCGCTGGCGGCGTCCACCACGGCGGCCTGGGCGGCGGCGTCGAGCTGGCGCCAGGTCGTGCCTTTGCGGTTCAGCAGCTTTTCCCAGCCGGCGGCTTGCGTCCAGCGCGCCAGTTGCGCGGGCGGAACGCCGTGCTTCTTGACGTCATGAAAAGTGTAGGCCTGCCCGTGTTCCGAAAGCCAGGCCCGGGCTTTTTTGACGGTGTCGCAATTCGGGATGCCGTAGAGAATGATCATGTCGTGCTTTTCAGGTTTTTTTAAGTAAAAAATGGCTTTTGCGCAATACACACGGGCGCAAGCAGCTATTAATTATGTAGCATCTCTATTTTGATGGAAACCTCCATGACTTCTTCAGCCCCCGCCGTTGCCGCGTCTGCGCTTTACCCGCCCATAGTCCCGTTTCGCACCGGCACGCTCGATACCGGCGACGGCCATTCGATTTACTGGGAGCTGTGCGGCAACCCGCAAGGCAAGCCGGCGGTGTTTTTGCATGGCGGGCCGGGTTCGGGCTGCTCGCCGGATCACCGGCGGCTGTTCGACCCCGAGCGCTACTGCGTGCTGCTGTTCGACCAGCGCGGCTGCGGCCGTTCGCGCCCGCATGCTTCGCTCCACAACAACACGACCTGGCATCTGGTCGCCGACATCGAGCGGCTGCGCACCCTCTTGGGCGCCCGGCGCTGGCTGGTGTTTGGCGGCTCCTGGGGCTCGTCGCTGGCGCTGGCCTATGCGCAAACCCATCCGGCGCAGGTCTCCGAACTCATCGTGCGCGGCATCTTCACGCTGCGCCGCGCCGAACTGCTCTGGTATTACCAGGAAGGCGCTTCCTGGCTGTTTCCTGACCTGTGGGAAGATTTTGTCGCGCCGATTCCACCGGCCGAGCGCGGCGACCTGATGGCCGCCTACCGCCGGCGGCTGGTCGGCAGCGACCGAGCCGCGCAACTGGCCTGCGCCCGCGCCTGGAGCCTGTGGGAAGGCCAGACCATCACGCTGCTACCCGATCCGACTGGCGCGGCCAAGCATGGCGATGACGACTTCGCCCTGGCGTTTTCGCGCATTGAAAACCACTATTTCGTGCATGGCGGCTGGCTGGAGGAGGGCCAGCTGATTCGTGATGCGCACAAGTTGGCCGGCATTCCGGGCGTCATCGTGCAGGGCCGCTACGACATGGCCTGCCCCGCCAAGACCGCCTGGGACTTGCACCGCGCCTGGCCGCAGGCGGAATTCCACCTGATTGCCGATGCCGGCCATGCCTTCAACGAGCCCGGCATCCTGGCGCAGCTGATCGCCGCGACTGACCGATTTGCACGCTGAATCGCCATGAGCGCTGCGGTTCAGGGTTTTCCGCCTTGCGCGACAATGCATAACTCTATGGAACATCTCACCACATTAGCCGACTGGCTGGCGCATTGCGAGCGCCTGCACCCGAAAAGCATCGACATGGGCCTGGACCGCGTCCGGGCCGTCGCCGAGCGCATGGGCCTGAAGTTCGACTGTCCCATCATCACGGTGGCCGGCACCAACGGCAAGGGCTCGACCTGCGCCATGTTAGAGGCCATCTTGATGGAATCGGGCTACCGCACCGGGGTGTACACCTCGCCGCACCTGGTGCATTTCGAGGAGCGCTGCCGGGTTCGCGGCGATATCGTCAGTGCTCCTGATTTGGTAGCTAACTTCGCCCGTGTGGAAAGCGCAAGGTGCCAAAATGGCGATGAAATCTCGCTGAGCTATTTTGAATTCACGACGCTGGCGATTTTGCAGCTGCTGGCTGATGCGAAACTGGACGTCGTGATTCTGGAAGTCGGCCTGGGCGGCCGGCTTGACGCGGTCAACATCCTGGACGCCGATTGCGCCGTCATCACCAGCATCGACCTGGACCACATGGAGTTGCTGGGCAACGACCGCGAAGCCATCGGCTTCGAGAAAGCCGGCATCATGCGCGCCGGCAGGCCGGTCATCGTCAGCGACCCGGTGCCGCCGCAAAGCGTCCTAGACCATGCGGCACGGCTGGGCGCGGACCTGTGGCACTTTGGCCATGACTTCAATTTCTCGGGTGACAAGCTGCAGTGGAGCTGGGCCGGCCGGGGACGGCGCTATGCCGGGCTGGCGTATCCGGCGCTGCGCGGCGCCAACCAGCTGGTCAATGCGTCGGGCGTGCTGGCGGCGCTGACGGCGCTGCGGGGTCGCCTGCCGATCACCGCGCAGGCGGTGCGCAACGGCCTGTCGCTGGTCGAGCTGCCGGGCCGTTTCCAGATCATTCCTGGCCAGCCGACGCTGGTGCTGGACGTGGCGCACAACCCGCATTCGGTCGCGGCGCTGACTGAAAACCTCGACGCCATGGGTTTTTACCCGTGTACCCATGCCATCTTTGGCGGGATGGCCGACAAGGACGTCGCGCCCATGCTGGCGCGAGTCGGCCCGCTGATCGACAAGTGGTATTTCACCGACCTGCCCACGCCTCGCGCCGCCACCGGCGCAGCGCTGCTTGCCCGGTGGCAGGCCGGCAACAGCCGCGCCGACGCCACGGCCCATGCTTACAAAACCCCCGAGTCCGCGCTGGAGGCCGCCGTCATGGCGGCAAACCCCGCTGATAGAATCGTGGTTTTTGGCTCCTTCTACACCGTGGGCGGCATTTTGAAGAACGGCGTGCCGCGTCTTTCAGCGCCGCACCTTTCTGACTAGAGTCGAATCAACCGGACCCAACCGCCTGCGCCGGAACTGGAAGCACTCCGCAACCCACCTTGGCCTTTAACGGATTCCAACTCACACCATGCCGTTTTTCAAGTTCCGCCGGGGCGATTCCGCATCAGTCCCTCCTGCCGGCTCAGCCGCCCAGGCGCTCAGCGTGGAAGTCTTGCGCAAACGCGCCAAGCACCGCCTGGTCGGCGCCTCGGTGCTGGTGCTGCTGGGCGTCGTGGGCTTTCCGCTGGTGTTTGACACCCAGCCCCGGCCCGTCGAGGTCGATATTCCGATTGAAATACCCGGAAAAAACTCGGTCAAACCGCTGGTACTTCCTGCTGCGCCCGCTGCCACTGCACCCGCACCCGCACCCGCCAAAACGCCTGGTCGTGCGACGTCACCCGAAACGATAGCCGCCGCCGCCAGCTTGTCGCCCAAGGAAGAGATTTACTCATCAAAACCAGCTTTGCCGCTTGTCCATCCTGCGCCTTCTGCTATTAAAAAAGAAGTAAAACAGGAGCCCAGGCAAGAAGCAAAAACCGAGGTCAAGCCCAAGGCAGAACCGAAGCCTGAACCCAGAATCGAAGCCAGGGCCGAGCCCAAGGCCGAACCCAGGGTCGAACCAAAGCCCGAGGCCAAAGTCGAGGCCAAGCCCGTCGTCAAGGCAGAACCCAAACCGGCTCCCAAGCCCGCGCCTGCCAGCGACGATGGCGCGCGGGCCATTGCCCTGCTCAACGGCACGGGCGCGTTGCAGGCGCCCAAGGTTGCGGCACCGACCAAGCCCGCGGCATTGCCCAAGCCTGCGGCCACCGAAGAAACCAAGGCCGCCGCTGCGGAAACCAAAGGCCGCATGGTGGTTCAGGTGGGCGCCTTTGCCGACTCCGCCAAAGCCGATGAAACGCGCCGCAAGCTGGAAAAAGCCGGCCTGACCACCTACACCCAGGTGGCCGACACGAAAGACGGCAAGCGCATCCGGGTCCGCGTGGGTCCGTTTGCCAGCAAGGCCGAGGCTGAAAAAGCGATCAACAAGATCAGGTCGCTTGACCTGCCGGTTGCCATTCTGAGTTTTTAAGCCATTGGTCGCTGTGTGACGCCGCTTGACTGGATTTTGGCGGGGGTGCTGGTTTTTTCCCTGTTGCTGGGCGCCTGGCGCGGCCTGGTCTATGAAGTGTTGTCGGTGCTGGGATGGGCGGCTTCGTTTTATGCCGCGCAATGGTTTGCGCCGCAGGTGGCGCTGCTGCTGCCCTGGCAGTCGGCTTCGGAGCCGGTGCGTTACGCGGCGGCTTTTGCGCTGGTTTTCATTGCGGCGGTGTTTGTGGCGGGTTTGCTGGCCGCCTTGCTGAAGAGCCTGGTGGATGCCATCGGCCTGCGTCCGGTGGACCGCACGCTGGGCGCGGCGTTCGGCGTACTGCGCGGCATGATCTTGCTGCTGGCCGCGACCGTGGTCATGGACATGACGGCGCTCAAGTCCAGCGCCTGGTGGCAGGAGTCCATCGGGGCGCAAACGCTGACCGCGACGCTGACCGGCCTGAAACCGATGCTGCCCGGGCAGTTTGCAAAGTATCTGGATTAATTGTTTGAATTTACTTGAGAGTCAACACACCATGAACGGAACACCATGTGCGGGATAGTCGGAATCGTCAGCAAAGCCCCGGTCAACCAGCTGATTTATGACGGACTGCTGCTGCTGCAGCACCGTGGGCAGGATGCCGCCGGCATCGTCACCCAGCAAGGGCGCAAGTTCTACATGCACAAGGCCAAGGGCATGGTGCGCGACGTGTTCCGCACCCGCAACATGCGCGCCCTGCCGGGCAATGTCGGACTCGGCCAAGTGCGCTACCCGACGGCGGGCAACGCCTTCAGCGAGGATGAAGCGCAGCCGTTTTACGTCAACGCGCCGTTTGGCCTGGTGCTGTCGCACAACGGCAACCTGACGAACGCGGCAGAACTCAAGGCCGAGCTGTTCAACACCGACCACCGCCACATCAACACCGACAGCGACTCCGAAGTGCTGCTCAACGTGCTGGCGCATGAGCTGGAAAAAACCACGCGCGGCCTGCCGCTCACCCCGGCCGACGTGTTTGCCGCCGTGCGCGGCGTGCACAAGCGCGTCAAGGGCTCGTATGCCGTGGTGGCCTTGATCGCCGGCCACGGCCTGCTGGCGTTTCGCGACCCGTTCGGCATCCGTCCGCTGTGCATCGGCCATGGCCAGAACGAAGGCGGCGCCACCGTGATGGTGGCCAGCGAATCGGTGGCCCTTGAAGGTACCGGCTACCAGTTCGAGCGTGACATCGCGCCGGGCGAAGCGGTGTTCGTGGACATGGACGGCAAGGTGCATGCCGAGCAATGCGCGGCCAATGCCAGGCTCTATCCCTGCATTTTCGAGTTTGTCTATCTGGCGCGTCCCGATTCGGTGATGGATGGCATCTCGGTTTACCAGGCGCGCCTGAACCTGGGCGAAACGCTGGCCAAGCGGGTCGTTTCCACCGTGCCGCCCAATGAGATCGACGTGATCATCCCGATTCCCGAATCGAGCCGCCCCAGCGCCACCCAGCTGGCGCATCTGCTCGGCATTCCCTACCGCGAAGGCTTTGTGAAGAACCGCTATGTCGGCCGCACCTTCATCATGCCGGGGCAGGGCGTGCGCAAGAAATCGGTGCGCCAGAAGCTCAATGTGATCGCCAGCGAGTTCAAGGGCCGCAATGTGCTGCTGGTCGATGATTCCATCGTGCGCGGCACCACCAGCCGCGAAATCGTGCAGATGGCGCGCGACGCCGGTGCGCGCAAGGTCTATCTGGCCAGCGCCGCGCCGCCGGTACGCTTTCCCAATGTCTATGGCATCGACATGCCGACGCCGGGCGAGCTGGTCGCGCATGACCGCAGCATCGAGGAAATCCGCAAGGTGATCGGCTGCGATGCGCTGATTTACCAGGACGTGGAGGGCATGAAGCGCGCCATCCGCTCGCTGAACCCCGAACTCGATGGCTTTGACGCGTCCTGCTTCGATGGCGTGTATGTCACCGGCGACGTGACCGCCGAGACCATCGCCGCGATGAATTCGGCGCGCGGCGACACCGCTGAAAAAATTGGCGAGGAAGGCGATGTCGATGCTTCGCGCCTGGCGCTGCCCAACCCGGAAGGGGCCTGAGATGACCCGGCAAGCATTGCCCGAGAACCTGCACCCCGACACGCTGGCCGTGCGTGTCGGCATCGAACGCAGCCAGTACGGCGAGAACTCCGAAGCGCTGTACCTGACCAGCGGCTTCGTGCAGCCCGATGCCGAAACCTCGGCGCGCCGCTTCGCCGGCACCGAGGAAGGCTTTACCTACGCGCGCACCTCGAACCCGACGGTGGCCGGTTTCGAGCAGCGGCTGGCCGCGCTCGAAGGCACTGAAGCCGCCATCGCTGCGTCCAGCGGCATGGGCGCCATCCTGATGATGGGCATGGGCCTGCTCAGGGCCGGCGACCATGTCGTGTGTTCGCAGTCGGTGTTCGGCTCGACGCTGAACCTGTTCGGCAAGGAATTTGCCAAGTTCGGCGTCGAAACCAGCTTTGTCTCGCAGACCGACATCGCGCAGTGGCGCGCGGCCATGCGGCCCAATACCAAGCTGCTGTTTGCCGAAACCCCGACCAATCCGCTGACCGAGGTGTGCGACATCCGGGCGCTGGCCGATGTGGCGCATGCGGGCGGCGCGTTGCTGGCCGTGGACAACTGTTTCTGTTCGCCCGCGCTGCAGCGGCCGACCGCGCTGGGCGCCGACCTGGTGATCCACTCGGGCACCAAGTACCTCGACGGACAGGGCCGCGTGATGGCGGGTGCGATTTGCGGGCCTTCAAAGCTGATCGTCGATGTGTTCGGCCCGATTGTGCGCACCGCCGGCATGGTGCTCGCGCCTTTCAATGCCTGGGTCGTGCTCAAGGGCATGGAAACGCTGCGCATCCGCATGCAGGCGCAAAGCGCCACGGCCCTGGCCATCGCGCAGTGGCTGGAGGCGCATCCGGCCGTGACCTGCGTCTATTACCCCGGCTTGCCATCGCACCCGCAGCACGAACTGGCGATGCGCCAGCAGTCGGGCCTGGGCGGCGCCGTGGTGTCTTTCGATGTGCGCGGCGGCGACCCGCAAACGGCGCGTGCCAACGCCTTCCATGTGATCGACAGCACGCAGGTGGTCAGCATCGCCACCAACTTGGGCGACACCAAGTCCATCATCACCCATCCGGGAACCACTTCCCATGGCCGCTTGACCGAAGCGCAGCGCCAGGCGGCCGGCATCAAGCAGGGCCTGATCCGCTTTGCGGTTGGTCTTGAATACATTGACGATTTGAAAGCCGACCTCGCACGGGGTCTGGACAGCCTGACATGACACAAAAAACAAGAACCCGATTTGCTCCTTCGCCCACCGGCTTCATCCATCTGGGCAACATCCGCTCGGCGCTGTACCCGTGGGCGTTTGCGCGCGCCACCGGCGGCGAGTTCATCTTGCGCATTGAAGACACCGACGTGGAGCGATCCAGTCAGGCCGCTGTCGATGTGATCATCGAAGGCATGCGCTGGCTGGGCCTGGACTACGACGAAGGCCCGTTCTACCAGATGCAGCGCATGGACCGTTACAAGGCGGTGTTGGCCGAGATGCTGGCCGCCGGACATGTTTACCCCTGCTACATGAGCGTGGCCGAACTCGACGCGCTGCGCGAAGCCCAGATGGCCGCCAAGGAAAAACCGCGCTACGACGGCACCTGGCGGCCTGAGACTGGCAAGACGCTGCCGGCCATTCCCGAAGGCGTGCAGCCGGTGCTGCGCTTCAAGAATCCGCAAGGCGGCGCCGTGGTCTGGGACGACAAGGTCAAGGGCCGCATCGAGATCAGCAACGACGAGCTTGATGACCTGGTGATTGCCCGGCCCGACGGCACGCCGACCTACAACTTCTGCGTGGTGGTCGATGACATGGACATGGCGATCACGCATGTGATTCGCGGCGATGACCATGTGAACAACACGCCGCGCCAGATCAACATCCTGCGCGCGCTGGGCCGGGACGTGCCGGTGTATGCCCATTTGCCCACCGTGCTGAACGAGCAGGGCGAGAAGATGAGCAAGCGCAACGGCGCCAAGCCGGTCACACAATACGCCGCCGAGGGCTATCTGCCCGACGCGATGGTGAACTACCTGGCGCGCCTGGGATGGAGCCACGGCGACGACGAGATTTTCAGCCGCGAGCAGTTTTTGCAGTGGTTCAACCTCGACCACCTCGGCAAGAGCGCCGCGCAGTTCGACGAAGCCAAGCTGCGCTGGGTGAATGCGCAGCATCTGAAGGCCATGGCCGATGACAAGCTGGCGGAACGGGTTCAGCCCTTCCTCGCGGCACTGGACGTTTCGGGTCTGGATGCTGCCTGGCTCGCACAGGGTTGCGCTTTGTTCAAGGACCGCTGCAGCACGCTGGTCGAACTGGCGGGCTGGCTGAAACTGCTGGTCACGGGCGCGGAGCCGAGTGCGCAAGATGTCAGCACCCATGTGACCGATACCGTGCGGCCGGCTCTTGCCAGGCTGGCGCTGGCGCTGGCCACTTGTGAATGGAGCAAGGCCGGCATTGCTGCCGCGATCAAACAGGTGCTTTTCGATGCCGGCCTGAAGATGCCGCAACTGGCCATGCCGGTGCGCGTGCTGCTCATGGGAACACCGCAGACGCCTTCGCTGGATGCGATCCTGTCGCTCATGGCGCGAGAAAAAGTCATCGCCAAATTGAATTTAGTTTGAAACTTTTCAAAAGGCCGATTTTTGTAGATATAATTTGAGGCTCGACAGGTTGCTAAGAAATTAGTGATGTTAGCGGAATTGGGGGTATAGCTCAGCTGGGAGAGCGCTTGCATGGCATGCAAGAGGTCATCGGTTCGATCCCGTTTACCTCCACCAACGTCGAGAAAGTTTTTGAAGTTTTGTAGCAGGAATTAAAAAGCCTGCGCCGGAAGTTCCAAGGTTAAGACCCCATCGTCTAGAGGCCTAGGACACTACCCTTTCACGGTAGGTACCGGGGTTCGAATCCCCGTAGGGTCGCCAAATTTCTTCGCTGCAAGGCGAAGGGACAAAGCACAAGTTTGTCAAGCACTTGGCTCGCAAGAGCAAACGCTTTTCTACCAGGAGTGGTAGTTCAGTTGGTTAGAATACCGGCCTGTCACGCCGGGGGTCGCGGGTTCGAGTCCCGTCCGCTCCGCCAGATTGAAGCCCTTGCAGTTCCATGAATTACAAGGGCTTTCCTCTTATATCCATTGCGATGTAAAAGGCTGTTGAGATTTTTGCAGGCCGTTAAAAGCCTGCGCCGGAAGCCACCAGGTTAAGACCCCATCGTCTAGAGGCCTAGGACACTACCCTTTCACGGTAGGTACCGGGGTTCGAATCCCCGTAGGGTCGCCAAATTTCTTCGCTGCAAGGCGAAGGGACAAAGCACAAGTTTGTCAAGCACTTGGCTCGCAAGAGCAAACGCTTTTCTACCAGGAGTGGTAGTTCAGTTGGTTAGAATACCGGCCTGTCACGCCGGGGGTCGCGGGTTCGAGTCCCGTCCGCTCCGCCAGTAATATGAAAAACCGTTGCAAACAGTTGTTTGCAGCGGTTTTTTTTTATTTTTATTGGGATTTTTAGATTTGCAGGGCTTTGCGCGTCTGCAAGCCCTTCAGTCCTTTAGCCTATTTTGTCTTTAACGGGTCGAGCGCGGGCACTGTTCGTGGCGACTTTCCTGGGTTTCGGCGTTGCTGGTGGGCTTGCCGCTTTCTTTGCAGCAGGTGCCGCAACTTTGCTGCTGGCTGATTGGCGTGGTTTGGCAGGGGATTTGAGCGCCACCTTGCCGGTCGCCGATTTTTTGCCGGCTGGCGTTTTCGCTGCTGCGGGTGTTTTCCGGGATGCAGCGCTTGTCTTTTTTACCGCCGGCTTTGCTGGCGCAGAAACGTCGGCCATCTCGATGCCGAACATAGCGGCCAGTTGATCGTCGTCGAGCACCTTGCCGGTGGCCGGGCGCTTCGAGGCGGCGGGCAGGCCCTTGCTTGCCTGGCTGACCAGATCCTTGGCATCGACACGGCGCAGCGTGAAGAGCACTTCCGGTTGCTGGTCGAGCCGCGCGCCTATCCCGTACAGCACGGCAGCGACATGCTTGCACATCGACGCCCAGTCCGGGCAGCTGCATTCGAACGAAATTTCTTTCGGCGACGGAAACAGGCCTATGCCCGGCTTGCAGATGCGCTCCATCACCGCGTTCGACAGCTTGCCCTGCAGCAGTTCGACCAGCGAATCAATCGAGCCAGAGCAATCGGCGCAGATCGTTTTCCATTGCTTTTCGGGCACCGCCGTCACGCTGGCGGTGACTGTGTAGAGGCTGGAGCCCATCACCTTCGCCCGCACCTCGCCGGGGGTGATCTGCAAATCAATCACCGAACCATTGCGCACATAGGTGCGGCCGCGCGGCAGGCGGCTGGCGTAATCGCTGTAATGCTCCAGGTTGTCGCACCAGGCCTTGCCCCAGAAGGTCTTGGCGATGGCGCCGCGAAAAGCCGCGATCGGCGTCAGGACGATGCCGGCTTTTTTCGCCTTGGCCGCAGCCTTCTCGGCTTTTGCGCGCCGTTCGGCGACTGATACATAAGCTGGCCATTGTCCGTAATTCATTTGTTCTCTCCTTGACGATCAGTTTTCCTGCGCGGCATGAATGTCGAGCTTGACCAGATCAAGCAATTCGCGGTCGCTCATCTCGGTCAGCAGCAGTTCGGCGCCGCCCTCCAGCACATCCTTGACGAGTTGCTGCTTGGATTCAATCAACTGGTCGATGCGGTCTTCGACCGTTCCCCGGCAGATGAACTTGTGAACCAGCACGTTGCGCTGCTGGCCGATGCGAAAGGCGCGGTCGGTCGCCTGATTTTCCACCGCCGGATTCCACCAGCGGTCAAAGTGGATCACATGCGAGGCCGCCGTCAGATTGAGTCCCGCGCCGCCCGCCTTGAGCGACAGCACGAAAAAGGGCGTCTGCTCATCCTCCTGGAAGCGCCTGACCAGTTCGCGGCGCTTGGCCACCGGCGTGCCGCCATGCAGCACCAGGCCTTCGCGGCCAAAGATGCTGCCCAGGAAAGCCGCCAGCGGCTCGGTGGTTTCGCGGAACTGGGTAAAGACCAGCACCTTTTCCTGTTTGGCGGCGATCACCTCGACCAGTTCCCGCAGGCGGGCGAACTTGCCGCTGTCCCCGGCTTTCCAGGCGCCGTCTCCCAGCCATTGCGAGGGATGGTTGCAGATCTGCTTGAAGCGCATCAAAAAGGACAGCACCACGCCCTTGCGGCCTATGCCTTCGGCGTCTTCCAGCGCATCGGCCAGGTCTTGCACCGCGCGCTGGTACAGCGCCGCCTGCGTCGGGCTCAGGTGGCACCAGGCCTTGAGTTCGGTCTTGTCGGGCAGGTCGCTGATGACGCGCTTGTCGGTCTTCAGGCGGCGCAGGATGTAGGGCTGCACCAGCGCGCGCAGCGGGCCGAAGTGCTCGGCCTTGGCCAGCCGCTTGGTGAATTTGCCAAACACCTTGTCCGAGCCCAGCAGGCCGGGATGGGTGAAGTCGAAGATCGACCACAAATCGGACAGGCGGTTTTCCACCGGCGTTCCGGTCAGCGCGATGCGCGATTGCGCCTGCAGCTTCTTGACCTGCCGCGTCTGCTTGGCGCCCGGATTCTTGATGGCCTGCGCTTCGTCGATGACGGCCAGGCGCCAGTCGTGGTTCGCCAGCACCGGCTGGCGCAGCAGCGAGCCATAGCTGGTGATGACAAGATCGGCATCGGCCAGACGCGTCGCATCGAGCGCCTTGAAATCGGCTGGCGGCATGGCCGACGGGTGGGCGACCAGCAAGCGCAGGCCGGGGGCAAAGCGCTCGGCCTCGGCCGCCCAGTTGGCCAGCAGCGAAGCCGGCGCCACCAGCAGGCTGGGCTGGTGCGGGCCGGCATTTTCGCGTTTGAGCACCAGCAGCAGCGACAGCACCTGAATCGTCTTGCCCAAACCCATGTCGTCGGCCAGGCAAGCCCCGAGCCCGAGCCGGGTCAGCAGGTAGAGCCAGCGCACCCCGGCCTGCTGGTAGGGCCGCAGGGTGGCCTGGAGTTCCGGCCCCGGATCGACCTGCGCCAGGCCTTCGGGCTTGCGCAGTCCGGCCAGGGTGTCGGCCAGCCACGGGCCGGCCGCCAGTTCCGACCAGTCGGCATCCAGCGGCTCGCCGCTCTCGGCGAGCGAAGCGCCGGCCAGAAGCCGCATGGCCTCGGCAAAGGGCAGGCCGTTTTCGGCCACCGCCTCGATGGCCTTGAAGCGCTCCAGCAGGCGGCCGATGGCCTTTTGATCGACCTCGACCCAGCGGCCGCGGATGAACTGCAGGCCATCGCCGCTCTGCAGCAGCGCCTCGACTTCGGCGTCGCTCAGATCCTCGCCGTCAAGGCAGACTTGCATGCTGAAATCGAGCAGCGCATCCTGGCCCAGCAGCGATGGCGGGCGCGTTCCCACGCTGGCCTTCACCACCGGCCGGGGCGGTCTGCCCGCCTTCCAGACGCCGGGCGTGCGAACGCTGATGCCGGCGGCCTCCAGTTGCGGCAGGTCGGTCAGAAAACGGCAGGCGTCCAGCGCGGTCCAGCGCAGCGGATGGTAAATATCGCCAACTTCCACCATCTCGCGCAGCCAGTCGCAGTGCTGCGCCGCGCGTTGCACTGGCAGCAGCAGCGACAGCAGCTGCGCCCGGCTCTTGCCGCCGGAAAACTCCGCCAGGGCTTGCGACAGCGGCTGGTGCTGCGCCTTGCCGTGGGCCGACAGGCGCGCGGTGTAGGTGGCCAGGAAGGCGAATGGCGCCTCGGCATCCTTGCGGTTTTCGGCCAGGTTGAAATGCACGCGGCCGACCAGGTTCCAGGCCGGGTGGCGCGACTTGAGGAAGGCCTGCAGCGGAACCTGGGCCGCCGCCAGTTCCTGGCGCAGGGCGGCATCCAGCTCGTGCCACAGCGCGGTCAGCAGCTCGGGCGTCAGGTACTCCGCGCCCGTCATGGGCGGCGCATCGGCGATCAGGGCTTCAAAATCCTCGGCGGCGGGCAGGTCAACCGCGATCTCGCCGCCGTCGGGCGTGGCGCACAGGGCCGTGACATAGCGCGCCGCGACATCGCGCCACCAGGCCCAGGCCGGCGGCAGAATTCGGCCGATGTGCGCCGTTCCGAGCAGCAGCAGGCCATGGCCGCTGCCCAGCGCGAAAGCGGGGCCCAGCGCCTGGCTGACTTCCGGCGCCAGGGGCGGTGCGTCGTCCTGCTTTGTAGCCAGCAGGCGGCCGCGCGGCGTCAGCTGCGGCGCCAGGTTGGCCGGGGTATCGGGAGCGTTCGGGGATTCCATTGTTCAATCGGTTGAATGGCCCATCGAGGCGCAGGCATTGATGCAAAACCGCTATTTTCCGGGTATATCCGGCAGTATTCATCAGGGCTGGCCGGATTTTTCGCGCTGGATTTCAAGCCGCAGCGACTGCACTTCCTCGCGCAGGTGCCTGATCTCGCGCATCAGCTGGTGCTCGATTTGCAGCTCTTCGCCTTCCTCGACATCCTTCTCGACGAATATCGCCGCCAGCGAGGCCGTAGCCAGCGACAGCACGGCCAGGCCCAGCAGCACCACGATGACGGCAAACATGCGCGACGCATGGGTGCTGGGAACCATGTCGCCATAACCCACGGTGGCCGCCGTGGTGAAGGCCAGCCACAGGCCATCGGCGATGGTATGCACACCCGGATCGAGCAGCCAGAAGCCGACGCCGCCCAGCAGCAGGATCACGCCGCACAGAATCAGCGAATAGATAACGCCCCGGCGGGCGATGTGCATTTTCTTTGGGTGTTTTTTGAGCGGCATGACCGGCCTGTGTGCCTGGCGGATGAAGGCCCTGATTATTGCTCCCGCCGCTGGCAGACAATGGCGCCCATGCTTAAACATGTTTCCGAAACCAGCGCCTTGCAGCGCCTGCTCTCGGGCCTGCTGGCGGGGCTGGCGACGGCTGCGCTGCCGCTGCCGCTGGTCTGGCAGTTTCGCGGCCTGCTGGGGTGGAGCGTCGGCGTGGCGGTTTATCTGGCGCTGGCCTGGTGGCTGTGCGAGCGCTTTGACGCCAAACGCACCCGCGAGCGGGCGCAGGCGCAGGATGAACCCAGCGTGGTGCTGTTCTTGCTAATGCTGCTGGCGAGCATGGCCTGCGTGGCGGCCATCGTGGTCATGATGCAGCAGCGCAAGGACTTTACGGGCACCGAACGCAGCCTGCATGTCGCGGTATCGGTGGTGGCGCTGATCGCATCGTGGCTGTTCATCCAGACGATTTTTGCATTTCACTATGCCCACCGTTATTACCATGAAGAAAAGCTCAATGAGCCGGTCGGGCCGGGCCTGCTGTTTCCGGGTGGGCAGGATCCGGACTATTTTGATTTTTTGTACTACGCCCATGTGGTCGGCATGACCTCGCAGGTGTCCGATGTGCAGGTCACCTCGCGCGAGATGCGCCGGCTCACGCTGGTCCACAGCGTGCTGTCGTTCGGCTTCAACATGCTGGTGCTGGCGCTCAGCATCAATGTAGTGGCCGGCGCCTTGCAATAGCGCATAGCGCCGGTCAGCGCGGCGGTACGCGCTTGCGCCCTGGCTTGAGCAGGCCGGTGGCCAGCGCCGTGCCGCCGACGATCACGCCGGCGCAGCCCACCATCCACGGCGTGACCGACTCGCCCAGGAACAGTACGCCGTAGAGCACCGCGAACACCGGCACCACAAAGGTCACCGACAGCGCGCGCTGCGGGCCGGCGTTTTCAATCAGCCTGAAAAACACGATGTAGGCGATGCCGGTGCAGACCACGCCGACAGCCAGCAGCGCCAGCCAGGCCGATGCGCCCGGCATGCGCGCCGGCCACAGCCACAGCGCGGGCAGGGCCAGGCCCAGCGTGGCGCCAAGCTGGCTGCCGGCGGCCGTGACCAGCGGCGGCAGGCCGGAAAGATGGCGCTTGGTGTAGCTCGCCGAGATGCCGTAGCAAAGACAGGCCGTCAGGCTGGCCAGCACCGCCCAGCCGGGCGCGATGCCCGAGGCGCCGGATTTGAACGTCGCCTGGTCCCAGGCCAGCAGCGCAACGCCGGCAAAGCCAATGACCAGTCCCGCGACGCGCCAGGCGGTCGGCTTGTCCTTCAGCCAGGCCCAAGCGATCAGCGCGCCGAACATCGGCACCGTGGCATTCAGGATGGACGACAGCCCGGTGCTGATGGACAGCAGCGCAAAGGCAATGCAGGCAAACGGGATGCCCGAGTTGAGCAGGCCGACGACGAAGGTGTGCCGCCAGTGTTTGCGCAGTTCCGGCATCAGGCCGCGCAGCCACACCAGCGGCAGCAAAAACAGCGCCGCAATCGCCACGCGAACGGCGGCGGTCGGCAGCGCGCCGAACTCGACCGCGCCCATGCGCATGAACAGAAACGACGAGCCCCAGATGGCGGCCAGCAGCACGAAGTCGGTGAGCCAGCTTTTGGGGCTGGCCGTGGCAAGACCAGCGGCAGGCGCGCCCATCGCGGAGGACCGCGCGTTCAAGGCAGGCTCTCCGCCAGCGCGCCTTCGAGCCGGAGCAGGGCGGTCTTGCGGTCCAGCCCGCCTGCGTAGCCGGTCAGCGCGCCGCTGCTGCCCGTCACCCGGTGGCAGGGCACGATGATGCTGATGGGGTTGCGCCCGATGGCGCCGCCCACGGCACGCACCGCCGACGGTTTGCCGATGCGCCGGCTGACTTCACCATAGCTGGTGACTTCGCCCTGGGGAATATCGAGCAGCGCCTGCCACACCGATTGCTGGAAGGCCGTGCCGCAACCCAGGTCCAGCGGCAGGTCGAACTGGCTGCGCCGGCCGGCGAAATAGTCGCCGAGTTGCTGGCTGGCCTGCTGCAGGATCGGGTGGCCGGCGTCTTCGGGCCAGGCCGCCGGACCCATGAGTTCAAGCGGCAGGTAGCGCTGGTTTTCGGTAAACCAGAGCCCGGCCAGCCCTTTGTCGGTGGCGGCGATGGCGATGGTTCCGAGCGGGCTGGGAACGCGGGTTTGAACGATGGAGGTGTCGAATTTCATGGTGGTCTCCTTGAGAGTGTCGCCGGGTTGCCCAGGCGGCTGTGGAATGGGGTTTTTGCTAATTTTTAAGCGTTTTAAGGCTTTTGCGCATGCTGCACCTGCGCTGATAGCTATTGTTTTTATAGCGATTCCGGCGTTTCCAATGTGGGCGCAGTGACAGGTGCGGCGTGCAGCAGGCCGCTCCAGGCGCGGATCACGGCGTAGCTGCGCCACGGTTTCCAGCCGGCGGAGGCGCGTTCGGCTTCGCGCGCCGGATTTTTCAGCGCCTGCACGCCCAGCGCCTTGTGCAAGGCCACGTCGCCCGCCGGAAACGCGTCGGGCCAGCGCAGCGCGCGCATGGCGATGTACTGCGCCGTCCAGTCGCCGATGCCGGGCAGTTCCTTCAGTTGGGCAATCGTCGCGTTGACATCGGCGCCGCCATGCAGCTGCAGGCGTTTGTCGGCCACGGCCCGGGCGATGCCGACGATGGCGGCCTGGCGCTGCCTGACGATGCCGAGTTGGCCGAGCGCGTCGCCACTGGCGCCGGCCAGCACGGCGGGGGCAGGAAACAGCCGGCTCAAGCGCGGCCACGGGGTTTCAATCGGCGCGCCGAGCAGGTCAACCAGGCGCTGCGCCAGCGTTCGCGCCGCCGCCACCGTGATCTGCTGGCCCAGCACCGCCCGCACGGCCAGCTCATAGCCATCGAGCGCACCGGGAACCCGCAAGCCATCGCCGCCCGGAAAGCTGGCGTGCAGCACGCTGTTGATGGCGGCCGGGTCGGCGTCCAGGTCGAACATCGCGCGCACCCGGCGAATCACCAGCGGCAGCACGCCCAGCAGCGCGTCGCTGACCTGCACGACCAGCTGGCAGCGCGCCTCGTCAAACCGGGCCAGCAGCCAGCCGGCATGCGTTTTACCGCCGGATTCGATGCCAAATGTCCTGCCTGCGCACGGCTGGTCTGCATCAGTAGCTACGAATTCAATAGCGTTGATGCTTCGCTTGCCGATGAACGCCAGCATGGCCGCCACGTCATAAGGCGGCCGGTAGCCGAGTCGCACGGTGATGCCATCGCCTGATGGCCGTATGCCCTGGCGGCGCAGTTGCGTCGGGTTCAGGTGGTAGTGCTGGGCAAACGCGGCATTGAAGCGGCGAACGCTGGCAAAGCCGCTCATCAGGGCCACCTGCGTGATGGGTAAATTTGTGTCGGCCAGCAACTGCTTGGCGGTCAGCAGCCGGCGCGTCTGCAGGTATTGCAGCGGCGTCACGCCGAACTGGGCCTCGAAGATGCGCCGCACATGGCGGTCGCTGATGCCGAGTCGCGCGGCCAGCTTTTCGACCGAAGGTGCCTCATCGCTCCAGCTGTCCGGCTCATCGAGCAGGCGGGCGGCCTGGTGCGCCAGGATGTAAGACGCATCCTGGATCGACCAGGCCACCGAATGCGGCGCCATCTCGGGCCGGCAGCGCAGGCAGGGCCGAAACCCGGCGCTTTCGGCCTGCGCCGCATGGCGGAAGAAGCGACAGTTCTCGCGCCTGGGCGTCCTGACGCTGCAGACCGGCCGGCAATAGATGCCGGTGGACGTCACGCCGGTGAAGAAGCGGCCGTCAAAGCGGGCGTCCTTCGCCTTCAGCGCGAGGTAGCAGTCATCGTCGGCCAGCAGGGTGGTTTTCGTTGTCATGCGGTCATGATAAAGCGGCGGTTTTGCGTGGGCTAGCCGTTTTCGGACAGGTCATGCCTAGCGCGCTGCTGGGTTGGCTGTTGAAGCAGGTTCTTTGCTTTTCAAGACCGTAAAGTCTGTTTGTGGCGTCTGGAAAAGGACAAAATCTCAAGATAAAGAAGGTGGTAATGTACGGCAGCTTGCCGTATATTTTCATTCAGAGGATAAATCCATGCCACAAACCGCTTCCACCGCCCGCCTCGAAGCCCGAATTAGCACCGATCTGCATGCGATGCTCAAGCGTGCCGCTGAAATTCAGGGCCGTACCATGACCGATTTCGTGGTGGCCGCCGTGCAGGTAGCCGCCCAGCAAGCCATCGAGCAGGCCGAAGTCATCCGCTTGTCGCTGGCCGATCAGGCGTGTTTTGCACAGGCGCTGCTGTCGCCGCCACAACCGGCTCCGGCCCTGGAACGTGCTTTCGCTCGCCGCAGCAAGCTCTTGCGCACTGAATGAGCGGCGCGCCGTTGCGGCTCGCGCCGCTCGATACGGCGCATGACCGCGCCGTGTTCACCAGCGGCTCGGAATCGCTGGATCGTTATTTGCGGGAGCAAGTCACCCAGGACGTTCGCCGCCGTGTGGCTGCCTGCTTCGTGGCGCTGGCTGACGGGCAGCGCATCGCGGGCTACTACACCTTGGCGTCGGCAAGCTTGCTGCTGGCCGATCTGCCAGCCGCGACGGCCAGGAAGCTGCCGCGTTACCCGACCGTGCCGGCGGTACGGATGGGCCGCCTGGCGGTCGATCAGGCATTCAAGGGACAAGGTCTTGGCGGTGCGTTATTGGCCGATGCACTCGACCGTGCCGCCCGCTCCGAGATTGCCGCCCATGCCTTGATGGTCGAGGCCAAGGATGAAGCTGCGGCAGCCTTCTATCGGCATCATGGCTTCATTGCGCTGCCTGACTCGCCGCTGACGCTGTTCCTGCCGCTGGCAACGGCACTTGCGGCTCGGAAAACGGACGACAAGGCAGGCTGAGAGAACCGTTCTCGAAACTCACTGTTTTGCCTTGCGGGAATAGGGAATCATTTTCGAGAATACCCAAGCCAAAATGGGAAATAGGAGACTTGACCCTCGGTTTAGTCAAAGCCGCTACACCGCAAGGCCTATTGCCTTGGACCCCTCGAATCAAAGGACGCTAATCCATGGGTAAAAAAATCATTCGAGAATTTGAAAGCTCTTTAGATGCATTGCAGGCACAAATCGGCCTGTGCCGAAAGGGCATTGATGAAACCTTCTTGATTGATGGTTTTGCGTGGTATAGGAAAAAACTCGAAGCCGCCCGGCGCGACCTGGAAGTATTGGGCATGTACGAGCAATGCCGGGATGCTCTGGCGCGTGCCGAGGAGTTGGTCAAGCTCGGGCCGGAGCATGACGAGGAAGCCGAGATGCTGATCCTCAATGCCAACCGGGCCTTGACGCAGGCCTCGGGAACGCACGAGGCCATGCGCAAGAAGCTCAAGGCCAACCCCAATGCCACGCTGGACGACTTCAAGCCCGACCCGGACAGCTGCACTGCAAAATAGGGGTCAGGTCTCCCCAATTGCAAACCGCTGCGCCTGAATCCAAATCTATTCGCTTGCAGATTCGCGTAAGCAAAAACCAACTGCCAGCATGGCGGTGCGCCAGAACTTTCCCAAGCATCTTGATGCTATTGATTCAATAGCTGCTTGCGCAGACAGCACATGCGCTGGAGGCAATTTTGATGTTCATTCCAAGGTCGAATGCAAACTGAGCAAGCGCAGGCCATGGCCCGTGGCAAACGCCAGCGCCTTGCCAATCACTCCCGCCGGTAAAGTGTCCCCAACCGCGCCAGCCGCTCGGCATGCAGCGGCTGCACCTGGTGCCAAGCAAAGCGCCATTCCCAGTGGCCTTCGCCTTGGCCGGGCAGGTTCATGCGGTGTTCGCCGCCCAGGCCCAGCACGTCCTGCAGCGGGTGAATCGCGGTGTCGGCGACGCTGGCGCAGGCGGCGCGGATCAGCTGCCAGTGGATGTCGTTGCCGTCGCCCGTGCCCAGGTAGTCCAGCACCCGCTGGCGCAGGGCGGGCGAGGCTTCAGCCCACCAGCCTTGCGTGGTGTTGTTGTCGTGGGTGCCGGTGTACACGACGGTGTTGCGCTCGAAGTTGTGCGGCAGGTAGGCGTTGGTGTTGTCGTTGGCGCCATCCTCGCCAAAGGCGAACTGCAGGATGCGCATGCCGGGCAGGCCGAACTCGTGCCGCAGGGCGTCCACGTCGGGCGTGATGACGCCCAGGTCTTCGGCAATGATGGGCAGCTCGCCGAGCGCGGCTTCAATCGCATGGAACAGCGCCGCGCCGGGGCCGGGCAGCCAGCGCCCCCGGATGGCGTTGGGCTCGCTGGCCGGGATTTCCCAGTAGCCGGCAAAGCCCCGGAAATGGTCGATGCGAACGATGTCCACCAGTTCGAAAATGCGGCGCACGCGCTCGATCCACCAGGCATGGCCTTCGGCCGCATGGGCGCTCCAGCGGTACAGCGGGTTGCCCCAGCGCTGGCCGGTGGCGCTGAAGAAATCGGGCGGCACCCCGGCGATAACCGTCATCCGGCCGTCGGCATCGAGTTCGAACAGTTCCTGGCGCGCCCAGACTTCGGCGCTCTGGCAGGCGATGAAGATGGGCGCGTCGCCGACGATCTTCACGCCGCGCTCGTTGGCATAGGCGCGCAGTTTTTTCCATTGCCGGTAAAAACACCATTGGCCGAATTTCCAGAAGGCGATGCGTTCGGCATGCGCGCTGCTCGCCTGCTGCAGGGCCTGCGGCGCGCGACGGGCCAGCGGCGCGGGCCAGTCGCACCAGTCGCGCCCGCCGTGGAGTTCGGCCAGCGTCATGAACAGGGCGTAATCCTCCAGCCAGACGGCGTGGTGCAGGCAGAAGTCCGCAAAGTCCACCTGGTCGGCGGCGCTGATGTTGTGCGCAAAGCGGGCGGCGGCCTGTTGCAGCCGCGCCATGCGCCACGGAACGACGGCGCCGAAGTGAACGCGGGCATCGCTGAAGCCGGCGTCCGGCAGCAAGTCGGCGTCGTCCAGCCAGCCGTGCTGCTGCAATTCGGCCAGGTCGATCAGTAGCAGGTTGCCGGCAAAGGCCGAACTGCTCATGTAGGGCGAATTGCCGGGACCGATGCCGCCCAGCGGCAGGATTTGCCAGAGCCTCTGCTTCGCCGTGACCAGCCAGTCCACGAAGTGGTAGGCTGCCGGGCCGAGGTCGCCGCAGCCGTGCGGGCCGGGCAGGGAAGTGGGGTGCAGCAGCACGCCGCTGGCGCGGGGAAAAGTCATGGTGATCAGGTCAAAAGGTAAGGGTGGTGCCGGCTGCCACCAGCAGCATCAGGCTGTGGGCGGACAGCAGCAGGGGCGCTTCGCCCTGGCCGTGCCAGCGGGTCAGGCCGCGCGGATGGGCGGTGTCCAGCACCGCCTGCCAGACGCCGGCGGGCAGCATGAAATCATGCTCCTCGGCATCGGGGTTGACCAACAGCAGCAGCGGCGCCCGGGCGCGGCCCGGCTGGCCGATCAGGCAGCCGAGCACGCGCTCGCTGTTGCCGTTCCACGCCTCGCCCTGCAAGGCCTGGCCGCTGCTGTGCAGCCACGACAGGTCATGCAGGCCCAGCGTGTCGGTCAAGCCGCTGTACCAGTGGTTGCCGAAGGGCAGCAACTGCCGGCGCAGCGACAGCACCCAGGCGGTGAAATCGATCAGGTCGCCATCGGCCTTGTCCCAGTCCATCCAGGTGATCTCGTTGTCCTGGCAATACGGGTTGTTGTTGCCGCGCTGGCTGTGGCCGAGTTCGTCGCCGGCGCACAGCATCGGCGTGCCTTGCGCCAGCAGGGTGGTGGCGAGCAGGGCGCGCTGCAGCCGGCCGCGCAGGTCGCCCACCAGCGGGTCGTCGGTCTCGCCCTCAATGCCGCAGTTGTTGCTCAGGTTGTGGCCGTGGCCGTCGCGGTTGTCCTCGCCGTTGGCCTCGTTGTGGCGTTCGTTGTAGCTGACCAGGTCGCGCAGCGTGAAGCCGTCGTGCGACACCACGTAATTGACCGACACGGCGGGCGCCCGGTTGCGGCGCTGGTAGAGGTCGGACGAGGCGCACAGGCGCAGCGCAAAGTCGCCGCGCGAGCGGGCCGCGTCGTCGTCCTGCAGCCAAAAGCCGCGCATCACGTCGCGGAAATGGTCGTTCCATTCGAGCCAGCCGCGCGGAAACGCGCCCACTTGGTAGCCACCGGGGCCGATGTCCCAGGGCTCGGCAATCATCTTGACCTGCGACAGCACCGGGTCCTGCGCCACGGCGGTAAAAAAGGCGCCGCCCGGCTCGAAGCCGTGGTCGCCCCGGCCCAGCACCGGCGCCAGGTCAAAGCGAAAGCCATCGACATGCATCTCGCTGACCCAGTAGCGCAGGCTGTCCATGACCAGTTGCAAGACTCTGGGCTGGCGGATGTCCAGCGTGTTGCCGCAGCCGCTGTGGTTCTCGAAGGCAGCGGGCGACTCGGGAGGGTGCCGGTAGTAGCTGGCGTTGTCGAGCCCGCGAAAGCTCAAGGTCGGGCCGGTGCCATCGGATTCGGCGCTGTGGTTGAACACCACGTCGAGCAGCACCTCGATGCTCTGGGCATGCAGCGTCTTGACCATGGCGCGGAACTCATCGCGGGGTGTCAGTCCGTCCTGGCCGCACGCCAGCCGGGGGCTGGCCGCAAAGAACGCCAGCGTGTTGTAGCCCCAGTAGTTCGTCAGGCCCATGCCGGCCAGCCGCTCTTCATCGAGCGCCTGGTGAACCGGCAGCAGGCTGACGCTGGTCACGCCCAGGCGCTGCAGATGCGCCACCGACGCCGGCTGGGCCAGCCCGGCATAGCTGCCGCGCAGGGCTTCGGGCACCTGCGAATTCAGCCGGGAAAAGCCCTTGACGTGCAGCTCGTACAGCACCGTGTCCTGCAGCGGCACGCACGGCGGTTGGTCGCCTTCCCAGTCGAAACTGTCATGCACCACCCGGGCCTTGAGCGCCAGGGCGGCATTGTCATGGGTGTCCATGTGCAGCGGATGCTGGCGGTCGGCGCCGAAGTGTTCATCGCACCACTGGAAATCACCGACGACTTCGCGGGCATACGGGTCGAGCAGCAGTTTGTGGTGATTGAAGCGGTGGCCCCGGTCGGGCCGCCACAGGCCGTGGGCGCGCAGGCCGTAGATCAGGCCGGGCGCGGCGCCAATCAGGTAGCCGTGCCAGACATCGTTGGTGTGCGCGGGCAGCATCAGGCGGCTGGTTTCCAGCGTGCCGGCCTCGTCGAACAGGCACAGCGCCATGGCCTGCGCATGCGCCGAAAACACCGCGAAGTTCACGCCGTAGCCATCCCAAGTGGCGCCCAGCGGCCAGGGCCGGCCGGGCAGCAGGACGGGCTTCAAGCGGTCCATTCGAACACCACGGTGGCCAGCGGCGGCAGGTTCAGCAGAAGGGACTGCGGCTGGCCGTGCCAGCCCACGGGTTCCGCCGTGGCGGCGCCCAGCGGCGTGCCGGCATTGCTGCCGCCGTAATGGGCCGAGTCGGTGTTGAGCCGCTCGCGGTACTCGCCGGGCTGGGGCACGCCGACGCGGTAAGCCGTCTGCACGGCCGGGGTGAAGTTGCAGACCACCAAAATAAAACTCCGTGCATCCAGGCCGCGCCGGATGAAGGCGAGCACCGAATGCGCGGCATCCTGATGGTCCATCCACTCAAAACCGGCAGGTACAAAGTCGAGCTGGTACAGCGCCGGGGTGGCGCGGTAGAGCTGGTTCAGGTCGCGCACCAGCCGCTGCACGCCGGCGTGTTGCGGGTCATCCAGCAGGTGCCAGTCCAGGCTCTGGTCGTGGTTCCATTCGCGCACTTGGGCAAATTCGCAGCCCATGAACAGCAGCTTCTTGCCGGGGTGGCCGAACATGAAGCCCAGGTAGGCGCGCAGGTTGGCGAACTGCTGCCAGCGGTCGCCGGGCATCTTGCCCAGCAGCGAGCCCTTGCCATGCACCACCTCGTCGTGCGAGATCGGCAGCACGAAGTTTTCGCTGAAGGCGTAGGCGAGGCCAAACGTCATCTCGTTCTGGTGATGCTGGCGATGCACCGGGTCGCGCGCCATGTACTGCAGCGTGTCGTGCATCCAGCCCATGTTCCATTTGTAATGAAAGCCCAGGCCGCCGGCCGTCGTCGGGCGCGACACGCCGGGAAACGAGGTGGACTCTTCGGCCATGGTGACGGCTTGCGGGCGCTCCTGGACAACGATGTCGTTCATGCGCTTGAGGAAGTCTATGGTTTCCAGGTTCTCGCGCCCGCCATGCCGGTTGGGAATCCATTCGCCGGGCTTGCGGCTGTAGTCGCGGTAGAGCATCGACGCCACCGCATCGACCCGCAGGCCGTCCACATCGAAGCGCTCCAGCCAGTACAGCGCATTGCCGATCAGGAAATTGCGCACCTCGGTGCGGCCCAGGTTGTAGATCAGCGTGTTCCAGTCGTTGTGAAAGCCTTCGCGCGGATCGGCGTATTCATACAGCGGCGTGCCGTCAAAATTGCCCAGCCCGTGGGCGTCGGTCGGAAAGTGCGCCGGAACCCAGTCCAGCAGCACGCCGATGCCCGCCGCATGGCAGCGCGCGATGAAACGCACCAGGCCGTCGGCATCGCCAAAACGCGACGTGGGCGCATACAGGCCGACCGGCTGGTAACCCCAGGAGCCGTCAAACGGATGTTCGCTGACCGGCAGCAGTTCGAGGTGGGTAAAACCCATGTCCAGCGCGTAGGGCACCAGCTGGTCGGCGAGTTCATCCCAGTTCAGCCAGCGCTGCGCGCCGCTGGCCGGCTCCAGGATGCGCCGCCACGAAGCGAGGTGGACTTCGTAGATGCTGATGGGCGCATCCAGCGCATTGGCTTGCCGGCGTTCATCCGAAGGCGCCTTGCGCGCCGGCATGGACGCCACGATGCTGGCCGTGGCCGGGCGCAATTCGGCTTGCCGCGCATACGGGTCGGCACGCGCTGGCAGAACCTGGCCATCGGCGGCCAGGATTTCAAACTTGTACCGGGCGCCCAGCGCCACGCCGGGCAGGAAAATCTCCCAGACGCCGCACTCGCGCCGCAGGCGCATCGGGTGGCGCCGGCCGTCCCAGACATTGAAGTCGCCGACCACGCTGACGCGCGCGGCATGCGGTGCCCACACGGCAAAGCTGGTGCCGGCCACGCCGTCCATCACGCGCTGGTTGGCGCCCAAAATCTCATACGGCCGCAGATGCGTGCCTTCGCTGAGCAGCCAGACATCCACCTCGCCCAGCACCGGCCCGAAGCGGTAGGGGTCTTCAATCAAGGCCGTCTGGTAGTTGTCCCACTGCACTTGCAATCCGTAAGCCGCTGGCGCCGGCAGCGCCAGCACGCCTTCGAAAAATCCGCCGGCGTCAAGTTTTTCAAGCATGCCGAGCCGATGGCCCGAGCAGGCATCAATCACCTCGACCTGCCGGGCGTTGGGCAGGAAGGCGCGGATGGACAGGCCGTCGTCCTGCGCATGCGGCCCCAGCACCGAGAACGGGTCGCCGTGGCGGGCGCTGCAAATCAGTTCAATATCTTGCGGGTTCAGCATGGAACTTGTCCTCGGGTGCGGTCAAAAAAACGTGCTCAGCGCGTGGCGGGCTCGATGTTCCAGATCTGGCTGGCGTATTCCCGAATCGTCCGGTCCGACGAAAACACGCCCATGCCCGCGACGTTGGCAATCGCCCGCTCGCACCACTGCGCCGGCTGGCGGTACAGCGCATCGACGCGCAACTGGGTGGCAATGTAGGACTCGTAATCGGCCAGCAGCAGGTAATGGTCGCCGCCCCAGAGCAGCGAATCGACCAGCGCCCGGTAGCGCCCCGGCTCGCTTGGGCAGAACTGGCCGCCGGCAATCGCGTCGAGCACGCTTTTAAGCGCCGGCAGGCTTTCGTAGTAGCGCATCGGCTGGTAGCCGCTTTGCCGCAGCGCGTGTACTTCGGGCGTTTTCAGGCCGAAGATGAAGATGTTGTCGTCGCCCACGTTCTGGCGGATCTCGATGTTCGCGCCGTCGTCGGTGCCGATGGTCAGCGCGCCGTTGAGCGCCAGCTTCATGTTGCCGGTGCCCGAGGCTTCGGTGCCGGCGGTCGAAATCTGCTCCGACAAATCCGCGCCGGGCATGATGACCTCGGCCACCGACACGCCGTAGTTGGGCACGAACACCAGCTTGAGCTTGCCGCCGATGCGCGGGTCCTTGTTGATGACGCTGCCGACATCGTGGATCAGCCGGATGATGGACTTGGCCGTGTGGTAGCTCGACGCCGCCTTCCCGGCAAAGATCACCGTGCGCGGCACCCAGTCGGCGTTCGGGTTCGCCAGAATCGCCTGGTAGCGCGTCACCACATGCAGCAGGTTGAGCAACTGGCGCTTGTATTCGTGGATGCGCTTGACCTGCACATCGAACAGGCTGTCGGGGCTGACGCTGATGCCGGTGGTGCGCTCGATATAAGCCGCCAGCCGCGCCTTGTTGGCGCGCTTGATGGCCATGAACTTTCCCTGGAACTCGGCATCAAGGCGGTATTCGTCCAGCCGCTTGAGTTGGTCCAGGTCCAGCCGCCATTGCCTGCCCAGCGTGCCGTCGAGCAGGCTGGACAGCTGCGGATTGGCCTGCGCCAGCCAGCGCCGGGGCGTGACGCCGTTGGTCATGTTGGTGAAGCGCTCGGGCCAGATGTCGGCGAAGTCGGCAAAGATGGTCTGCACCAGCAAATCCGAATGCAGCGCCGACACGCCGTTGACCTTGTGGCTGCCGACCACCGACAGATGCGCCATGCGCACCCGGCGCTCGCCGTGCTCGTCGATCAGCGACAGGCGCGCCAAAAACGCGTTGTCGCCGGGACGGTGGCGCGCGGCCATTTCCAGGAATTCCTTGTTGATGCGGAAGATGATTTCCAGGTGGCGCGGCAGCACATGCTGGATCAGGCTGACCGGCCAGGTTTCCAGCGCCTCGGGCATCAAGGTGTGGTTGGTGTACGAGAACGTCTTGCCGCACAGCGCCCAGGCCTCGGCCCACGGCATCTGGTACACGTCGCACAGCAGCCGCATCAGCTCGGCCACGCCGATGGCGGGGTGGGTGTCGTTCAGGTGAATCGCCACCTGCTCGGCCAGGTTGCTAAGGGTCGGGTGCTCGTCCAGGTGGCGCTTGACCAGATCCTGTATCGACGCGGCGACAAAGAAGTATTCCTGCTTGAGCCGCAACTCGCGCCCGGCCGGCGTGCTGTCGTTGGGGTAGAGCACCCAGGAAATGTTCTCGAATTCGTTCTTGGTGCTGGCGGCGCGCGCATAGTCGCCGGTGTTGAAGGCGCCCAGGTCGATGTGCGCGGGCGCCACGGCTTTCCACAGGCGCAGCGTGCTGACCAGCGGCGTGCCGTGGCCGGGTACGACCATGTCGTAGGCCTTGGCGGCCACTTCGCCGGCATGGCGCCAGATGGGCGTGCCATCGACATGCTCGACCCAGCCGCCAAAACGCACCGGGTAGCTGATGCCGGCGCGGGGAAACTCCCACGGCGTGCCGTCCTGCAGCCAGGGGTCGGGGTATTCGACCTGCGCGCCGTCCTGGATGTCCTGCGCGAACATGCCGTATTCATAACGGATGCCGTAGCCGAACGAGGGCAGGCCGAGCGTTGCCATCGAGTCCAGGAAGCAGGCCGCCAGCCGGCCCAGTCCGCCGTTGCCAAGCGCGGCGTCGGGCTCGCGGTCGGCCACGTCTTCGAGCGTCTGCGCGTGCTGCATCAGGCCCTGCGCCGCGCCGCCGGTCAGGTTGAGCGCCGCCAGCGCGTTGGACAGGGTGCGGCCCATCAGAAATTCCATCGACAGATAGACCACCCGGCGCGCCTTGGCGGCGCGCTGGTGCGCCTGGGTTTCGACCCAGCGCTGCGAGAGCTGCTGGCGCGCCACCTGGGCGACGGCCTGCATCAGGTCGGTTTGCGTGGCGTCTTCGGACGCGACGCCGACGGTGCAGAGCAGGTGTTCTTCGATCTGGGCCGCCAGGGCATGCTTGGCAATGGGTGGATTCAAGTTCACAGCGGTATCCTTTTCAAGGTTCGGCAGACAGGCATTGACAGGTACGCACACCAGCAAGGAGTGGGCCAGCCGCCTGATCCCGCCGATTCTCGCATGCGAAAAAGCATGGGCCGGCAGCCCTCGGGATACCCGGCTTTGCCATCAATCCCCCTTCAAACGCCTGCCACGCGGCTTGCCTGCGCAGGCTGCGGTATTAAGATGCTCAAGCCCTTCAAATCCCCATGGCGGAGACCAATGAAAACCAATCAACTTGCACAAGGCCTTGATTTACCGAAACGGGCGATTGCCCTGGTGCTGGCCGGCGGGCGCGGCAGCCGCCTGATGAACCTGACCGACAGCCGGGCCAAGCCGGCGGTCTATTTCGGCGGCAAGTTCCGCATCATCGACTTCGCGCTGTCGAACTGCCTCAATTCAGGCATCCGCCGCATCGGCGTCATCACCCAGTACAAATCGCACAGCCTGCTGCGGCATCTGCAGCGCGGCTGGGCCTTCCTGAAAACCGAGATGAACGAGTTCGTCGATTTGCTGCCGGCCCAGCAGCGCAACGACAACGAAAGCTGGTACCGGGGCACGGCCGACGCGGTTCACCAGAACTACGACATCCTGGAGAGCTACGGCGCCGACTACATCGTGGTGCTGGCCGGCGACCATATCTACAAGATGAACTATGCGCTGATGCTGGCCGACCATGTGGCCAAGGGCCGCGACTGCACCGTCGGCTGCATCGCCGTGCCGCGCCTTGAGGCCAGCGCCTTTGGCGTGATGGCGGTGGACAAGCACAGCATGGTGACCGAATTCCTCGAAAAGCCGGCCGACCCGCCGGCCATGCCGGGCCGCGACGACATGTCGCTGGCCAGCATGGGCATCTACATCTTCAACGCCGAGTACCTCTACAAGGAACTGGCGCGCGACATGGCCGACCCGGATTCGAGCCACGACTTCGGCAAGGACATCATTCCCCGCGCGGTCAAAAACGGGCAGGTCGCGGCCCATCCGTTCGCGCTGAGCTGCGTGCCGTCCAGCGACGTGGCCGAGCCCTACTGGCGCGATGTGGGAACCATCGACGCCTACTGGGAGGCCAATATCGACCTCACCGCGACCGACCCCGAACTCAACCTGTACGACCAGCACTGGCCCGTCTGGACCTACCAGGCGCAGCTGCCGCCGGCCAAGTTCGTGCATAACCACGATGACCGGCGCGGCATGGCCATCGAGTCCACGGTGTCGGGCGGCTGCATCGTTTCGGGCTATGTGTTTCGCTCGGTGCTGTTTTCCAGCGTGCGGGTCCATTCCTATGCCAAGGTCAACTGGTCAGTCCTGCTGCCCGATGTCCAGATCGGGCGCGGCGCCAGTCTGACCCGTGTCGTGGTGGACCGGGGCTGCGTCATTCCCGATGGCATGGTGATTGGCGAGGACGCAGAACTGGACAGCCAGCGTTTTCACCGCAGCCCGAACGGCATCACGCTGGTGACCAAAACCATGCTGGCCCGGATTGCCGCATGAAAGTCCTGCATGCCGCCGCCGAGGTTTATCCGCTCGTCAAGACCGGCGGGCTGGCCGATGTGCTGGGCGCCCTGCCCGAAGCCCTGATCGGGGCCGGCGCCGATGTCCGGCTGGTGCTGCCCGGCCTGCCGGCCATTCTGGCGGGCGTGGAACAGCAGCAGGTGGTGCACGAGATCGGGGCGGTCTTCGGCGCCGGCCGCGTCACCCTGCGCCTGGGCCGGATGGCGCACAACGGCGTGCCGGCCTATGTGATTGACGCGCCCTACCTGTACCAGCGGCCCGGCAATCCCTACCTGGCGCTAGACGGCGGCGAGTGGGCTGACAACCTGCAGCGCTTTGGCCTGCTGGGCTGGGTGGCGGCGCACCTGGCAGCCGGCGAACTCGACCCCGGCTGGACGCCCGATGTGCTGCACGCCCATGACTGGCATGCGGCCATGGCCTGCGCCTATGCCGCCTGCCACCCCGCCACGCGCGCCGCCACCGTGTACACGATTCACAACCTGGCCTACCAGGGCCTGTTCGACGAAGACGACTTTCATCTGCTGGGCCTGTCGTCGCGCATGATGGTGCCCGTCGGGCTCGAATTCCATGGCCAGCTGTCCTTCATGAAAGCCGGCCTGAAGTACGCCCACCGCATCACCACGGTCAGCCCGACCTACGCCCATGAAATTGCCACCGAAGCCTTCGGCTGCGGCCTGGACGGCGTGATTCGCGCCCGGGGCACGGACGTGTCCGGCATCCTGAACGGCGTCGATGGCGCGGTCTGGAACCCGGCCAGCGACCCCCTGATTGCCGCACCTTATTCGGCCGACATGCTGGACGGCAAGGCGCTGTGCAAGGCGGCCCTGCAGTGCGAACTCGGCCTGGCCGTGGATGCCGGCGCGCCCGTGTTTGCCGTCGTCAGCCGGCTGACCTCGCAAAAAGGGCTGGACCTGCTGCTCGATGCCTTGCCCGCGCTGCTCAATTTTCCGGCGGCGGGCGGCCCGCAGCTGGCCGTGCAGGGCAACGGCGACCCGGCGCTTGAAGCGGCATTTACAGCCGCTGCGGCGGCGCACCCCGGCCGCGTCGCCGTCCGGCTGGTCTATGACGAGGCCCTGGCGCACCGCATCATGGCCGGCGCCGACGCGATGCTGGTGCCGTCCCGCTTCGAGCCCTGCGGCCTGACCCAGCTGTATGCCCTGCGCTACGGCACGCTGCCGGTGGTGCGGCACGTCGGCGGCCTGGCCGATACCGTGGTCGGCGCCAGCGAGGCTTCGGTGCTGGCCGACCGGGCCACCGGCTTCATGTTTGGCCCGGCCACGCCCGCCGCGCTGGCGCAGGCGCTGCTCCAGGCGGTCAGCGCTTACGGCCAGCCCGCGCTCTGGCGCCGGCTGATGCTGCGCGGCATGGCGCAAAACTTCTCCTGGACTGCGGCCGCGACCCAGTACATGGCGCTGTACCGCGAAACGCAGCAGGCGATTCAAGCCGCAGGCAAGCTTTGACATCCTCCCTTGCCTGAAGGCAGGAGATTCCTACGGTGCTACGCATGAGCTGCCTCTTGCATAGTCACTTCGGTGGGTTCCTGCTTCACCGAGGCTGGTTGCGCCGGGGTCTTGCGACTCCGGCCAGAGCCGTCCTCTCCACAGGCTGCTGCGCGGTATCCCCGCGCCAATATGTTCATCGCGCCGACGACATCGGCGTGGTTCTCGTAGCCGCAATCGACGCATTCAAACTTCGCTTGCGTTTGGCGGTTTGCCTTGGCGATATGCCCGCAGCATGGGCAAGTCTGGCTGGTGTAGTGCGCTGGCACGGCAATGAGAATGCCGCCGTTCCAACCGAGCTTGTACTCCAGTTGCCGCCGGAACTCGAACCAGCCTTGGTCGAGGATGGACTTGTTCAATCCCGACTTGGCGGCTACGTTTTTGCCCGGCTTGTCTGCATTGCCCGCTGCCGATTTGCTCATGTTGCGTACCTGCAAATCTTCGACGGCGACCATCGCGTGGTTTTGGCTGATGGCGCTTGTCTTCTTGTGCAGGAAGTCCTTGCGGGCGTTGGCTATATCGGTGTGGATTCGTTGAATTTTCCTTTTGGCTTTGTGCCAGTTCTTGCTGAATTTGACTTTGCGGCTCATGCGCCGCTGGTATTTCGCCAGGCGTTTTTCGTGACACTTGAAGCTGTGCAGCGGCTCAACAAAACTGCCGTCGCTCATCGTGGCAAAACGGGCTATTCCAACATCAATGCCGATGGCGCTGGTGGCTGTCGGTACGGCTTGTTCCAGCTCTCGTTCCGTCTGGATGCTGGCAAACCATTTGCCGCCGACTTGGCTGATGGTGATGTTCTTGGCCGTGCCCAGGATGTCCCGGCTGTTGCGGTAGCGTACCCAGCCGAGTTTGGGCAGAAAGATGCGGCTGTTGGGCTGGTCGATCCTGAAGCCTTGCGGGAAACGAAAACTCTCGCCACGGCCTTTCTTTTTGGGACTCGGAAAGCCGGCGCGTTTGGCAAAGAAGTTTTGCCAGGCTTGGTCCAGATCCTTGAGCGATTGCTGCAGGGCCTGGGAAGGGGACTCCTTGAGCCAGGGGTATTCCTGCTTCCAGGCGGTCAGGTGTTTGCCCATCGCAAAATAGCTGATGAACTTGCCGCCACTGGCGTGATGGGCTTGCTGCAACTCCAGTGCCTTGTTGAACACAAAGCGGCGCGCTCCGGCAAAGCGGCGCATATTGCGCGTTTGTTCGCCGCTGGGCATGAGTTCGTATTTGAAAGCCTGGAGTCGCAGCATGCTGATATTTTAGGCAGTTGTTACCCTGAAAGGACAGCAAAGCTGTCCGCGCTCTACATCACCGTCCTGAAGGACGGTGCTTTCCGCGCAATTCCGGTAAAAATCCGTTTCTGGCTCGCTTTCTGCTTGCTGCTGCGGCTGGTTACCCCGTCACTCGCCTGTATAGAATCTTCCCGGCGCCTTCCTTTTTGCACTCTGGCAACGCACTGCCGCAACACTTTTAAAAAGAGCCATTCACCATGCAAGTAGCAGCATCGATTTTCAAGGCCTATGACATTCGCGGCATCGTCCCCGCCACCGTCACCGAGGAGGTCGCCGAGGGCATCGGCAAGGCCTTTGGAACCATTGCGCTGGCGCAGGGCGAAACCGCCGTGGCCGTGGGGCGCGATGGCCGGCTCAGCGGCCCGTCCATCAGCGCCGCCCTGGTGCGCGGCCTGAGCGCCGTCGGCATCGAGGTGATTGATGTCGGCATGGTCACCACGCCGATGCTGTACTTTGCCGCCAACACGCTGTGCAGCTCCGGCATCCAGGTCACCGGCAGCCACAACCCCAAGGACTACAACGGCTTCAAGATGGTCATGGCCGGGCGCGCCATCTACGGCGACGACATCCAGGCCATCCGCGCCATGATGGAAGGCGAGACCTGGGCGCTCAAGGACAGCGGCAGCGTGCGCCATGTCGATGTGACGGCCGCCTACCAGGAGCGCATCGTGTCCGACATCAAGCTGTCCCGGCCGATGAAGATCGTCGTCGATTGCGGCAACGGCATTGCCGGCGCGACGGCTCCGGCCATCTTCCGCGCCATCGGCTGCGAGGTGATCGAGCTGTTCAGCGAGGTCGATGGCAACTTTCCCAACCACCATCCCGACCCCAGCAAGCCCGAGAATTTGCAGGATTTGATCAAGACCCTGCAGGCCAGCGACGCCGAACTCGGCCTGGCCTTCGACGGCGACGGCGACCGCCTGGGTATCGTCACCAAGGACGGCCAGAACATCTACCCCGACCGGCAGATGATGCTGTTTGCCCGCGACGTGCTCTCGCGCGTTCCCGGCGGCACGATTGTCTTTGACGTGAAATGCTCGCAGCGCCTGGCGCCCGACATCGAGCAAGCCGGCGGCGTGCCGCTGATGTTCAAGACCGGCCATTCGCTGATCAAGGCCAAGATGAAGGAAGTCAACTCGCCGCTGGGTGGCGAGATGAGCGGCCACATCTTCTTCAAGGAACGCTGGTACGGTTTTGACGACGGCACCTACGCCGGCACGCGCCTGCTGGAGATCGTCAGCAAGGCGTCTGATGCGGGCGTGCTGCTCAACAGCCTGCCGACCAGCTTCAGCACGCCCGAGATCAACGTGCCCTGCGCCGAAGGCGAGCAGCACACCGCCGTGGCCGCGCTCATCAAGGCCGCGCATTTTGAAGCGCCCGCGAAAATCTCGACCATCGACGGCGTGCGCGTGGACTGGCCGGACGGCTTTGGCCTGATCCGCGCGTCCAACACCACGCCGGTGCTGGTGCTGCGCTTTGAAGGCCAGACGCAAGCGGCGCTGGACCGCATCCAGGCCGAGATGCTGGTGCTGCTGCGCAGCGTGAAACCCGACGCGGTGTTCGCAGCCGCCGCGCATTGAGCCATTTTTCCGTCATTCCCGCGAAGGCGGGAATCCATCTCCGCGCGCCGCACTGGAGTCCCGCGTGCGCGGAAATGACGGTGATGGCCCGCAACGCGCCAGTCAGGCCTCCCTCGTGAAAATCCTCCTGGTCAAGCTGTCGTCCCTGGGCGATGTGGTCCATGCCCTGCGGTCGTGCAGGACATCCACGCCGCTTTTCCCGGAGCGCAGATTGACTGGGTGGTTGAACAATCGTTTGCCCCGGTGCTGGCCTTGAATGCCGGACTGCACCGCATCATTCCCTGCCAAATCCGGCGCTGGCGCAAATCGCCCCTGACCGAGGCGACGCGCCAGGAGTGGCGTGCTTTTCGGGCATTGCTGCAGCAAGAGGCCTACGACGCGGTGATTGACCTGCAGGGCCTGACCAAATCGGCGCTGGTGGCGCGGCTGGCGCGGCTGGCGCCCGGCGGCAAGCGTTACGCGCTGGCCAACCAGACCGAAGGCTCGGGCTACGAAGCGCCGACGCGCTGGGTCGCCGACGTGGCCATCCGCATCACGCCGCACATCCACGCCGTGCAGCGCTCGCGCGAACTGGCGGCCCGGGCGCTGGGCTACACCTTCCCGCCAAGCCCTGATTTTGGATTAAAAAGGCATTTTGCGCAGGCTGAGCATGCATTTGCAGCTCCTGAAGGAATAGCAAATACGGTGGCGTTCGTGCATGGCACCTCGCGCGCCGACAAGGAATGGCCGCTGGTGCACTGGACCGCCTTGGGCCGCCGCCTGAACGCGGCCGGCTACCAGATCGTGCTGTCGCATGGCAATGCGAAGGAGCAGGCCAAAAGCAAGGCCATCGCCCGGGTGCTCAACGAGAGCGCGCCCGGCCATGCCCTCGTCTGGCCGCTGCTGCCGCTGGATGCGCTGACGCAGGAGCTGGCGCGCTGCGTCGGCGTGATTGGCGTGGACAGCGGCGTCAGCCACATCGCCGTGGCGCTCGACCTGCCGCATGTGCAGCTCTACAACTTCGACACCGCCTGGCGCACCGGCCCCGATTCAGCCGCCGGCCGGCAGGTCAGCGTGTTCGCCAAGCCCGTGCCCAGCGTGGACGATGTCTGGCAGGCCTGGCTGGGCTGCCTTGAAACGGTCAGCGGCGATGCGTCCGACGCATCGGAATGCGGAGCTGACGGCGCATGAGCGGCTGGGCGCGCGGACTGTATTCGGCGCTGATGACGCTCGGCCAGCCGCTGCTGCGCCGCAAGCTGGCGCGCCGTGGGCGGCAGGAGCCCGGCTACCTCGAAGCCGTGGACGAGCGCTTCGGCCATTATTCCCAGCCGGTTGAAACAAATTCACAACTGGTCTGGGTGCATGCCGTGTCGCTGGGTGAAACCCGCACCGCCGCCATGCTGCTCAAAGCCTTGCGCAAACAGCATCCGGCGCTGCGCCTGCTGCTCACACACGGCACCGCCACCGGCCGCGAAGAGGGGCGGGCGCTGCTCAAGTCCATCGGCCAGCCCGGCGACATTCAGGTCTGGCAGCCGTGGGACAGCCCGGCGGCGGTGAAACGATTTTTCACTCACTTCAAGCCGCGCCTCGGTTTGCTGATGGAAACCGAGATCTGGCCGAACGTCATCGCCCAGGCCAAGACAAGAGGCATGCCGCTGGTGCTGGTCAACGGCCGGCTGTCGGCCAAGTCCCTGAAGCAGGCGCAGGGCCTGGCGGCGCTGTCGCTGCCGGCCTACGGCGCGCTGTCAGCCGTGTACGCGCAGACCGAACTCGACGCCAGCCGCTTTCGCCAGCTGGGTGCGCCGGTTCAGGGCGTGTTCGGCAACCTCAAGTTCGACGCCACGCTAGATGCCACCCAGCTGGCGACAGGCCAAATGTGGCGCAAGGCGCTGGCGCAGCCGGTGCTGATGTTCGCCAGCTCGCGCGAAGGCGAGGAAGACCTGTTTTTCAAGCAAATAAAGGCTTTTGCGCACGTCCAGCAAGCGCAGGCAGCTATGAATTCAGTAGCGAACCAGCCGGCCGGCGGATGCAAGGCCCTGATCGTTCCGCGCCACCCGCAGCGCTTTGACGAGGTGGCCGCGCTGGCGGCGCAGCACGGCCTGCGCGTGTCGCGCCGCTCGCACTGGACCGGCAGCCCCGCCGGCAACAGGGAAGCGATGAACGCCGATGTCTGGCTCGGCGACTCACTGGGCGAGATGGCGCTGTACTACGGTCTGGGCGATGTCGCCCTGCTGGGCGGCAGCTTTGCGCCGCTGGGCGGGCAAAACCTGATCGAAGCCGCCGCCTGCGGCTGCCCGGTGGTGATGGGGCCGCACACCTTCAATTTCACCGAAGCGGCCGAGCTGGCCGAGGCCGAGGGCGCTGCGCTGCGCGTGGCAGACATGGCGCAAGGCGTGCAGGCCGGGCTGGGGCTGGCGGCGGATGCGGCCGGGCTGGCGAAAGCCGTGGCGGCCGGGCTGGCGTTCGCGGCGCGCAACCGGGGCGCGACGGTTCGGACGCTGGAGGCGCTGCGCGGGTATTTGTAGCCAGGCAGGCCCGTGTGAGCGTTTCAACCCGTGTTGCTGGATTCCCGCCTTCGCGGGAATGACGGTCTTCAGGATATGGAAAGTAATAACTTCCCGTTCGTCATTCCCGCGAAGGCGGGAATACAGCCGTACTACGAAGGGCCAAGCGTCATTGACACGCCGTACCGGGTGAACACCTGATTTTCAAGCCTTTCAGGCCATTTGCGCAGGCAGAACGGGCGGAAGCAGCTATCTATTCAGGAGCACAGCCGGGCCTGCCGGGCGACCGGGTTTCAGGTTCGAACACGGCCGTCGCCGGTCAGCATGGACAGTTCGACGAAGTTCGACGCCACATGGTTGCTCGGTGAAAACGAGGCCGAGAAGCCGCCGAACGACTGCTCGTGGATAGACTCCAGCCCGCTGATCAGCGCCTCGCGCGTGGCCTTGCCGCCACGGCGCAGCCCCTCGGAAAATACCTTGGCGGCGAGATAGCCTTCCATGCTGGAGAAGTTCACCTGCACGTTGCCCGCCTTCTTCGCGGCTGCCACGAATTCGCGCGTGATGGGCAGCGCCGCGTTGTAGGGCGACGGCACGACCTGCGACACCGCGACGCCTGCGCCGTCCTTGCCGAGTTCGTCGGCCAGCGCCTGCGTTCCGACAAACGATACGTTGAAGAACATGCCCCGGTAGGCCGCCGTGCGCGCGGCCCGGATGAACGCGGCGCAGGATTTGTAGGCGCTGATCTGCACCACGGCGTCGGGGCCGGCGGCCGTCAGCGTCGTCACGGCCTCGGCCACATCGACCGAGTTGCGCTCCACCGTGGCCAGCGCGACGGGCTTGAGGTTGCGCGCGGCCAGCGCCGCCTGCACGCCATCAAGCCCGGCCTTGCCGTAGGCGTCGTTCTGATAAAACACGGCGATCTTTTTCAAGCCAAGGCTGGTGAGGTGCTTGACGATCAGCGCGGTCTCGTCGTGATAGGAAGCCCGCATGTGGAAGGCGTACCGGCTGAATGGCTGGCGCAGTGCCATGGCGCCGGTGAAGGGCGCGAAAAATGGCACGCTATCCTTGACGGCCAGCGGTTGCGCGACCACGCTGGTGGGCGTGCCAATGTAGCCAAACAGCGCGAACACATCGTCACTGAGCAGCTTGCGCGTGTTCTCGGCGCAGCGCTCAGGTTCGTAGCCGTCGTCCAGATTGCGGATTTCTATCGTGCGGTTCCCGTTGCCGCCCTGGGCGTTGAGCTGATCGAAATAGAGCTTCGCCCCCTTGTGGAACTGGATTCCCAGCTGCGCGGCGGGGCCGCTGAAGGCGGCCGACTGACCGAGCACGATGCGGCTTTCTTGCGCCTGCGCGACGTGAAAGCCTGCCACCAGGGCGGCTCCGGTGGCAATGGAAAAATGCCGGCGTGTGAACGAAGGTGAGGTCATGAAATTCCCGGGGTTGTCGCTGGACACGGTGAGCGGATGCCGGCCACCGTGAAATGCGGTCAGCAATAACTTTCCTGCGTATTACTTTCCACGTCCTAATCATGTCTTTGGAAGCAGCGGTCAGCAGAGGATGTGTAACCCTGGACTATTTGAAGAGCCCGGGAAATCTTGCCTTTCATCCCCAGAATTTTCTGTTGATGCAATCTTTCATGGTTTGCAACTCGTTGATTTCACAGGGACTGAACATCAAATGGAAGACAAAAACAGTTGCAAATTAACTTAAAAGTTACATTTAAGTACTGATTTTTAAGTGGACTAATTTGCATTGCTCAAGTAATAAATGGAATTAATTCACGCTATCCGCTGAAATTTTCTGTGGTTTTCCGCGTGCCCTGAACATTCCGGGCCACCCGCAGCGCTTTGACGAAGTGGCCGCACGCCTTCAATTTCACCGAAGCGGCGGAGTTGGCCGAGGCTGGCGGCAGCCGAACTGGCGGCCCCATGCCTTCGGCGCTACCATCGGATTTTGCAAGAAAGCGAGTGGATCATGCCCAGTGCGTCCCCAACGATTCTTGTGGCCGGCGCGACCGGCGGCATCGGACTGGCCGTCTGCCACCGGCTGGCCAAAGCGGGGAACTCCCTGCTTCTTGCGGCCCGCGATGCCGGCCGGCTTCAGTCGCTTTGCGCTGAACTCTCGAACACCTGCCCCGGCACCTTTTCATGGATCAGCGTGGACATGACGCGCGATGACTCGGTGAAGAAATTTGCCGAGGAATTGAGCGCCAGAAACCTGGTCCTGGACGGCGCCGTCCTGATGCCGCCCCAGGAGCCGCCGACGAATGACCCTCTGCCCAGCAGCGAGCGGTGGCGCGAGATTCTTCAAAACAGTTTTGTCGGTCCGCTGTCGCTGCTCAAGGCCGCCATGGCGCGCATGCAGCCCGATCCGGCGCAGGGGCGCAGGGCCAAGATCGTCATCATTTCCGGTATTTCCTCGGCGCAGGTCATGGGCCACTACGCGTCAAGCAACGTGATTCGCTGCGCCTGGCTGGCCGAAGCCAAGACGCTCGCGTTCGCGTTCGGCGAGCAGGGGATTCACGTCAACACGCTGTCGCTGGGCGGAACGCTCACGCCCGGCTACACCGCGTCGCTTGAAAAACGCGCTGCCGTGGCGGGGATGACGTTGGCGCAACGCGTGAATGAAGAGACCTCGAACATTCCCTTGAGGAAGTACGGCAGCCCCGATGAGGTGGCCGCTGCGGTCGAAGGATTGCTGTCGGCGTTCTCTGACCACATGACCGGGCTCAATATTCTTCACGACGGCGGCTTCACCAGGAGCTATTGAGAAACTAGCCTGAATCGTCACGGATTTCAAGCCTTTCAGGCCATTTGCGCATACTGGGCAGGCGCAAGCAGCTATCTATTCAGGAGCGGTGCTTGAGCGGGTTCCGCTGGCCCCCATCCCAGCCTTCCCCCAGCGGGGGAAGGAGCCATGCGGGTTCAGGCGCGCAAGGCTGCTTTTTTTGTCTTCCTCCTTCCCCCTCTGGGGAAAGGCCGGGATGGGGGCTGTCTGCGATTCCGATTGCAGCGGCCGCGTTTAAGCCAGCAGCGTCAGATATTCAGGGCGCTTGCCGGCCATGACCTTGAAGCTGCGCAGCAGATGGGCCAGTTCGGCGCCCGTGATGCCGTAGAGACTGGCGACGAGCTTGTCGTTTTGCGCGCGCAGCGTGTCTTGCGCCTTGGCGGCTTGCGGCACGTCCCGGGGCTTGACATTGAACAGCGGCGCGAGTTCGGCAAAGTCGTCCCAACTCGCCGCCAGGCTCAGCAGCAGGGCGTTTTTGGCGAGTTGCGCAAGCTCGGGGCTGGCCAGAATCTCGTCATCCGTCATCCGTCGGCTGCGGCATGGGCAGGCGGTAGAGGTAGGTTTTGCTGATGTGAATCTGGATCATGAAGCGCGCCAGCCAGTCCACCGGCACGCTGTTGAACCATGCCAGCGCAAACAGCAGGCGCAACGGGGATACCGCTTGCACGTTCACCTGTCCTTCTGAATTGAGGAAATAGGTTTTTGGCGTGTTGGCAAACTATTTCGGTGTTGATCAACAACCTCAAGACAGCCAGTGCCCGGCGTACCCGAAACCGCTTTGCCGAACACCTGGCACCGTTCTACAGCAAGCCCTTGTTCTGGCACCGTGCCTACTTTGTCGGCAGTGTAGGCGGTGCTACGCTGGAAACAGTACGAGCCTATGTGGACGCGCAGGGCACCGAAGAACATGCCCGCAAGTCCGCTGCAAGGCAAAAACCAACAGCCTGTGTCAGCCCTACCTCCTGACGAGTCGGCTCACGCCTTAATGCCGCTACGCGGCCACCTCGCCTGGCAGGGAATGCGCGGATTGGGTGTTCAGAAAATCCTAAGCTCGGCTGCATAAGCTTGGTGCCCTGAGCGTTGCAAAGTGTGGCGGCAGCAGATCATCCAATCAGGGGCAAAACATATGAAGAAAAACCATGGTGCTTGCGCGGCAGCAGTGCTGGCGTGCGGTGCGGTGCTGGCGGCCTGCGGCGCGGGTGTGGCTCAGGCCAGCACGCCGAATGAGCGCATCGTGTGCTCCACGCTACCCGGCCAGGCGTGGCTGGGCGAGAAAAAAATCAAGGCGATTTTTGGGGTGAGCGAGTATTTGCGGGTGGACTTCAAGGTCTCCAGAACGCAATGCTACGAGTTCTACGCCATCAAGAAAAATGGCGATGTGGTGGAAGCGTATTACCACCCCGTGACCGGCGAAATCGTCAAGCGCAACGTGATTCCTCATGGGGCGGGCGCGGCGGCAGCGGCGGCCAGCGCGCCGGGCGCTGCTCCTTCGCGGAATTGAAGTCAAGCCAGTGCCTGATGTTCCCGGCAATACGCCAGTCCGCCAAACCGCTTGGCATTGTTCCAGCAAAACTTGCCTTCGGCAAAACTGATCTTGGCTGCACAGTGCGCGCAGATTAATTTCTTCGCAGCTTCCTCCGGCGGGCGCGTGGGGGGACTTGAGGGTTGAACCCGGGCTTGAACCTGTACGGTTGGCGTCACTCTCGCCATTGAAGGTGGCGCAGAAAATAGGGGCGCCGGCGCTACCGCCTTAACAGCTTCCCGGGGGCGCATGAAATCCGGCAATGCCAGCAAATCCGCAGGGCGATGCTGCCGCATTAGCTTTTCACCCCATTCCTTGACGGTGTCCAGGCTGCGCATGTTCAGCGCAATTTTAAACAGCGTGCCCATGCCTATCTTGTCTGCAAAACTCTTGTGCCAGCTCGGAAACTGGTCTGCCTTGATGACGTTGCTGGTGTCGAAGCTTTTTGCAGGTGGACGTTCAATGGTCGCCTTGGGATGCAGCATGACCACATGGTGAAAATCGAGCTGCTTCTGGGTGCGGCCCACAATGTCCAGCTGCTCCAGCAATTTGCACAGCACCCGCTCGTGGCGCAGGCTTTGCTCAATCGGTGAGGGAATACCGAACCTCGCGTTGTCATACTCGGCGGTGAACTCGCCATGTGCGTTGATGACCAGGTTGCACGCATAATTTTTGGTCTCAAGCAGGTACATGCTTCCGGCGCGATTAATGATCAGGTGATCAATCTGCGTCACCTCGCCCTCTGCGACAAAACGCAGGTCGTGCAAGACAACGCGGTTCTCTTCATCCTTGAAGTAGCTGTCGAGGTAATACGCCGATTCACGCTCGCCCTGAATGCCTTTCTTCAGGCGCATCAGTTCGTCGCGCAACCAATTTTTTTGGAATGAATCCAGGACTTGCGAGCGTTGCAGGTTCTCCAACAAAGCCAGCCGTTTCGATTTGTCATCTGCAGATTTCAGCAGCATCAAATTCCTCTGTATTTATTCTTGTCACGCCGTAGAGCCCGGTATCCGAACCGGCAACAGGTTATACCCGTGCCTGTGCCAAATTACGGGCCAGTCCCGGTTGAATTTAACGCGTTTCGTGATTTTTCCTGGATTGCTCCTGAGCCAGTTTGCTTGCCGCCAGGAAGGCGGGATTCCCGCCTCAATCCAGCCGCACTTTCTCTGCCAGAAAGTCCAGGCATCGGGCCTGTCCATGGAAGCGACGGCCGCCTTTGTGATGAAGCATCGCCCCAGTTCGATCATCCAGCGCGCGGCCAGCGTGGAGGAGGTGGCGAATCTGGTCGTCCATGCCGCGTCTCTTCAGGCGTCAGCCACCACTGATGCGGCACTGCGGGACGGGTCGGGGGGGCGTGGAAATGGCGCGCATGGCGCCGCAGGGCACTCAGATCAAGCCGGTCACCGGCAGCGCCGCGCCATGCACCGCGCGGGCCGCATTTGATGCCAGGAAAACAATCACGCTGGCCAGATCCTTCGGAGCGACCCAGTGCAGCGGGTCGGCTTGCGGCATGGCCGCGCGGTTTTCGGGGGTGTCGATGATGGTCGGCAGCACGCAGTTGACATTGATGTTCTTGGCCCGCAGCTCGGCCGCCATGGCCTCGGTCAGGCGAATGACGCTGCTCTTGGACGCGCAGTAGGCGGCCATGCGTGCCGCGCCCTTTTGCGCCGCATAGGCGCCGACATTGACGATTTTTCCGCCGCCGTGTTCCAGCATGTGCGGCACCACGGCGCGCGCCGTGTTCAGGACGGTGCGGGCGTTGATGTCCATCAGAAAGTCCCAGCTGCTGTCGGCGGTTTCATGCACCGCCTCGCCCATGCGAAAGCCGCCGGCCAGGTTGCACAGCACATCGACACGCCCGAAGCGCGCCACCGCCGCCGCCAGCGCGGCCGCGACCTGCGGGCCGTCGAGCAGGTCGGTGGCCAGAAACAGCCGGTTGTCGCCCGCGTCGCCAAAGGCGGCCTGCAAGGATTCAAGCTGCCGGCCGATCAGCACCAGCCGCGCGCCCTGGCCGGCAAAGGCGGCGGCCACCGCTTGTCCGAGGTTGCCGGCGGCGCCGGTCACCATCACCGTTTGGTTCTCGAAGCTCATTGCGTCACTCCCTGGCGTTTGTTGGCGTGGTAGCGACCCGTTCCCTGGCTGATCACCTGGTCGGACGCCAGCACCGTGCCCGGCTCGTGGTCCGGCTGGCCCTGCACGCGCTCGTACAAGGGCGCGAAGTCGATGCGGGCCAGGGCCAGCAGTTCGTCCAGGCTGTCGATCACGAAGTAGGTTTCCTGGAAATCGTCGATGCGGTAATTCGTGCGCATCACCCGCTCCAGGTCAAAGCGAATGCGGTTGGGCGACGCATCGTCGAGCGCAAAGACGCTTTCCGAAGCCGACGAGGCGATGCCCGCGCCATAGATGCGCAGTCCGTCCTTTTGCTTGACCAGGCCGAACTCGACGGTGTACCAGTACACGCGCGCCAGCTTGTCCAGCACGCCGAGCTGTTGCGCCCGTAATCCGCCTACGCCGTAGGCCTGGATGTAGTCGGCAATCGCCGGGTTCATCAGCATCGGCACATGGCCGAACACGTCGTGGAACACATCGGGCTCTTCGAGGTAGTCGAGCTGATGCGGCTTGCGGATGAACTGGCCGGCCGGAAAGCGGCGGTTCGCCAGGTGCTCGAAAAACACCTCGTCGGGCACCAGCCCGGGCACGGCGACCACCTGCCAGCCGGTGCGCTGCATCAGGATGTCCGAGAGGTGGCGAAAGTCGGGAATCTGGTCGGCGCCAATCGGCAGATCGGCCATGCCGCTGACGAACTCGTCGCAGGCGCGCCCCAGCAGCAGCCGGCTCTGGCGCTCGAACAGTGTCTTCCAGACGCCGTGTTCCTGGGCGGTGTAGCGATCCCAGCCCTGGTCAATGGTCCAGTCGGTTCGTTCCGGGCGTTGGGCGTCGCCCGCTGCAAGCCCGTGCTTGGTGGTTTCCTTCAAGGATGCTGGCATGGTGGTTCTCCTTAAGACGTGAAAAGTAATCACTTCCCGTTCGTCATTCCCGCGTAGGCGGGAATCCAGCAACACGGGCTGAAACGCTCAAACGAGTCTGGATACCCGCCTTCGCGGGTATGACGCAGGGAAGTTATTGCTGACCGCATCCTTAAACCGTGGCGGCGAGTACCAATCCCCGGCATTCGCCAAAGCCGATGCGCCGAAAGCCGTCCTGCTCGCAGTAGCCGCGCAGGATGACGCTGTCGCCGTCTTCGAGCCAGCTGCGGGTTTCGCCATTGGACAAGGCCAGGGGCTTCTTGCCGCCCGCGCTCAGTTCCATCAGCGAGCCGCCTTGCTCCGGCCTGGGGCCGGAAAGCGTGCCCGAACCGAACAGGTCGCCGGCGCGCAGGTTGCAGCCGTTGACGGTGTGGTGCGCCACCAGTTGCGCCATGGTCCAGTAGGCGTCGCGGTAGTTGGACTGCGAAATGCGCTCGCCCGCATGGCCGGCTTGCCGCATCCGGGCGGTCTGCAGCCACACTTCCAGTTCAATATTGATAGCGCCTTGCGCCCTGTTGACGGGCGAATCAAGGTATTCAAGCGGTTCTTGGTCGCCTTCTGGCCGGGTGAACGGCGCGCGAAACGGCGCCAGCGCATCGAGCGTCACCACCCAGGGCGAGAGCGTGCTGGCGAAGTTTTTGGACAGGAACGGCCCCAGCGGCTGGTATTCCCAGGCCTGGATGTCGCGCGCGCTCCAGTCGTTGAACAGGCCCACGCCGAAGACATGCGACTCCGCATCCGCCATGGCGATGGGCTCGCCCAGGACGTTGGGGCGCGCAATCAGCACGCCCAGCTCCAGTTCGTAATCCAGCCGGCGGCAGGGGCCAAAGGCCGGCGCGTCCTGGTCGGGCGCTTTCGTCTGCCCCTTGGGCCGGTGAAAGCCCTGGCCGCTGGGCACGATGCTCGAAGCGCGTCCGTGGTAGCCGATGGGCAGCCATTTGTAGTTGGGCAGCAGCGGGTTGTCGGGCCGCAGCTGCTTGCCGATGGTGGTGGCGTGGTGAACGCTGGTGTAGAAATCGGTGTAGTCGCCGATCTGGCAGGGCAGGCCCAGCTTGACTTTGGACTGGGCGCGCAGCGCGGCCTTGAAGGTTTTTTGCTGGGCGCTGCCTGCGCGCAGGCCTTGCGAGATGGTCTGGCGCAAGATGTGCCGGGTCTCGGGCGGCAGGCGGATGAGCCGGTTCATGTCGCGGCTAGCGATCAGCCGGGCCGCATGCAGGTCCAGCACCTGGTCGCCAATGGCCACGCCGATATGCCAGTCGGCGTCATCTTCACCGCGAAAACGGCCAAACGGCAGGTTCTGGATCGGAAAGTCGCTTGCCGGGTCGTTGGCCGATTCGACCCAGCTTTGCAGCGCCGCGTCGTGGGTGCCGTCAATGGCGGGGCTCATGACTTGAATTCCCGCTGGTGCAAAAAGGCCGCATGGGCGGGCGCGCGTTTGGTCTTGGACCAGTCTTCGAGCATGTCCCACTTCACGGCATCGAGCCGCTTGATCATGGCTTCTTCCTCGGGATCGGGGCAGGCCAGCTCCAGGCGGTGGCCGTTCGGGTCAAAGAAATAGATCGAATGGAAGGCGCCGTGGTCGGTCACGCCCAGCACATTGACGCCGTTGGCCTCCAGGTGCGCCTTGAACTCCAGCAGCTCGGCCCGGTCTTTCACCCGAAAGGCGATGTGCTGAACCCAGTCGGGCGTGTTCGGGTCGCGGCCCATGGGCGGCTGCGTCGGCAGTTCAAAGAATGCCAGCACGTTGCCCTGGCCGGCGTCCATGAAGATGTGCATGTACGGATCAGGCGCCTTGGTGGATGGCACCCGGTCTTCGGCAATCGCCAGCACGAAGTCCATGTTGAGCATCTTCTGGTACCAGAGCACCGTCTCCTTGGCGTCCTTGCAGCGGTAGGCGACGTGGTGAATGCGGTCGATTTTCATGGCTGTCATGCCTCCACGGTGAGTGCGCCGCGCTCGATCTGGTCGCGCTCCAGCGACTCGAACAGCGCCTTGAAATTGCCCTCGCCAAAGCCCTCGTCGCCCTTGCGCTGGATGAACTCGAAGAACACCGGCCCGAGTTGCGGCTGCGAGAAGATCTGCAGCAGCAGGCGCGGCCTTTCCCCTTGAGTAGTGCCTTCAGTGCTGCCGTCGAGCAGGATGCCGCGCGTCTGCAATTCGGCTACCTGCTGGCCGTGGCCCGGCAGGCGGCCGTCGATCATCTCGTAGTAGCTGTCGCTGGGTGCCGTCATCAGTGGCACGCCGGCCAGGGCGAGCTTGTCCACGGTGGCGGGCAGGTCGTCGCAGATCAGCGCGATGTGCTGGATGCCTTCGCCGTTGAACTTCAGCAGGAATTCCTCGATCTGGCCGCCGCCCTGCCTGGATTCCTCGTTCAGCGGAATGCGGATCTTGCCGTCGGGCGCGGTCATGGCGCGCGAGGTCAGGCCGGTGTATTCGCCCTGGATGTCGAAGTAGCGAATCTCACGGAAGTTGAACAGCTTTTCGTAAAAGCCGCCCCAGAACGCCATGCGGCCCCGGTACACGTTGTGCGTCAGGTGGTCGATGAGCTTGAGGCCATGACCGGGCGGATGCCGGTCCACGCCCTCCAGGAACACAAAGTCGATGTCGTAGATCGACTTGCCGTCTTCAAAGCGGTCGATCAGGTACAGCGGCGCGCCGCCTATGCCCTTGATGGCGGGCAGGCGCAACTCCATCGGCCCGGTCGGAATGTCAATCGGCTGCGCGCCGAGTTCGAGCGCGCGGTTGTAGGCAAGGTGCGCATCCTTGACGCGAAACGCCATGCCGCAGGCGCTCGGGCCGTGCTCGGCGGCAAAGTAGCCGGCGACGCTTTTGGGTTCGCGGTTGACGATGAAGTTGATCTCGCCCTGGCGGTACAGCACCACGTCCTTCGAGCGGTGCCGGGCCACCAGGGTGAAGCCCATGCGTTCGAACACCGGCTCCAGCACGCCCTGCATCGGCGAGGCGAACTCGACGAATTCAAAGCCCATCAGGCCCATCGGGTTGTCAAACAAATCTGCCATTTCAAATTTTCCTTTTTCAAAAGAAGGGTTAATCGAGCGAAATTCCGCCCAGCGTGTCGCAGGGAATCTTTTTATCCATCTTGCGCGGAAAACCCCGTCCTTTAGCGCGGGGATGCAGCGCGCGGACGCCGCAGGCGTCCTCCACTGCCGTCGATCAGCAAAATTGCTGCATAAAATGCCAGCATGCAGCGCCTCCAGGCCTTTCAATACGAACTCATGCCCAACGGTGAGCAGCAGCGCAACATGCGCCGCTTTGCCGGAGCATGCCGCTTCGTCTTCAACACAGCGCTGGAATTGCAAAAAGCCAATCACGCGGCGGGCGCAAAGTTCATGAACTACGTGGCATTGGCCAATAAGCTCCCAGACTGGAAGCAAGAGTTTGAGTGGCTCAGGCAAGCTCCATCGCAAGCCTTGCAGCAAGTTTTGAAAGACCTGGAGCGAGCCTGGAAAAACTTCTTTGAAAGACGCACCGACTTTCCGAAGTTCAAGAAAAAAGGCCCGCGCGAGAGTTTTCGTTTTCCGCAAGGCTTCAAACTTGACCAGCCGAACAGCCGAATTTTTTTGCCCAAGCTGGGCTGGATGCGCTATCGCAACAGCCGCGACATTCTGGGAACCGCCAAAAACATCACCATCAGCCAGTCGGGCGGCAAGTGGTTTGCCAGCATCCAGACCGAGCGCGAAGTGGAAACACCGACACCCACAGCGACAACGGCCATCGGCATTGATGTTGGAATAGCCCGCTTTGCCACGATGAGCGACGGCAGCTTTGTTGCCCCGCTGTGCAGCTTCAAGCGTCACGAACAACGCCTGGCGAGATACCAGCGGCGCATGAGCCGCAAAACCAGGTTCAGCAAAAACTGGCACAAAGCCAGGCGAAAGGTTCAAAAAGTCCACACCCAAATAGCCAACGCCCGCAAGGACTTCCTGCACAAGACGACAAGCGCCATCAGCCAAAACCACGCGATGGTCGCTATTGAAGACTTGGCTGTGCGCAACATGAGCAAATCGGCAGCGGGCAATGCGGGAAAACCGGGCAAAAACGTCGCCGCCAAGTCGGGGCTGAACAAGTCCATCCTCGATCAAGGCTGGTTTGAATTCCGGCGACAGCTGCAATACAAGCTCGCTTGGAACGGTGGCATTCTCATTGCCGTGCCGCCCCAGTACACCAGCCAGACCTGCCCATGCTGCGGGCATGTGGCAAAGGAAAACCGCCAAACGCAAGCCAGGTTCGAGTGCGTCGATTGCGGCTACGAGAACCACGCCGATGTCGTCGGTGCAATGAACATATTGGCGCGGGGATACCGCGTTGCAGCCTGTGGAGAGGACGGCTCTGGCCGGGGTCGCAAGACCACGACGAAACCAGCCTCGGCGAAGCAGGAACCCACCGAAGTGACTATGCGTGAGGGAACTCATGTGTAGCACCGTAGGAATCCCCTTCCTTTAGGGAGGGAAGGATGTCAAAGACGCTGGGGTTGATGGCGTGGGTGTTGGCCTCCACGCCAATCGTCAGGCCGTCAGGCGCCGCCTTGGCCAGGGCCGGCGACCCGGTGATGCCGCCCGCGCCGGGCAGGCTGTCAATCACGACGCCTTGTCCGCCGGGCACGGCGGGGACGAGGGCGGCGCGGCGGGTGATGGAAAAAGCAGGGGAAGCGTTCATGGTCGTTGTCTCCGGTTTATAGGCTTTGAATAACGGTCTTGCAATGGGGCTTACAGGGCCGGCGCGTGTTGCTGCAATGCACCAAGGACTTCCTCGGTGTGCTCGCCCCGCTGCTTCGCCATTTGTTTTCAGGACGAGCGCTCGTTGTCTGCCGCCGCAAAACTGCTGGCCGGGCACTTGGCCGAGGCTGGGAGGAAATCTCAGGCCAGGCACCCGTAAGGCAGGGCTGCAGTTCACCAAGAAGCCGACGGCCTGCCCGCGCTGTTTTATCCATGGACATCACAAGGACAAGGTCGAGCTTAAATTCACAAAGCTAGAATGAAAATCAGACAGTTTCACCGCTGCTGAACACCACTGTTTTTGTGTAATTTCCTTAAGGAGACGAGATGGGTTTGTTTGATATGTTCAAAGGCGATTCGGGCGACAAAATGACGCCTCACCTGGCGTTCGCCACCAGCTTGATGTACATGATGTCCGCCGACGGCGAAATCGACAACGAGGAAATCGGCCACCTGCTGTCCGTGCTCGGCGGTCAGGACCAGGGCAACGGCACCGTCGGAGTGGGCGCGCAAAACCAGGCGCTGCTGGACAACGCGGTCAAATACCGCCGCAAAAACTCCATCGACACCTTCCTCAAGGAAGCCGCGCCGCTCCTGAGCGATGCCCAGAAGATGTGCATGTTGGTGAACCTGATCGACTCCTCGCTGGCCGATGGCACCCCTGAGCCCGAGGAACAACAGCTGTTTGGTAAATTCCTGCAAGCCTTTGGCGTTGCTGAAGAGCGGTTCCGTCCCTTCTTTGAAGTGATCGTGCTGAAAAACGACCGCTCCGTTTTCACCAACCAGAGCCACCCGAAAAACGACCCGGCCTACCAGGTCAAAATCTCGATGCCGACCTGATCAAGCGCTTCAACAGGCCGTACATGATCCCCGGCACTCGGGGCTGTTCGTGTACAAGGAGGCGGGACCAAACACCCGGCTTTTGCCTGTTTGGAAAGCCGGAAGCGATTATTTGTCGCTATCTCGCCAGCAATCCATTCACCTGTTGCAAATCCTCCGCAGTCAACGTGCCGCTGGCCTGCCTTAACCGCAGCCCGCCCAGCAGCACGTTGTAGCGCGCCTGCGCCAGGTCGCGCTTGGTCTGGAACAGCTGGCTTTGGGCGTTCAGCACGTCGATGTTGATGCGCACGCCGACCTGGTAGCCCAGCTTGTTGGCGTCGAGCGCGCTCTGGCTTGACAGCTCGGCCGCTTCCAGCGCCTTGACCTGTCCCTGGCCCGACTGCACGCCGAAGTAGGCGGTGCGCACGTTTTGCGCCACGCTGCGCCGCGTGCCTTCGAGGTCGCTCAGCGCCTTGTCGCGCAGCGACAGCGTTTCCCGGATGCGGTTTTGCGTCGAGAAGCCGGCGAACAGCGGCACATTGAGCAGCAGGCCGATGTTGCTGGTGTTGGCGCGGGAGGAAATGCCGACTTGCGCCGTGTTGGACGGGTTTTTGGTGACGTTGTAGCTGGCGGTCACGTCCAGCGTCGGCTTGTGGCCGGCTTCGGCTTTCCTGATTTCCAGGTCGGCAATCTCGGCGTTGCTCTGCGCCTGGCGAATGGCGGGGTTCACCAGTTCGGACTGCCGCACCCAGGTCGTTACATCGGCCGGCACCACGGGTGGCAGGCTGGCCGGGGCCAGCAGGGGCCGGGGCTGGGATTCGGTGACGCCGACCAGCTGGTCAAGGGCAATTTTCTTGACGCGCAAGTCGTTCTCGGCGGCGATTTCCTGGGCTGTCACCAGGTCAAAGCGCGCCTGGGCTTCGCGGGTGTCGGTGATGGTGGACGTGCCGACCTCGAAATTGCGCTTGGCAAACGCCAGTTGCTCGTTCACCGCTTCTTTTTGCGCCCGCACAAAAGCCAGCGTGTCCTGCGCGGCCAGCACGTCGAAGTAAGCCTGGCTGGTGCGCACGATCAGGTCTTGCGATGCCGATTCGAGCTGGGCCCGGGCCAGGTCCACCTGCTTGAAGCCCTGCTCGTAGGTGGCCCAGTTGCCGGGCCGGTACAAAGGCTGGCTGGCGCTGAGCGTGGCATTCTGGGTGTTGAAGCTGGTGTTGACGGCGGGCGTGGTGGTGGTGTCAACGCCAACGCGCGAGGCCCCCGCCGACAGCCCGGCGGTGGGCAAAATGCCGGCCCTGGCCTGGTCGGCGCGGGCCAGGTTGGCGTCGTATTGCAGCTTGGCCGACTGGTAGGTCGCATCAAAAGCCCGCGCCGATTCATACAACTCCACCAGACTCTGGGCTTGCGCCAGGGGCGCCAGCGCGGCTAGCGCGAAGGCGGCCGACAGGGGCAACATCGGCAGGCGGGGCACCGACGGTTTTCTAGGCAGGGTCATTGGGAAGTCTTGCAGGAGTTGGATGAATCAAAAAATGAACGGATCAGCCGGTGGATACAAGGAGCAGTCCGGCCGGCTTGACCGCTTCGAATCGAAAAAACCGGCAGTTCAATAGCGCGCCACCGACGGATCAACCCGCTGCGACCAGGCATCAATGCCGCCCTGCAGGTTGACGACTTCGCCAAAACCGCTTTGCGCCAGGTAGTTGGCCACCTGCAGGCTGCGCATGCCGTGGTGGCACAGGCAGGCGATCGGGTGGTCGGCGCCGAGCGTGTCCCGAAGCTCCGCCACGCGGGCCGGAATCTCGCGCATCGGAAGGGCCAGCAGCCGGAAGCCGTCTTCCTTGACCGAGGCGGTTTGCACTTCCCACGGCTCGCGCACATCAAGCACGACCGGAAGGGCGGTGGGCGCAAGCCCTTCTTTGGCCTGGTCGCGCCAGGCGGCAAAGGCGGAAGGATTGAGTTGGGGAATCATCAGGCGGGCCTTGGTATGGTTCAGGGATTCAGAAAGTGAATTTCGACGGCGCGGGGAAATTGAGCAGCCGGGGCGCCACCGTGTCCCAGGCTTGAGTGGTGCGAAACGAGTCCTTACCGACGCGGGTGATCAGCGTGGCGCGCATCATGGGTTCGTCGCCGACGATGGCGCTGAGCCGGCCGCCGACCTTGAGCTGGTCGAGCAGCGCGGCGGGCACTTCGGCGACCGATCCGCTGAGCACGATCACGTCGAAAGGGCCGCGCAGCGGGCCGTTGCCGGACACGGCTTCGGCCAGGTTGGCCGCGCCGTCGGCCTGGCGCACTTCGGCGTTGTAGATGCCGGCTTTTTGCAGGTTGCGGCGCGCGGTTTCGGCCAGTTCAGGCTCGATTTCGAGGGTGATGACCTGCTGGGCGCGGTGCGCAAGCAGGGCGGCCATGAAACCGGAGCCGGTGCCGATTTCCAGCACTTTTTCATGCTTTTGCACGGCCAGGTCTTGCAGGATGCGGGCTTCGACGCGGGGCGCGAGCATGCACTGGCCGGGGTTGTTGTGCGGCGGCAGCGGGATTTCCATGTCGGTGAAGGCCAGCGCCTTGCACGCTGGCGGCACGAAGTCTTCGCGCCGCATCACCGCGAGCAGGGAAAGGACCTGGTTGTCCAGCACTTCCCAGGGGCGGATTTGCTGCTCAATCATGTTGAATCGGGCTTGTTCGTAGTTCATGGAAAACCTGTGGTTGTGGGCGATGTGGGTGAAGGGGGAATGCATTGAGCGCGGGGGCTGATTTTAGACGGCGTGCCGGCTGGCAACCTGACTCGGATCAGCGGTTCTTGCCGGCGCGGCGGCTTGGCGCCCCGTCACTGAACTCAGGCCTTCCTTGCATCTGGCCGGGCATCGTCTGGCCGAAGGCTGAAGCCGTTCAGGATGACGCCCAGCTGCGCGGCAATGTATCTTTGCGGGTCCAGCTCGACATTGCTGGGCACGCAAACGCCCATTGAATGCCGGGACAGGATCATGAACATCATCGGTGCCACCACGCTGTACACCGCATAGTCCAGGTCCAGGCTGCGGAATTCACCGCGATCCATGCCGCGCTGCAAAATGCGGCGAATCAGCGTATGGCCGGGCTGGATGACTTCCTGCTGGTAAAACGCGGCGATTTCCGGAAAATTGCTGGCTTCGCTCATCATCAGCTTGGTCAGCCCCGAGGCTTTTGTCGCTCCGACCCGCTCCCACCACGAATTCATGCAGTAGCCCAGCATGTCGCCGGTGCTGCCCTCGAAACCCTCGAACTCGCTGTTCCATTCGACAAACCGGCCCGAGATGTTTTCGCGCACCACGGCCTTGAACAGCTCGTCCTTGCTCGGAAAGTACAAAAACAGCGTGCCCTTGGACACGCCGGCGCGCGCCGCGACTTCTTCGACGCGGGTGGCGGCAAAACCTTTTTCAACAAAAAGATCGAGCGCCGCGTCGATCAATTCACCGGGACGGGCTTCCTTGCGCCGCTCGCGCCTGGTGGCGGTGGCTGGAGTGTTGTCGTTGGAGGAGGGGGTGTTTGGCATAATTACTGACTGGCTGGTTAGTAATATAGCTTTTTGCCTTTACCCCGTCAACTGCGGGTGCCTGGCTGCCAGGCGTGCTCCTGCCTGTTCTACCTGTCAAATGCCGGACGTTTCGGGTTGAAGGTCCAGTTCGGAATCAGGCACTGCATGGCAATGGCATCGTCGCGCGAACCCAGGCCGTGCTGTTTGTAGAGCTGATGGGCTTTCTCGACCTCGGCCATGTCCAGCTCGACGCCAAGGCCGGGCTTTTTGGGTACCGCCACCAGTCCGCCGACGATCTGCAGCGGCTCCTTGGTCAGGCGCTGGCCGTCCTGCCAGATCCAGTGCGTGTCGATGGCCGTGACGCGCCCCGGCGCGGCAGCGGCGACATGGGTGAACATGGCCAGCGACACATCGAAGTGGTTGTTCGAATGCGATCCCCAGGTCAGCCCCCAGTCGCGGCAGGTCTGCGCCACGCGCACCGAGCCGGCCATGGTCCAGAAATGCGGGTCGGCCAGCGGAATATCGACCGATTGCAGCGCCAGCGCGTGCGTCAGCTGGCGCCAGTCGGTGGCGATCATGTTGGTGGCCGTCGGCAGGCCGGTGGCGCGGCGGAACTCGGCCATCACCTCGCGGCCCGAGAAGCCGTCCTCGGCGCCGCACGGGTCTTCGGCGTAGGCGACCACGTTTTTCATGTCCCGCATCAGGCGAATCGCGTCCTTGAGCAGCCAGCCGCCGTTCGGGTCAAGCGTGACGCGCGCCTGCGGGAAGCGCTCGTGCAAGGCGGTCACGGCGTCGATTTCTTCCTCGCCGCGCAGCACGCCGCCCTTGAGCTTGAAGTCGTTGAAGCCGTAGCGCTCGTGCGCAGCTTCGGCCTGGCGCACCACGGCCTCGGGCGTCAGCGCGGTTTCGTGGCGAACGCGCGACCAGGCGTTGTCGGCACCGGGCTCGCTGTTATAGGCCAGGCCGGTTTGGGTGCGGTCGCCGACAAAGAACAGGTAGCCCAGCATCTCGACCGCCTCGCGCTGCTGGCCTTCTCCGAGCAAGGCGGCCACCGGCACGCCCAGGTGCTGGCCCAGCAGGTCGAGCAGCGCCGACTCGACGGCGGTCACGGCATGGATGGTGGTGCGCAAATCAAACGTCTGCAGTCCGCGCCCGCCGCTGTCGCGGTCGGCAAACTGCTTGTGCATCTGCTGCAGCACGCGCTGGTGGTCGCCAATCGGCTGGCCGACGACCAGCGCTCGGGCATCTTCGAGCGTCTGGCGGATCTTCTCGCCCCCTGGAACCTCGCCCACGCCGGTGCGGCCGGCGTTGTCGGTGAGGATCAGGAGGTTGCGCGTGAAAAACGGGCCGTGCGCGCCGCTCAGGTTGAGCAGCATCGAGTCGCGGCCGGCGACGGGGATCACTTGCAGGCCGGTGATCAGCGGTGTGGAGTGAGTTGGCATGGGTGGGTGCTTGCAAAGTTGGAAAAAGGGGGCCGACAGGAAAAGCGGCTAAGGATCTGGCAAACAATAGCTTCCCGTCCGTCATTCCCGCGCAGGCGGGAATCCAGCAACACGGGCTGAAACCCTCAAACGAGTCTGGATACCCGCCTTCGCGGGTATGACGCAGGGAAGTTATTGCTGACCGCATCCTAATAAGTCAGCCCGAAGCCGAACTTGTACAGCGTGTCCTTCTCGGGATAGCCCGGAACGTCAGGCTGGTTGTCAACAATGGCCTTGGAGTTGTTGGCCAGGGCAAACGGCAGCTTGCCTTGCGGCTTGAACGCCGCGCCCGTTGCCAGAACCTTGCCGCTCAGCACGTCGAGCAGCGCGGTGTTGCTCACGCCGAAGCCGGCCACGATGGCGCCCGCAGTCTTCAGGCCGCTGGCATCGTCAAGAACATAGGGCTGGCGGAAGTAGATGCTGAGAACGACCTTTTTCGGGTCGCCTACTTCCTGCATGACCTTCTTGATGTCGGCCAGCGATGGCGAAACCTGCCATGACTGCGCAGCGGCCATCTCGGTGAACGACAGCATGCCGTTTTCCCACGGGAAGGAGCCGCCGAACCCCAGCCCGTTATCGAGGCAGGCCTTGGTGGCATCCTCGACCGAGTAGTCCGCCTTGGCGACGCAGCGGTCTTCGGACCCCCACGACTTGCCGGTGGCCGGGTTGATGCGGCCGCCGGTCGCAGGATCATCGCTCTTGTAGGTGCTGGTGTACTTGGTCGTGGTGCCCGGCACCAGCTTGTTGTTGGACACTTCAACCCGGATCACCGCATAGTCGCTGCCGGCGGCGCTCGGGCGTCCGACGGCATCTCCGTTGACGTCCGTCACGGTGCTTCCATCCGCATTCTTGTTCGACTCGCCGTCGGTCACGGTGTAGCCGTACTTTTGCACATCGGCCTTGGCCAGGCCCATGGTGTAAACCTTGGCGCCTGCCTTCAGCGGCAGGGTCTTGCCACCGGCCGCCTGATCCTGGTTTTGCAGCAGGGCGATGGACTTGCGCTGAATGTCCATGCCCACGGCGCGGTTTGCGTCGTTGCCGATGCTGGCGGCAGCCTTGCTGGCATCGACGTAGGGGTTTTCGAACAGGCCGAGCTGGAATTGCTCCTTCAGCAGTCGTTTCGCGGCTTCAGTGACCCGGGCTTCAGTGACCAGGCCGGCCTTCACCAGATCCATGATGGTCTGGTTGGTGTGGAAGCCAGACAGGGTTTCGGTTCCGCCATTGAGGGCTGCGGCGACGCGTTCCGCAACGGTCTTCTTTTCCAGGCCCCAGGCGCGGTCGTTGATGATGCCGGTGTCGGAGTTCACGTAGCCCTTGAAGCCGAGCTTGCCGCGCAGCAGGTCGGTGACGATTTGCTTGGAGAACGCCATGCCGACCTGGTCGTAGGTGACGCCTTCATAGGTCACGTTGATCGGCACGCCGTAGTACGGCATGATCGACGACACGCCGGCGTCCAGGGCGGCCATGAACGGCTTCAGGTGGTAAGCAAAATTGCCGCCCGGATAGGCCTGGTTCTTGCCATGGGCGTAGTGCGGATCGAAGCCGCCTTCCTGCGGGCCGCCACCGGGAAAGTGCTTCATGGTCAGCGCGACCGCCGACTTCGGATTCACCGAGGTGCCATCCTTGACGGTGCTGCCCTGCAGGGTTTGCACCAGCGTCTTCATGATGCTGGCGTTCAGGTCGGCATCTTCGGTGAAGGTTTCGTGTACCCGGTACCAGCGCGGCTCGGTCGAGAGGTCGGCCATGTAGCCGTACATGCCGCGCAGGCCAATCGACTTCCACTCGTCGCCCATGACCGTGGCAAAGTTCCTGACCAGCGACATGTCGCCCGCGCCCAGCGAAGCCGAGGCCAGGCCGGCTTCCTTCGGGAACTCGGTGAAGGCGCCGGCGGCCTCGCTGATGCCGAAGCGCGGGTCTTTTTCATAATGGTTGCGCGCGTTGGACTTGAACACTGCCGGAATGCCCAGGCGCGTGGACTCGGTCATGGCCTGGACTGCGTTCGTGAACTTCGCCGCCTGCTCGGGGGTGACCTGCCCCGCTGTCGGGGTGGCCGTCACCACGTTGCGAAACACAAACCGGCTCATTTTCTGAACATTGATGTAGTCGAACGCCGTTTGGGAAACCGAGCCGCCCGCATCCGAGTTCAGGGTGTCGATCAACATCAGGCCGACTTTTTCCTCAAGCGTCATCTTGCCCACCAGGTCATCGACGCGCTGGTCGATGGAGCGGCGCCAGTCTTCGTACTTGTCCAGCTGGCCGTTGCCGTTCGAGTCCTTGAACTGCTTGCCCTCGACCGTCAGAATGCTCTTGACCTGCGCGCTGATCGCCGGTTGCGCCAGGGTGTTGTCGATGCCGGTATCCAGTGCAATGCCATCCCCGTCGCCACCGCCGCATGCCGTGAGCATCAGGGCACCGATGAGCGCGCTGGCCGCAAGCGCGGTCGGCCTGGCATGGAATTGTTGCTGCAAGGTACTTTTCATGTGTGTCTCCTGTGGATGGTGTTTAAAAAAAGCGATCTTCCCGGGCGCATCCTGAATCGCATGGTAGCGTTCAGGATTAATGTTATCGGTAACATTTGCGCAAAGAATAGCATTTTGGAAAACAGGAGAAATTGGGGTAAACCCGGAACTTTAGTGATTTAAACTGCTGAAATTGCAGAAAAATCTAAGAAATTTCAGAAATTTTTAGTCAGGCATGCAGTGGCATGCTGATTGCCGGGTGTTCCATTCACGATGACGAAAATAAATATCGATAACATTTATGGCGGATGCGGGGTTCGGTGATCCGCTTCAGACCCGGCTCAAGCGCTTGAGCCCAATACCGCTCAGGCGCTGGCGCGCTCGATGATCTCGAAGCCGATATCGACAATCGGCTCGCTCACGCTTCGGCCTTCTGCCCGCTCGACGATGTACTGCGCGGCGGTGCGGCCAATGCGTGTGCCGTCGATGCGCACGGTGGTCAGCGCGGGTTGCAGGCTGGCGGCCAGATCCAGGTCGCCCAGGCCCACCACCCCCAGTTGCCTAGGGACGGCCAGGCCCCGCGCCTGCGCCTCGATCAGCACGCCCAGGGCCAGCATGTCGGAGCTGCAGAACACCGCGTCGGTTTGCGGATGCGCGCCCAGAACGGCGGCCAGCCCGGCGCGGCCCGAGCCGAGGGTGGTCGGCGCTGGCACAAGGTGCGTGGGCGCCGCGTCCAGGCCCAGCGTGCGGCTCATGCCCTGGAAGCCTTCAATGCGGCGGCGTGCGCGCTCGTCATCGGCGCTGATCAGCGCCGGATGCCGGTAGCCCCGGCTGTACAGGAAATGGCACACCGACTGGCCAATCCGCTCATGCGAAAAGCCGACCAGCATGTCAATCGGCGTGGGCGTCAAGTCCCAGGTTTCGACGACCGGAATGCCGGACGCCAGGAGCTGGCGCCGGCCTTCGGGCGAATGCATGATGCCGGTCAGCACGATGCCATCGGGCCGGCGGCGAATGATGGCGTCGAGCAGCGCGTCTTCGCGCGATGCGTCGTAGCCGCTCTGGCCGATCATCAACTGGTAGCCCTGCTCGTCCAGTGCCTCGTTCAGCGCGCGAATGGTTTCCTGGAACACCGGCCCGACCAGCGTGGGCAGCACGGCCGCCACCAGCCTGGCCTTCGAGGAGCGCAGGCCGCGCGCCATGCCGTTGGGCACGAAGCCGGTGCGGGCAACGACTTCGCGCACCCTGGCCAGCACGGCGGGGGAGACTTTTTCGGGATGGTTCAGGGTGCGCGAGACGGTCATGGCCGACACGCCGGCCAGCCGGGCAATATCGTGAACGGTGAAACCCTGGGGTTTTTTCATGAAAGAGAGGTCTGGTAAGGCTGACGCAGGCACGGAAACGGCCAGCAGGAATGATACCGGCAGCCCCGGGCCAGCTCCGCTACAGCGGCAGGAGGCGGCCCACCGCCAGCCCCAGGCATTCGCGCAGCACCAGGCGCGAAGCCAGCAGGCCTTGCGCGGACGGCAGCCATTGCAGCAGATGGTTCTCGATGGGCTCGGTAAAGCCCATGGGCGCGGGCGTCACGCTCAGGCCGGCGCGCTCGAAAGCGGCCAGCGCGCGCGGCATGTGCCAGGAATGGGTGACCAGGGCGATACGCTGCACGCCGTCACGCCGGAGCAGGGGCGCCAGCAGGCGCGCATTGCCCGACGTGTCGCGCGATGCCGATTCGCTCCAGCGCAGGGTGAAGCCGTAGTCCTGCAAGGCTACCTGCGCGGCCACTTCGGCTTCCGATACCGGCTGCATGCCGTCGGCCGCCCAGCCGGTGCCGCCGGTAAACGCCACCGGCAGGCCGGTCTGGCGCGCCAGCCAGACGCCGTAGCGCAGCCGGCTTGCCGTGTCAGACGTAGGCTGGGGCGCGCCGCCGTATTCAGGCGCCCCCGGCAGCGAGCCCCCGCCCAGAATGACGATGGCCTGCACCTGCCCGGCCTTCAGCTGCGCGCTGGAGGCCGGTGCGACCTGCGGCAGGGCATGGCGCGCCAGCCACACCGCCGTGCCGTGACAGCCGAGCAGCCACAGCACCACCAGCGACAGCGTGGCCAGCAGCAGCCCGCCGCGCCGTTTGCGCCAGGCCAGCAGCACGCCCAGCAGCGCCAGCAACAGCGGCACCGCGGGCGGCATCGCCAGGCTGGTCAGCAGCGGCTTGAGGAAACCCAGTTCCATCAGCAGCTATAAAAACAATAGCTGCTTATGCATGCTGCACGTGCGCAAAAGGCATAAATGATCAATAAAATGCCTGCAAGCCGGTCTGCGCGCGGCCCAGAATCAAGGCATGCACGTCGTGCGTGCCTTCATAGGTGTTGACGGTCTCCAGATTGATCATGTGGCGGATGACGTGGTATTCGTCATGGATGCCGTTGCCGCCGTGCATGTCGCGCGCCATGCGGGCAATGTCGAGCGACTTGCCGCAGGAGTTGCGCTTGATCAGCGAGATCATTTCGGGCACGGCACGGTCCTCGTCCATCAGCCGGCCGACGCGCAGGCAGGCTTGCAGGCCGAGCGTGATTTCGGTCTGCATGTCGGCCAGCTTCTTTTGAATCAGCTGGGTTTGCGCCAGCGGACGGCCAAACTGGACGCGGTCCATGGTGTACTGGCGGGCACGGAACCAGCAGTCTTCGGCCGCGCCGAGCGCGCCCCAGGCAATGCCGTAGCGCGCCTTGTTCAGGCAGCCGAACGGACCCTTGAGGCCGCTCACGTTGGGCAGCAGGTTTTCGCTTGGGACAAACACATCGTCCATCACGATCTCGCCGGTGATGCTGGCGCGCAGGCTCATCTTGCCTTCGATCTTCGGCGCGCTCAGGCCCTTCATGCCTTTTTCGAGCACGAAGCCGCGAATCGCTTCCTGGCCGCCGACCTTGCCGTCAGCGTCTTCGAGCTTGGCCCAGACCACGAACACGTCGGCAATCGGGCTGTTGGTGATCCACATCTTCGCGCCCTTGAGGATGAAGCCGCCATCGACCGGCTTGGCGCGCGTCAGCATGCTGGCCGGGTCGGAGCCGTGGTTCGGTTCGGTCAGGCCGAAGCAGCCGACCCATTCGCCGGTGGCTAATTTTGGAAGGTATTTTTGCCGCTGCGCTTCATTGCCGTAGGCATGGATCGGGTGCATGACCAGCGAGGACTGCACGCTGATGGCGCTGCGGTAGCCGCTGTCCACGCGCTCGACCTCGCGTGCCACCAGCCCGTAGCTCACGTAGTTGAGGCCGGCGCAGCCATAGCCTTCGATGGTCGAGCCCAGAAAGCCCATCGCGCCGGCCTCGTTCATGATCTCGCGGTCGAATTTTTCATGCCGCGCGGCCATCAGCACTCTGGGCTGGAGCTTTTCCTGGCAAAACGAATACGCCGCCTCCTGGACCGCGCGCTCGTCATCGCTGAGCTGCTCGGACAGAAAAAACGGGTCTTCCCAGTTGAATTTGGTTTTCATGGCGCGTCTCCTTGGGGTGTTTGGGTGGGATGACAAAGTGTAGGGAATGATTCCCAGCCTGTCTCGCGCCTGTATTGTTGGTCCGGCATCAATACTTGTCCAATACCAATTTTTGATGCAACGATATATTATTTGTATCCATGGAATTCCGACACCTGCGCTACTTTCTGGTTCTGGCTGAAGAGCTGCACTTTGGTCGGGCCGCGCGCCGGCTGTCGATGTCGCAGCCGCCGCTGTCGCTCAACATCCAGCAGCTGGAGGCGTCGGTTGGTGCGCGCCTGTTCACGCGCAGCAGCAAATCCGTGGCGCTGACCGCCGCAGGTCTGGCGTTTGTGCCCGCCGCGCGGGCGCTGCTCGACCAGGCGGCAGAGGCGGCCCGCCATGCGCGCGATGTGGGGCAGGGCATGGCCGGCAGCCTGAGCATCGGCTTTGCCGGCACCATGCTTTACAGCGGCCTGCCCGACATCCTGGAGCGTTTCCAGGCCCGGCATCCCTTGCTGCGGCTGATGCTGAAGGAGCTCAGTTCGAGCGAGCAGCTGATCGAGCTGGCGCAGGACCGGCTCGACATCGGCTTCGTCCACACCACGCGCGTGCCGCCCGAGCTGTCGCAGATTCTCGTTTCCAGCCAGGCGTTCGTCGGCTGCCTGCCCGCCGGCCATGCGCTGGCGCAGCAAGCATCGCTGTCGCTGGGCGACTTGCAGGGCGAGCCGTTTGCCGTGGTGTCGCGCGCGGTGTCGCCTGACTACCATGAGCGCATCCTGAGCATCTGCATCGAAGCCGGCTTTTACCCCGAAATCCGCTATGAATTGAGGCACTGGCTGAGCGTGGTGTCGCTGGTATCGCAAGGCATGGGCGTGGCTTTGGTGCCGGCGGCGCTCGGCCGCTCGGCGATGGCGGGCGCGGCGTTTGTGCCGCTGGACATGGCGACCACGCCCTACGACACGCATTGCCTGTGGAAAACCGCGCGCGACAACCCGGCGCTGGCGGCCTTCGTCGATGCCGTGCGGGCTGCAAACGCACGGCGAAGCGGCTAAAGTGGTCCTTCAGCAAAGGAACCCATCAAATGAACGAATTGCAAACCATCACCCTGGGCGGGGGCTGCTTCTGGTGCACGGAGGCGGTTTACGTCAAGGTGCGCGGCGTCACCGACGTGGAATCGGGCTACAGCAACGGCCAGGCGGCCCGGCCCAGTTATGAAGAGGTCTGCACCGGCCGCACCGGCTGCAACGAGGTCGTCAGGCTGACCTACGACCCGGCCGAGATCACTCTGCGCGAGATCCTCGAAATCTTTTTCGTGATCCATGACCCGACCAGCCTGAACCGCCAGGGCAACGACGCCGGCACGCAGTACCGCAGCGGTATTTATTACGGGGCGCCCGAGCAAAAAGAGGTGGTCGACGACTTCATCCGCGAAGCCAGCCAGGACAAGACCTTTGGCAAGCCCATCGTGACCGAAGTGCTGCCGCTGGCCAACTACTGGCCGGCCGAGGACTACCACCAGGACTATTTTGAAAACAACCCGAACCAGGGTTATTGCGCTTTCGTGGTCGGGCCGAAGGTCGAGAAATTCCGCAAGACGTTTGCGTCGCGGGTGAAGGATTGAGCAGTATTTTTAAGCCAAATTGGCCTTTGGCGCAAGCTGCATATGCACAAGCTGCTATTAAAATTGAAGTAACTGGCATTTGGCCTGCTCGCCGCTGGCTACGGTAAAACCAATCCTGCCCGACTTCGGCTCAAGAAGGTAAAACCATGGTCAAGAGACACAAACCTGACCTTTCATATTGAGTCAAGCTGGATGAAGAAACCCTCAAAGGCATCGCCAGACAAACCCAGGCCGAATACTTTTACGCCGGCACGGCGGCTGATCTGAAAAAAGTGTACGAATCCCTGAGTTCACGCCTGACAGTTGTCAAAAAAGGAAACCGAAATTTCGGGTCTGCTGGCTTTGCTTGCCGCCGCATTCGCGCTGCTGTCAGCCGGATTGTCGCTGGCCTGGTTTAACCGGATTCTTTGAACAGACGGCAGACGGCGCAGACAAAAAAGGCGCTGGAAATGCCTGCCCAGCGCCTTCAAATACTCCTGAATTCATAGCTACTTATGCCCGCCACACCTGCGCAATAGGCACTTTTGGCTTGAATTCTGACAAAAACTCAGGCTTTTCCGAATCCACCACCGCCAAGTGTATAAATTTTGAAGACATCACCGGGCAATCAGCCGGTCGGTCAGTGGCGCTCTTTGCTGCCGCATATGCGCTTTTTGACCCGCCCCTAAGTTGAAACAGGCGGTCTTGCGTTCTCGGTGGTCAAGGGTTTGCCTGCCACCCCCCAGTAGCCGCTCTTGATCTCCTGGATGATGCAGCGGGTCATGGGACGAAAGCCCTCCCCACCCACGCTTACGACGGCGTTGGTCAGGGCGGCAATCAGTTCGTGTTTTTTATCATCGGACAAGACGCCTTCGACGATTTTGACTTCAATAAATGGCATGTCAGTTTCCTTATAGCGTGGTGCAGGCCAGATCCAGTGGCAGGCGAGGGCCGCGCGGACGCAGGCCGCTGACGTCACCATAACCCAGGTTGATGAGGAAATTGGCCTTGTAGCGGCCTTCAGCAAAAAAGGCCGCGTCCAGCGCCGCCGCGTTGAAACCACTCATCGGGCCGCAGTCCAGACCGAGCATGCGGGCGGCCACTATCAGATAGGCACCTTGCAGACTGCTGTTGCGAAATGCCGTGGCATCGGCCAATGCGGCATTGTCGGCAAACATTGCTTGCGCATTCGGATTGGCCGGCAATTGTGTTGGCAAGTGCTCGAAGAACCGGCTGTCCTGGGCCACGATGACCGTGACCGGCGCAGCCATGGTTTTGTCCGCATTGCCGGCGGCAAGGCATGGTTTGAGCTTCGCCTTGGCCTCGACGCTGCGCACAAACACAAAACGCGCTGGCTGGCAGTTCATGGACGTCGGCCCCCATTTGGCAAGCTCGTAGAGCTGCGCCAGGATTTCGTCTGACACCGCTCGGTCGGTGAATTTGGGGAAGGTTCGGGCAGCCAGAAAGGCTTGCTCCAGGGCGCAAGGGGGTAGCGTGGACATATAAGCTCGGCTGTTGTCTTGAGGTGTGTGGATAAAAGAACCGCACTCAGGCGGCGGTGTAGGCGGTCTTGACCACGGTGTAAAACTCGGCCGCGTAGCTGCCCTGCTCCCGCGCCCCATAGCTCGACGACTTGCGGCCACCAAAGGGCACGTGGTAGTCGGCCCCGGCGGTGGGTGCATTCACCATCACCATGCCCGCCTGGGCATGGCGTTTGAAATGTGTGGCGAGCTTCAGGCTGGTGGTGCAGATGCCGCTCGACAGGCCAAAAGGGGTGTCATTGGCCAGCATCAGGGCTTCGTCATAGTCCTGTGCCTGCACGACGCTTGCCACAGGGCCGAACACCTCCTCGCGATTGATGCGCATGGTGTTTGTGGTCTGGGTCAAGAGGGCAGGCGTCAGGTAAAAGCCCGGTTGCCCATCGACATTTTTCTCGGCATAACTGCCGCCAAAGGCCAGGGTCGCGCCCTCGTCTTGCGCCATCCGGATGTATTCCAGATCGATGGCCAGCTGGCGCGCATCCACCACCGGACCGATGTCAGTACCGGTTTTGCGCGCATCATCGACCTTGAGTGCCTTCAAACGCGCCACTACAGCGGCAACAAAACGATCATGAATACCGGAGGTGACGATGAAACGGCTCGATGCCGTGCAACGCTGGCCAGTGGAATAGAAAGCGCCTTGCACCGCGCAGTTCACAGCCACGTCAAGGTCTGCGTCGTCGAGCACGATGAGCGGATTCTTGCCGCCCATCTCCAGTTGTACCTTGGCACCACGCGACAAGCAAGCCTGCATTATTTTCTGCCCGGTTGCCACGGACCCGGTAAAACTAACTGCAGCCACACGCGGATCGTCCAGCAGCGCCGGGCCAATCTCCGGGCCCCGGCCCATCACCAAGTTGAACACCCCGGCAGGCAGGCCGCTGCGCGCGAGGATGTCGGCCAGCGCCCAGGCCGAGCCGGGCACCAGTTCAGCGGGTTTCAACACCACACAATTGCCGTAGGCCAGCGCGGGAGCGATCTTCCAGGCCGGTATGGCAACGGGAAAATTCCATGGCGTGATCAGACACACCACACCCAGCGCTTCCCGCGTGATCTCGACCCCAATGCCGGGGCGAACAGAAGGCAGCACCTGCCCCGGCGTGCGCAGGGCTTCGCCGGCAAAAAATTTGAAAATTTGTCCGGCCCGCACGACCTCGCCAATCGCCTCGGGCAAAGTCTTGCCTTCTTCGCGCGCCAGCAGGTCGCCCAGTTCGGCCCGGCGCGCCAGAATCTCGGTGCCTGCTGCATCCAGCACGTCGAAACGCTGTTGCGGATGGCTTAGTGACCAGGCCGGAAAAGCGCCTGCCGCAGCCGATACCGCCAAAGTGGCTTGGGCCGCGTCGGCCAGGGCGTACTCGCCAATCACGTCGCGGGTGTCGGACGGGTTGATGTTGGCCAGGCTGTCAGGACCCGCCAGCCACTCGCCGCCAATCCAGTTGCGCTGCATCAGGCTCTCCCGGCGCCGCGTTGGCGGAATTTGGCCTGCCATTCGGCCAGCGGCAGAAAGCTAGGGTCGTCCTTCACCATGGCGTAGGTTTCCTCCAGCAATTCTTTTTCAGATTTGCTCAAGTCGAGCGGCGTGCCATAGGGTTGGTTCACGTAGTACGGCGTATCCAGATACACCTCGACCCGGTTGCCTTCCGGGTCGAAGTAATACACCGACCAGGCATTGCCGTGGTTCATGGGGCGCACTTCGTAAGCCCCCAGGGATTCGGCTTTTTCGCGGTTCCAGCGCAACTCGGCCAGGTCAGGCACCAAAAACGAGGCCTGCATGACGGTGCTGACGGGCGATTTTTCGGAACGGCCGGCCGACAGCACCAGTTGGTGATGCTGATCTTCGGTCGCGCTCAGAAACACCAGTTTGTTGCCAAAGTTGTGACCCAGACCTTCATCCGTGATGGTCAGACGAAAGACCTGGGTATAAAACTCGACCATCTTGTCGAGGTCAAACACAAACATGCCAAAGTGGGCAGGGGTTGGGCGGGTCACTTTCATGGGGAGTCCTTAAAGATTACTGTTTGAGCACTTTGGCGTCGGCCACCAACTGGGTCCAGCGCTTGATGTCGGCGCTGATAACGAGCTTCAACTCGTCGGGGCTGCTGGCTCGCGCCTCGCCGCCGGTGGTTTCTTCCAGCCGGGCTTTGACGCTGTCATTGCGTAGCGCGGCACGCACCTCGGCATTCAAGCGCTCTATCACGGCCTTGGGCGTGCCGACCGGTGCCAGCAGCGCAGTCCAGGAGTGCAGCTCGAAGTTCGGCAAACCCTGCTCGGCGACGGTCGGCAGGTTGGGCATTCCCGACCAGCGGGTACTGCCCGTGGTGGCCAAGGCGCGAAGCTTGCCGACCTTGATGTGAGCAGACACCGCCGTCGGCGCCACCATGACAAAGTCAAGCTCACTACCCAGCAAAGCCGTGATGGCGGGAGCCTCGCCGCGGTAAGGCACATGCGTCACGCTGACGCCGGCACTTCGTGCCAGCAACTCGCCAGCCATATGCTGCCCCGTGCCTTGTCCGGCAGAACCGAAATTCACTGTCCCTGCCTTGGCCCTGGCGGCGTTCAGCAAGTCCTGCAAACTGTTGTACTTGCTGGCGCTATTGACCACCAGCAAAAACGGGAAGCGCGTAATCGCCGACACCGGCTGGAAAGCGGCCTCGGTCGCGTAGGGCAGGCTGCCGTACATCGCCGGGGCAATGGCATGGGCCCCCGTCGCCACCAGCAGAGTCAGGCCGTCGGCTTTTGCCTTGGCAACGGCATCTGCCGCAATCGTGCCGCCAGCACCCGGCCTGGCGTCCACCACGAATGGCTGACCCAGGGTTCTGGCCAGTTCAACGCCGACGATGCGGGCGACCATGTCAGCATTGCCCCCCGCCGGAAAGCCCTGCAGCACGCGCACTGGCCGCTCGGGATAGGTGCTTGCCTGAGCCGTCGCCCGGCCAGGCCAGCTCAGGCTGACCGAAGCGGCCAGAAGCAGCAAAAAGGAAATGCGTTTCATGCGGCCTGCCTGACGGTATTACGCAGTCGGCCAATAGCTTCGATCTCTACCTCAACCACATCGCCGGGCACCATAAAAATAGGCGGTTTGGCGCTCCAGCCGACCCCGCCGGGCGTGCCAGTCACGATCACGTCACCGGGCATCAGGGTAAAGATGGTGGAAGCGTACTCAATCTGCTCGGCCACGCTGAAGATCATGTTGGCGGTGGTGGTGGACTGCATTTGTTTGCCGTTGAGCCAGGTCTTGAGCCATAACTCGCGCTTGGGGTCAATCTCGTCAGCAGTCACCATCCAGGGGCCGAAGGCGCCGGTCGATTCGAAGTTCTTGCCGGCGCAAATCGATTTGGCATGAAACTGCCACTCCCGGATGCTCGCATCGTTATAGACCGAGTAACCCGCGACGTGCTCATAGGCACGCGCGGCCGGGATGTTGCGCCCCGGTTTGCCAATGATGACGGCTAGCTCGCCTTCCCAGTCCAGCGAGTTGGAACAGTCAGGGCGCAGGATTGCCTGCTCATGGCCGCACTGGGAACGCCACACACGCAGGAAGATAGGCGGGTACTCGGACAGCTCACGGTCCAGTCCGGCGGCCACCACTTCCTTGTGGTGATCCATGTAATTACGGATGGCGCAAACGATTTTTTCGGGCTGCGTGATGACGGGCAGATACTCGATGGCGGACAGCGCAATATCGGCGTTGACGGTCGCTGCATCCGCCGCAGCCTGGAGCACACGGCCGGCGGCAATGTAGGCTTGCAGCGTCGGGTACTGGGGATAAGCGCGGCCCAGGTCCGCCACTGAGTTGCCGATGACGGCACCCCACGATTCACGGTTTTGGTATTTGAATGAAAGTAATTTCATGGTCTTGTCTCTTTTGCAAAAAAATTAGTCGAGGGTGATTTTTGTCTCACGAATCAGGCGGCTCCACTTGTCCTGCTCGGCACCCAAAAACTTCTGGAACTCTTCCGGGCTTTGGGTGGATATTTCCAGACCCATGTCTGTAAAACGTTTCGCCACATCCGGGTGACGAATGGCGGCAATCAGCTCTTGTGATATTTTCTTGACCACGGCAGGCGGCGTGTCCGCTTTGACAACCGCGCCAAACCACAGTACGTGGTTGATATTGCCCAGGCCCAACTCGGGCATGGTGGGCACACCAGGAAACTGGGTCACTCGATGCGTGGCACGTACCGCCAGCGCTCTGACTTTGCCGTCCTTGACCAGGGGTCCGGAGGTCAGCACGTTGTCATGCATCAGATCAATCTGGCCGCCGATCAAGTCCATCAGGCCCGGCATCGACCCCTTGTAAGGCACGTGATTGAAGTTGCCTTGCACCTCCCGCTTGAACAGCTCGCCATAGATATGACCACCCAAGCCAGGGCCCTGAGAACCGTAGTTCAAACCGTTAGGGCGGGTTTTCGACTCCTTGATCAGGTCGTCCAGGGTCTTGAACGGGCTGTTGGTCGGCACCACGAGGAAGACGGGCACATCGACCAGCTTGGCAAGCGCCGTGAAGTCTTTACGCATGTCGTAGTTCAGTTTTTTGTAGACATACTGGTTGGTCACAAAAGGGCCAATATCACCCAGCCAAATGGTGTGCCCATCGGCGGCTTGCTGCTTGATGTATGCGGCCGCAATCTGCCCGCCACCGCCCGCCTTGTTTTCCACGATAACGGGTACCTTGAACTTTTCAGTCAACTTTTCGCCAATGGCGCGGGCCAGCACGTCGGACGAGCCACCTGCCGGGTAGGCCGACACGATGGAGATGGTCTTGTTCGCCACCGGCCAGGCGGCCAGCGCAGCAGGGGTTTGGGCTTGTGCGCCCGTTGCAGCCAGCAGGCCGCTGCAGAGCAGGCTTTTCAGCCACGAAAAACGGTAAATCAGTTTCATGTTTGTCATCCTCGGGTGGTTTGCAATTTTTGTAATATGTCGGTAGTGTCCGCGCCCAGGGCCGGGGCAGAATGTTGATAGCGGACCGGCGTTTTGGACAGGCGCAAAGGGCTGGCTACACCGGGGGCCGTGCCCGTCACCGGATGCGGCACGTCAATCCGCAGGCCCTTGGCCACCACATGTGGATCGGCGAAAACCTGCTCCAGCGTGTTGATCGGGCCACAAGGCACATTGGCTTTTTCCAGCAAGGCAATCCAGTCCTCCGTGCTCTTGTTTACAGTAGTCTGGCGCAACAGCGGCACCAGCAGCTTGCGGTGTTTCACCCGTGCCGCGTTGGTGGCAAATTGCGGGTCGGCAGCCCACTCGGGATGGTCTGCTGCACGGCAGAACGAGGCGAACTGGCTGTCATTGCCCACGGCCAAAATCATGTCACCATCCGCCGTGGGAAAGGCCTGGTAGGGCACGATGCTGGGATGGGCATTGCCCATGCGCCCTGGAGATTGACCCGTCGCCAGATAGTTCTGCGCCTGGTTGGCCAGACAGGACACCTGCACGTCCAGCAAGGCCAGGTCGATGTGCTGGCCTTCGCCCGATTTTTCGCGCCAGGCTACCGCCGCCAGGATGCCCGCCACCGCGTGCAAGCCGGTCAGCACATCGGTCAAGGCCACGCCAACCTTGACCGGCCCCCCGCCCTCCTCGCCATCAGGCTGACCGGTCAAACTCATCAGGCCGCCCATGCCCTGGATCATGAAGTCATAACCTGGCCGCTGGGCGTAGGGCCCGGTCTGTCCAAAACCGGTGATGGAGCAATAAATCAGCTTGGGGTTGAGCTGGGCCAGACTGGCGTAGTCCAGGCCGTATTTGAGCAGGCCACCGACTTTGAAGTTCTCTATCAGTATGTCGGACTGCAGCGCCAGTGTACGAATGTGGGCCTGACCTTCAGGCGTGGCCATGTCCAGCGCCACCGATTTCTTGTTGCGGTTGGCGCACAAAAAGTAAGCCGATTCAACAGCATTGCCCGCCTGATCATTCAGGTACGGTGGCCCCCAGCCACGGGTATCGTCGCCGCGCTCCGGGTGTTCGATCTTGATGACCTCGGCACCCAGATCCCCCAGCATTTGACTGGCCCATGGGCCGGCCAAAACACGGGAAAGATCCAACACACGCAAATGGGACAAAGCACCTGTACTCATGGTTTTTCTCTCTCAGGAAAACGCAGGAATACCGGTCTGGGCACGCCCCAGAATCAGCGAATGCACATCGTGGGTACCCTCGTAGGTGTTGACCACCTCCAGGTTCACCAGGTGGCGAATCACACCGAACTCGTCGCTGATGCCATTGCCGCCCAGCATGTCGCGCGCCAAACGGGCAATTTCCAGCGCTTTGCCGCAGGAGTTGCGCTTGAACAGGCTGGTCAGCTCTACCGTCGCCGTACCCTCGTCCTTCATGCGGCCAAAGCGCAGAACGGCTTGCAGACCCAGCGTGATTTCGGTTTGCATATCCACCAGCTTTTTTTGCACCAACTGGTTGGCGGCGAGCGGTCGGGCAAACTGCTGACGATCCAGCACATACTGCCGGGCACGCACCCAGCAGTCTTCAGCCGCACCCAAAGCGCCCCAGGCTATACCGTAGCGCGCACTGTCCAGACAGGTGAACGGCCCCTTGAGCCCCCTGGCATTCGGCAATATGTTTTCAGTGGGCACAAAGACCTGCTCCATCTGGATACTGCCGGTGATGCAGGCACGCATACCGACTTTTCCGTGGATGGCAGGCGCAGACAAACCCTTACAGCCCCTTTCGAGAATAAAGCCGCGAATCTCGTCCTTGCCCGTATCAGCATCCACCAGTTTGGCCCACACCAGCAGTACATCGGCAATAGGGCTATGGCTGATCCACATTTTGGTACCCGAAAGCAAATAGCCGCCATCGACTCGCACCGCCCGCGTTGACAGGCTGGCCGGGTCGGAGCCGCTGTTCGGCTCGGTCAAGCCGAAGCAGCCAATCCATTCGCCAGAAGCAAGCTTGGGCAGGTATTTCTGCCGCTGCGCGTCACTGCCAAAAGTGTGGATTGGCAGCATCACCAGGCTGTGCTGCACGCTCATCATGGTGCGGTACGCCGAATCCACACGCTCCAACTCACGCGCAACCAGACCGTAGCAGACCTCGTTCAGACCCGCGCCAAACGGGGCCGGAATGGCAGCCGCCAGCAGGCCCTGCTCCCCCATTTCACGAAACAGCGCGGTGTCCATGCGCTCATGGCGAAAGGCCTCCAGAATGCGGGGGCGCAACTTGCCCTGGGCATAAGCCTGGGCCGCATCGCGCACAGCCCGCTCGTCGGCGCTAAGCTGCTGCTCCAGCAACAGCGGGTCATTCCAGATAAAGGCGGCTACAGGCATGGTCTCGTCTTTCCTTGCAGTTATTGCACTTGAAAAGTGCAGACAACTGAAATTTATCTGGACAAGACATGATTTTCAAACGCTATATTTGCATCATCTTGTGCAAAAATAGCAAGTCAAGACAACAATAAACCCTCCGTCATGCGCAGAAAAATTCCCAGTACCGCCGCGTTGAGCACGTTTGAAGCCGCCGCGCGCCATATGAGCTTTACCGAGGCGGCCGACGAGCTGGCGCTGTCGCAGAGCGCGGTATGCCGACAAATCGCAGGGCTGGAGGATTACCTTGGCATCAAATTGTTTCGCCGCTCCAAGCGCGGGGTGGTGTTGACCGACGCAGGCAGCGCCTACTACCGCCAGATTGCCAAAAGACTTGACGAGGTGGAGCGCGACACGCTGGATCTGATGGCGCGTCAGGGGCAGGGAGGCACGCTGGAGCTGGCAGTTGTCCCCACCTTTGGCACGCGCTGGCTGCTACCGCGCCTGCCTGATTTCATCAAGCACCATCCAGCGATTACGCTGAACCTGTCCAGCCGCACGCGTCCTTTTTTATTTGACGACACCAGCCTGGATGCCGCCATCTACGCTGGCGACGGCAACTGGCCAGGAGCAGTCGCCACGCACTTGATGGCGGAAAGTCTGATACCGGTGTGTAGCCCGGCGCTGATTGCGCCATGTACCCGCCTGACGCCGCAGGAACTCGCGCAACTGCCCCTGATACAGCAAAGTACCCGACCCTATGCCTGGCGGCACTGGTTCGAGTCCGTGGGTTATGTGCCAGGCAACGAACTGGTCGGGCCGCGCTATGAGCTGTTTTTCATGTCCCTGCAGGCGGCGACCGTGGGCCTGGGCGTGGCCCTCGTACCTGAATACGATCTGGCCGATGACCTGGCCACGGGGCGGCTAATCATTCCCGTACCACACGCCGCACCAAGTGACCGGGCCTACTATTTGGTCAGCCCCGAACACAAGAATGAAAATCCGGTGCTGGGAACTTTCAGAAACTGGTTGTTGGGTCAGTCTCGCGCAGTGCCATAAATTGGCAAACTTGAAAGCTTGAAAGCTTCAACAGCCCATTCAGACGCGGCCAAACCCACCACCGCCAGGCGTATGAATCTCGAACACATCACCGGGCAACATGTCGGCCTGGCCGATGTGGCCCAGCACTTCTATGCGGCCATCGGCGCGCACCACCACGTTTTGGCCGAACCTGCCCTGGCTGGCCGCCGGCCATGCCGAAAGCGCCGTATTTGCGGCCATTGGACAAGATGCTGGCGGTCATCGGTTCGAGGAAACGCACGCGCCGCACACCGCCATTGCCGCCTTGCCACTTGCCTGCACCGCCCGAGTTTTCGCGGATTTCGTAACTTTCCAGCCGCACCGGAAAACGAAACTCCAGCACTTCTGGGTCGGTCAGACGGGAATTGGTCATGTGGGCTTGCACGACCGATGTGCCGTTGAAACCTGACACCAGTTTGCCTTCAGCGTCAGTCACGCCACCCGCACCCGAGCCGCCTGAAATCGTTTCGTAATACTGGTGGCGGGTGTGGCGTTGTTGCATAAATCGCCCGCGCCAATGAACGGGCTGCCTTACTGATAGGCTACCGACCTATGTCCCGAACATGCGAAAAGACAAGCACCTGCCCAGCCAGCCCAAGGGGGTCTACCGGGTCAAGAACTGGCCCGAGTACAACGCGGGCCTGATTGAGCGGGGCAATGTGAGCATCTGGATGGACGAAGAGATGTTCGCACCAACGGTTGGGGCGTCAGTTCAGCGCGGGCGCCCGCAGGCTTACTGCGATGCAGTGATTCAGATGCTGCTGGCCCTCAAATCGGTGTACCGCCTGCCGCTGTGGGCATTGCAGGGGTTTGCCATGAGCCTGCGCCGCCTGGCACTGCCGGCCTTGCCAGTGCCCAACTACAGCACGCTGAGCCGAAGGGCCAAGGCGTTGCGGGTGAGCTTGCCGGTGCTGCGCAACGCAGGCGAGGCGGTGCATCTGCTGGTGGACAGCACGGGATTGAAGCTGTTTGGCGAGGGCGAATGGAAAGTGCGCAAGCACGGCTACAGCAAGAGGCGCAGCTGGCGCAAAGTGCATCTGGGCATGGATGCCGAGACGGGACAGGTGTGCGCCGTGTTGATGACGCACAAGGATGTGATTGATGCCAGTGTGCTGCCGGAGTTGCTGGCGCAAATCCCTCAAGAAACGAAGATTGAAGTGGTTATCGGCGATGGTGCCTACGATACAAAGGCCGCCCGTGCGGCCATTGCCGGGTGCGGCGCGCTGGCGGTCATACCTCCCGTGGAAGGCGCCGTGCACTGGCCTGCCAGCCAGGCCGGGGCGCCAGAGCGCAACGAGGTCATCGAGCACATTGCCCGAAGCGGCAAGCAGGACTGGAAAGACAATAGCGGCTACCACCGCCGTTCCCTGGTGGAGAACCTGATGTACCGCTTCAAGGTGCTGACGGGCGACAGGCTGTGGGCGCGCGATGTGGATGTGCAAGACGCTGAAGTCGCTGTTCGGGCGGGCATCATCAATCGCATGCTGGTGCTTGCACGCCCGAAATCCGTCCGGATTGCCTAAAACGCGGGGTAAGGGGCAAGCCTCATCCTCACAGAGGATTTATGCAACAACGCCGTGCGTGCTATCAGTGATTAAATCAGGCGCGCTGCTCGAACTCCCGGTCCCGGGCACCGATGACGGCTGCGGCCAGGTCGGCCAGTTCGCGCGTCAGCAACTGGAGAATGTCCTCCATGGTGACGATGCCCACCAGCCGGCCCTCGTCATCGGCGATCACCAGGCGGCGCAGGCGGCTGGCGCGCATCATCCGCACCGCGTCCATGGCGTCCATCTCGGGGCTGGCGACGACCAGCTCGACCGACATGATGTCGCCGGCCGTGAACACCTCCGGGTCCAGCCCTTCGGCCATCAGTGCCAGCACCAGATCCCGGTCGGTGACGATGCCCAGCGGGCGGCTTTTTTCCAGCGCATCGACGACGATGAGCGCGCCCACATGGTGCTTTCGCATCAGCTGGGCCGCAGCCAGCGCGGTGGTTTCGGGTTCGGCGACGGCGACTGAAACCGTTGCAAAGTCTTTCAGGCGGGTAGGCATGTGAACTCTCCTTGGTGCCAGTCGGCTGGCTTGAGCCTTGCTGGAGTCCGGAACTTTTGACTGGCTGAAATTTCCAGGCCCTGCGTGAATCAACTCTAGTCAGGCTTGCGCCGCCTGACTTGACATGGCGCAAACGGAAGGCTGATGCCCGCGCGGCGGCTGCTTCAGCGTCCGGTGTCAGTTGGCCCGCATTCCGAGCGCCAATTGCGTCACGTTGTGGCGCATCAGCTTGAGGTAGCTGTCGGCGGGGCTGCCCGTCGCGGACAGCGCATCCACATACAGCGCAGGCCCGACGGTCACGCCCGCATCCTTGCCCAATTGCGCCAGCAGCCTGGGATTGCTCATGTTTTCGACAAACACGGCCCTGATCTTTTCACGCTGGATCTGCCTGATGAGCTGGGCCACCTCCTTGGCGCCCGGTTCAGCATCGGTGGACACGCCCTGGGGTGCCAGGAATTTGACCTGGTACTGCGCCGCAAAGTAGCCGAATGCATCGTGCGAGGTGATGACCTTGCGCCTGGCGGCGGGAATGGCGGTGAACTGCGCCTTGGCCCAGGCGTCGAGGGTTTGCAGATCTTTCACGTAGGCATCGGTGTTGGCCTGATAAACGGCGCTGCCTGCGGGGTCTGCCTTGCTCAGGGCGGCCGAGATGTTGCGCACATACAGCACGACGTTGTCGGGGTTTTGCCAGGCGTGGGGATCGGTTTCCTCATGCTGACGGCCCTTGTTGTCATGGCCTTTTTCTGCGGCCATGGCGCGTGGCTTCACGCCTTGGGACGCTGTGACCGTTTGGCCCTTGTAACCGGCGGACTGGGCCAGTTTTTGCGCCCACGGCTCAAACCCCAGTCCGTTGACGACCAGCAGTCGGCTTTGCACGATGGCTTTGGCATCGGCCGGCCTGGGCTCGAACACATGAGCGTCTTCGTCGGGTCCGACCAGCGTGGTGACGCTGACGCGCTCGCCGCCGACCACCCGCACCAGGTCGCCCAGGATGCTGAAGCTGGCCACTACCGGAAGTTTGTCGGCGGCGAAACTGGCGCCGGACAGCAGGGCGGCGCCGGCAATGCCCGCCGCCAGAAGTTTGCGAAATACACGGCTCATTGGCTTGACCTTCAAAAAGAGAATAAAAAATGAACGAGGGCTTCACGCCACCCGGTGGGTTTTGCCCCAAACCCGTGGCAGCCAGCCGCCGGGCGCAACCAGCAAAGACGCAAAGTACAGCGCCCCCGCGCAGCCAATGATGGTCGGCCCCGAAGGCGTGTCCAGGTGGGAGGACAACAGCAGCCCGGCCACGCTGGCGAGCATGGCCTGCGCGCTGGCATTGAGCAGCTGCGCCGGCAGCGTGTCGTGCCACAGCCGGCTCGACACGGCGGGCAGCATCATCAGCCCGACGGCCATCAGGGTGCCCAGCGTCTGGAAACCCGCCACCAGGTTGATGACCACCAGCATCAAAAAGCCTTGCTGCCAGAGCCAGCCGCGCCGCCCGGCAGCGCCCAGGAACACCGGGTCAAAACTCTCCAGCACCAGTCCCCGGTACATCGCGGCCAGCAGCAGCACGCTTGCCGAGGCCACGCCGGCGACCATCAACAGGCCCGGCGTGTCCACGCCCAGCGCGCTGCCGAACAGGATGTGCAGCAGGTCGAGCTGCGTGCCGTGGCCCGAGATCAGCGTCACGCCCAGCGCCAGCGCGACCAGGTAGATGGCCGCCAGGCTGGCGTCCTCCTTGAGCGTGGTGAAGCGCGTGACCAGCCCGGCCAGCGCCGCCACCCCCATGCCCGCCGCCACGCCGCCCAGCGCCATCGCGCTCAGCGACAGGCCGCCCAGCATGAAGCCAATCGCCACGCCCGGCAGCACCGCATGGCTGAGCGCATCGCCCAGCAGGCTCATGCGCCGCAGCGTCAAAAACACGCCCAGCGGCGCGGCGCTGAGCGACAGCGCCAGCGTGGCGACCAGCGCGCGGCGCATGAAGGCGAATTCGGCGAACGGGGAAAAGGCCGCGTCCCACAGCCAGGCGGAGGCGGCTATCATGCCGCCGCTTCCTGCGCGGCCAGCGTGCCGGTGCCGCAGAGTTCGGCGCTCTCGTCCCAGGCTTCGGCCATGGCGCGGGCGCGGCGCAGATTCGGCTCGGTCAGCACCTCGCCGGTGGCGCCCCAGCCGACCAGTTCGCGCGCCAGCAGCAGCGTGCTGGGGAAATACTCGCGCACCAGGTGGTCGTCGTGCAGCACGGCAATCACGGTGCGCCGCTGGCCGTGCCACTGCCGCACCAGCGCCAGCAGGGCGGCGGTGGTCCTGGCATCGACCGCGTTGAACGGCTCGTCGAGCAAGATCAGCTCGGCGTCCTGCACCAGCATGCGGGCAAACATCACCCGCTGCAGCTGTCCGCTGGACAGGCTGCCGATGGAGCGGCGCTCAAATCCTGCGAGTCCCACGGCCTGCAGGGCGGCATCGACCCGGCCGAGCATGGAGCGGTTCACGGCGCCCCAGGCCCCGGCGGCGCCCCAGCAGCCCAGCAGCACGCAGTCGCGCACGTCGATCGGAAAGCCGCGGTCGATGTCGGCGATTTGCGGCAGGTAGGCGATGCGCTCGCGCGGTGGCGCTACCGTCAGCGCGCCGCCTTCGATCGGCAGCAGGCCGACGATGCTCTTGAGCAGCGTGCTTTTGCCCGAGCCGTTCGGCCCGACCACGGCGGTCAGCGAGCCGGGCGCGAAGCTGCCGCTGATGTGGTGCAGCGCCGGATGCTGGCGGTAGCTGACCGTCAGGTTGCGCAGCGACACCATCGCCTCCGGGGTTACCACGGCGCGGCCTCCAGAGCGGCCCAGGCCACCGCCAGCCACAAGAGCGCCACGGCCGGCAGCACCGCCAGCACCCGCAGCCATGCCGGCCAGGCCAGTACGGAGGTGCCGGAATGGCGGGAGCGAGGCAAGGAAGAGAGGGGCGGGCGCATGTAAATATCCAAAAAGAAGACGGCAGGGTAACCACAAGTTGCGGTAATAATGCAACCTGATTGCGATAATAACGAGTGTAACGCAACTGAATTGCATTAAAAAATTGAGTGAAGGTCCATCCATGGCATCCATCCATCCTCCCGAATCCGGCGCCCTCGACCCCATCGACGCGCTGCTGTCGGCCCACGGCCTGCGGCGCACGGCGGCGGCGCGGCGGGTGCTGGGCTGGCTGCTGGCCCATCCGGACACCACTTACACCCATGCGCAATTGCAGATGGCGCTCAGCGGTGAAGGTGAAGGCGAAGGCCCGTCGGCGCTGGACCGCGTCACGCTGTACCGGCTGATTGACCGCCTGACGCAGGTCGGCCTGCTGCTGTGCCGTGTCGATGCCAGCCGGGTGCGCCGCTACCAGGCCATGCCCACCAGCGTGCATGCCCTGCCGCACTTTGAATGCCAGAGCTGCCACCGCGACAGCCCGCTGGCCGGCGCCCTCATGGCCAATGCCGACGACCTGGAGCGCGCCGCGCAGTCCGCGCTGGCCGCCCTCAAGGCGCTGGGCTACCAGGGCCTGAGCATGGACTTCGCGGTGCGCGGCGTCTGCGCCGACTGCGCCACCAGCCCCCCGGAAGCCGTACTGTGATCCGCACGCGGCAGCTTGCCTACCGCTACCCCAAGGGGCCGGCGCTGGCATTCCCTGATGTGGATGTGCCCCAGGGCGGCGTGCTGCTGCTGGCCGGCCCGTCGGGTTCGGGCAAGTCCACCTGGCTGGCCCTGGCGGCGGGGCTGGTGGGTGCGACGGCCGGGCAGATCGACGTCGCCGGGCAATCGCTGGGGGCGGACGGCACGGCCTTGAAGCAAGGCGCCGCGCTGGATGCCTGGCGCGCCCGGACCATCGGTTTTTTGCCGCAACGACTGCACCTGAGCACCGCGCTGACTGTGCATGACAACCTCGCCATGGCGCAGTGGGCCGCCGGGCAGGCTCAGAACGACAAACTCATCACAGAAGCGCTGGAGGCGCTTGGCGTGCAGGACCTGGCCCTGCGCAAACCCGCGCAGCTCTCGGGCGGCCAGGCCCAGCGCGTCGCGCTGGCGCGCGCGGTGCTGCTGCAGCCGCAGGTGATTCTGGCGGACGAACCGACGGCCAGCCTGGACGACGAGGCGGCGGCCGCCTCGCTGGCGCTGCTGCAGTCAACCGCCCGCTGGGAGGGCGCGACGCTGGTGATTGCGACGCACGATGCCCGCGTGGCCCGGTTTTTTGCCGAAAATCCAAGCAAAAAAGGCCTTTTGCGCATAGTGCTAGGGCGCAAGAAGCTATGAAAACAATAGCATTTTCCTGGCGCTACCTGTGGTCGCGGCCGCTTGCGGCGGCGCTCAATTTGCTGCTACTCAGCCTCGGGCTGGCGTCGATCACGTTCTTGCTGCTGGTCAGCCACCAGATCAACAGCGCCTTCGAGCGCGACCTGGCCGGCATCGACGTGGTGGTCGGCGCCAAGGGCAGCCCGATGCAGTTGATTTTGTCGGGCGTGTTCCAGCTCGACGTGCCCACCGGCAATGTTCCGCTGGCCGCCGTCAAGGCGCTGCAGCTTCATCCGCAGGTCGCCAAAGTCATTCCGATCAGCATGGGCGATAGTTTCCGGGGCTTCCGGATTGTCGGCACCACGCCTGACTATGTCAGCCACTACGGCGCCGAACTGGCGCAGGGCGTGCTCTGGACCGCGCCGATGCAGGCCGTGCTGGGCGCGCGCGTGGCGCAGCAAAGCGGCTTGAAAATCGGCGACACCTTCACCGGCACGCACGGCCTGGCGCCCGGCGGCCACGCGCACGGGCAGAGTCCGTACACCGTCACCGGCATCTTGGCGCCCAGCGGCTCGGTGCTCGACCGGCTGGTGCTCACGCCTACCGAGTCGGTCTGGCAGGTGCATGAAACCGACACCGCGCTGGACGACGAAGACCGCAAGGTCATGGAGGACGAGCGCGAGGTGACGCTGGCGCTGATCCAGTACAACACGCCGCTGGCGGCGGTGACGTTTCCGCGCTTCATCAACACCACCACCGAGATGCAGGCCGCCGCCCCGGCGCTGGAAATCACCCGCCTGCTGAGCATGGTGGGCGTGGGCATCGACGTGCTGCGCGCGCTGGCCGGCGTGCTGCTGCTGACGGCGGCCTTGAGCGTGTTCATCGCGCTGTGGAGCGCCGTGCGCGAGCGCCGCGCCGACCTGGCCCTGCTGCGCATGCTGGGCGCGCCGCCGCGCAAGGTGGCCGGCCTGCTGCTGTGCGAGGCGCTCTGGCTGGCTCTGCTGGCGAGCGTGCTCGGCGTGCTGTCCGGGCAGGGGCTGACGGCGCTGCTCGGTTGGGCGCTGCAGCTTGAACAATCGGTGTTGATCGGCGCGCTGTCGTGGCCGGCCCTGCTGGCCGGCGTGCCGGCGCTGGCCCTGGGTGTGGCGCTGGCGTCCGCACTGCTGCCGGCCTGGGAGGCCTACCGGGTCAGCGTGTTCGAACTTCTTCAATCAAGGTAAAACCTCTCATGAAAAACCTCAATTTATTTAAAAAAATGCTGCTGGCGCCCGCTGTCATTGCGCTAAGTGCTACGTTTTCAGTAGCGTTCGCGCAGCACGCCGACAAGGAAACCCAGGAAGACATCCAGCGCCACCGGGCCATGGCCGCCGCCCATGAGGCCGCCGCCAAATGCCTCGAATCGGGCAAAAAAGACGAGGTGTGCGAGAAAGAGCTGCAGACCGCTTGCAAAGGCCTGGCCATCGGCAAATACTGCGGCATGAAACACGTCCACTGAGCGCGGCAACGGCTTGAGCGCAACTTCGCTGAATTTCTGGAGCATGGCATGAAGCACTCTTTTTCCTCCGGGCGTTTGAGCCGCCTGACGGCGTTCGGCCTGGGCGCGGCGTGTGGCCTGATTCTGGCGAGTACCGGCGCGCTTGCGCAAGCGCCGTCCTCGCCGGCGGCGGGCGGCGGCCCGAAATCCGCAGTGCCCGCCGCGCCGGGCCTTGGCGTGCCGATGGGGCAGGGCGCCGGCGTGCATGGCGCCAACAGCCCTTTTGCGCCGCTCTCGGCCCGGGCCGATGTGGTGCCGTGGTCGGTACTCACCGAGGTCAAGGTCAAGGCTGAAAAAAACAGGATCATTCCGGTGTTCAGCCTCAAGCAGCTGACCCTGCACCAGAAAACCCAGCGCATCCAGGGTTTCATGATGCCGCTGGAGCCGGGCGCGACGCAGCGGCATTTTCTGCTGTCGTCGGTGCCGCTCACCTGCGCGTTCTGCCTGCCGGGCGGACCCGAAAGCATGGTCGAGGTCAAGAGCAAAACGCCGGTCAAGTACAGCATGGAGCCGGTGGTGGTCGAAGGCCGCTTCCTGGTCCTGAATGACGACGCCTTCGGCATGTACTACCGCATCACCGACGCGACCAGCGTCAAGTGAGTTGAGCTTGTCCCTGGCCTGATGGCCTGGACCGAAGGAGCGAACCAGGCACGCAAACGGCGGGCAGCAGCCTAAAAGCGAAGATAAGCGCAGGCTAAGATTGCCGCGATGAATCAGCTTGTCGTTGTGTCCCTGCTGCCGGTGGTCTTGCTGATTGCTTCGGGTTTCATGGCGGGCCGCGCAGGCTGGATCAGGCCCGTGGCGATCAAGGACCTGTCCAGCCTGGTCTTTTTGCTGCTCACGCCGGCGCTGCTGTTTCGCACCATGAGCCAGGTGCATGTCGAGCAGCTCGACTTCAAGCCGGTGGCCGCGTATTTCCTGGCGGTCATCATCCTGTTTGGGGCTACCCTGCTGCTGCAGGGCTTCAACCGCCGCGCGGCCGTGCTGGCGCTGGCCAGCACCTTTTCCAACACGGTGATGATCGGCATCGCGCTGATCGGCCTGATGTACGGGCCTGCCGGGCTGGTCACGCTGCTGACGCTGGTGTCGGTGCATTCGCTGCTGCTGCTGACCAGTGCGACCCTGGTACTGGAACTGGCCGTTGCCCGCGAGCAAAAGCAGGGCTTCGCTGACGGACTCGGCGGGCTGGCGCACACGCCGCACCATCCGCTCGCCACGGTGCTGATGGCCGTCAGGAACGCCTTGCTGCATCCGGTGCCGCTGCCCATCATCGCCGGCTTGCTGTTCGCCCAGACCGGCTGGGCCATTCCTGCGGTCATCGACAAGCCGCTGGAGTTGCTGGCCAATGCCTTCGGCCCGCTGGCGCTGGTGCTGGTCGGCGTGATGCTGGCCCATACGCCGGTCGGCAGGCACTGGCGCCCGGCGCTGGCGCTGGCCGGCGTCAAGAACCTGCTGCATCCGCTGCTGGTGTTTGGCCTGTGCCGTCTGCTGGGCGTGGGCGGCCTGCCCATGACGGTGATGGTGGTGGCCGCAAGCCTGCCGATTGGCGCGAATGTGTTTTTGTTTTCGCAGCGCTACCAGGTGGCCGAAGAACTGATTACCGCCAGCGTGGCCGTGTCCACCGCGCTGGCCTTGCTGAGCCTGACCTTGGTGCTGCTGCTGGTCGGGCCGGCAGCCTGAGTCGCCGTCGCGCTGCCGGCCCGGTGCTTCGCTGGCCAGCCCCATGCCGCTGCGCTGATCTGTACAAAGGTGTTCCTCCCTGCGGCCATCCCGCAGAAACGAGCCTGCATTCGGCTCACCGGGCCGCAAAGTCATCGCGGTTAAACTCCCCGCAGTTACAAAAACGTCATATTTCTGTCATATTTCTGAGGATCAAGCATGCTGTTCAGCAAGTTGTTGCCGCGCGAAGGCAATTTTTTCGAGATGTTCGACCAGCATGCCGGCCACATCGTGCAAGCCGCCCATGCCTTTTCCAAGATGGTTGCCAACTACAGCGATGTGGAGCAACGCAATATCCATCACAAGGAAGTCGATGACGCCGAGCGCGCCGCCGACCGCGTCACGCATGAAGTCAGCCGTGTGCTGCACAAGACCTTCATCACGCCGATTGACCGTGACCAGATCCACCAGCTGATCAACACGCTGGACGACGTGGCCGACCTGATCCAGGATTCGGCCGAAACCATGGCGCTGTACGACGTGCGCCACATGACCGAGGACATCCTGCGGCTGACCGACTTGAGCGTCAAGTGCTGCGAGCGGCTCAAGGACGCGGTGGGCCTGATTGGCAAGGTGCGCGATGCCGCGACCGCCGAAGCCACGCTCAAGACCTGCGCGGAAATCGACCGGCTCGAATCCGACGCCGACCACGTCATGCGTTCGGCCATGAGCCGGCTGTTTCGCGAGGAACCCGATGTGCGCGAACTCATCAAGCTCAAGGCGGTGTACGAACTGCTGGAAACCATCACCGACAAGTGCGAGGATGCGGCCAACCTGATCGAGGGCATCGTCCTCGAAAATTCCTGATCGTCCCCGGCGACTGAACTTTAGATTTTTCAATGCAAACTGCACAGACCGCCCTCTGGGTCGTGGCCCTGCTCGTCTTCATGGCCATCGCCTTTGACTTCATGAACGGCTTTCACGATGCCGCCAATTCGATTGCCACGGTGGTGTCCACCGGCGTGCTCAAGCCCGGCCATGCCGTGGTGTTTGCCGCCGGCTTCAACCTGCTGGCCCTGTTCATCTTTCACCTCAGCGTGGCCGCCACGGTCGGCAAGGGCATTGTCCAGCCCGGCATCGTCGATACGCACGTCGTGTTCGGCGCGCTGATGGGCGCCATTGCCTGGAACATCGTGACCTGGATCTACGGCATTCCCAGCAGCTCCTCGCATGCGCTGATCGGCGGCATCGTGGGCGCGGTGATCGCCAAGTCCGGCCCCAGCGCCCTGGTTGCGGGCGGCATCGCGAAAACCGTCGCCTTCATTTTCATCTCGCCGCTGCTGGGTTTTTTGCTCGGCTCGCTGATGATGGTGGCCGTGTCCTGGATCTGCCTGCGCACCACGCCGTCCAAGGTGGACCGCTGGTTTCGCCGCCTGCAGCTGGTTTCGGCCGGCGCCTACAGCCTGGGTCACGGCGGCAACGATGCCCAGAAAACCATCGGCATCATCTGGATGCTGCTGATCGCCACCGGCTACACCGCTGCGGGCGATGCGGCGCCGCCCACCTGGACGATTGTGGTTTGCTACGCGGCGATTGCCGCCGGCACCATGTTCGGCGGCTGGCGCATCGTCAAGACCATGGGCCAGAAGATCACCAAGCTCAAGCCGGTGGGCGGTTTCTGCGCGGAAACCGGCGGCGCCATCACGCTGTTCCTGGCGACCATGCTGGGCATTCCGGTCTCGACCACCCACACCATCACCGGCGCCATCGTCGGCGTAGGCTCCACCCGGCGGGCTTCGGCCGTGCGCTGGGGCGTGGCCGGCACCATCGTCTGGGCCTGGATTTTCACCATTCCGGCGGCGGCTTTGGTGGCGGCTGTGGCTTACTGGATCAGTTTGCTGCTGTTTTGAGGGGCAAAAGACGACGCGACTTCCACCGCTTCAAGAGTGCATAAGGGGCGTCCAGCCAATGCCGATTCAATGATGGCGCAATGTTGATATGTAACACAAAGTAGGGAGAATTAAAGGGCCGTGCTATTACGGCTGTTCGGGAGAATGAAGTGAAAATAGGTATTTCGTTAATATTTGCAGGCTTGGCGGCAATAAGTGCCGGGAATGCATTGGCAGCATCCCCTCGCTACGACTGGGTGGTCAGCCAGATGTACAGCTATAACCACCCGCTTGCAGCGCAATTGCCAGGCGAATTGCAAACCAAGATGCAGAAAATGAGTGTCTCGCCATTTGCCTTTTATCGGGGCACCGCGCACATGTTCTATTCGGATATGGCGACCAGGCCGGCTTCGCTCTACACCAATTATTCGACTTCGCAAACCTGGCTGAATGGCGACATGCATTTGAGCAATATGGGTGGTTTCCAGGATGCGAATGGAAATTTTGTTTACGATACCAATGATTTTGACGAAGGCTACTGGGGTCAATACACATGGGATTTGCGCCGGATGTGCGCAAGCATCATGATTGCAGCCAAGGAAAATGGCATTGCGAGTTCCGACAGACAGCAGCTGGTGCGAGATTTTCTCGACAACTACTTTAATAAAATCAGTGAATTCCGGGGCACCGATGCGGAACTGGGTTATCGCCTGACCACCAGCAATACCAGCGGCGCTGTCAAGGACACCATTCAGCTATCGGCTGGACAGACGCGCAGCGCCTTGCTGACAAAATACACATCGCTGGTCAACAGCGTGCGGGTATTGCAGACCACCAGCGAGTTGCAGGCAGTGCCAAGTGCAACCTACAGCGCCATTCAGTCCGCTGTCGCCAGTTATGTCAATACCATCCCCAGCGCCAAGCGTTATGCGGCCAGTTATTACACCGTCAAGAGCGTGCGCCTGAAGCTGGGCTCCGGCATTGGAAGCCTGGGACGTTATCGCTACTATGTCCTGATCGAAGGCCCTGGCACTTCCCAGAGCGACGACGTTATCCTGCAGGTGAAGCAAGAGGGTGCCAGTGTTGTGGCGGCTGCTGTTCCCGGCAATTTTCCTGCCTCGGCATATGAATACCATGAAGGCGAACGAGCGGTCAAGAGCATGAAGGCCAATCTGTCGAATACCGACCTGCTGACTGGATGGACCAGCATTGGTGGAGCGCCTTATCTGGTCCGGGAAAAGTCTCCCTATGAGGCTGATTTTGACTATACAAAATTAAGCTCATACGGCAGTTTCTCGACGGCGGTTCAATACATGGGGAAGGTCATCGCGAAAAACCACGCATCGGCAGATAAAGACTACGATGCCACGCTGAATCCCTACAGCATCGACAAGGAAATTGACGACGCCGTGACCAACAAAAAGTCAGAGTTCAAGGATGAAATGGTTCTGTTTGCGACTGATTATGCAGCGCAGGTTGAGCTGGATTATCAAAGCTTCAAGAACGCTTATACCAGCGGCGTGCCCTTGTATTGATGAGTTGAGAAGGCCGGGATGAATATTCGGCCGGTATGCCCTGCGCTGTGACGATGGCGTTTGGCAGGCCAATGTCCGAGCAATGTCCGAATCAAGCCGGCCCGCAAAACGGGTTCGGCTTGAATAATTCACCAATCCTCCTTCACAGCCAAAACAGCATCCTTCCCCGCCGCCGCGCGCCCGGCCAGCCAGGCGGTCAGCGTGCCTGCCGCCACCACCGCCGCGCACAGCAGCAGCAATCGCTCCCACGGCACGCGCAAATCCATGGTCCAGTGAAAGCTTTGCGGGTTGACGACAAACACCAGCACGGTCGATACCGCTAAGCCCAGCACCAGGCCGGCAAACGCGCCAATCACCGTCCAGGCCGCGCCTTCGCCGGCGACCACGGTCAGGATTTGCCGCCGCGTCAGTCCCAGGTGCGCCAGCAGGCCGAATTCCTTGCGCCGCGCCAGCACCTGCGCGCTGAAGCTGGCCGCCACGCCGAACAGGCCAATCGCAATCGCCACGCCCTGCAGCCAGTAGGTCACGGCAAAGCTGCGGTCGAAAATTCTCAGGGAAGTGGCGCGGATCTGGCTGACCGAGGCCATCTCCAGCAGTGCGCCACCGCCTGACTGCGCATCGGCCAGGCCGCGTATCGACTGCTGCACCTCGGCGTCGGCTACCTTGCCGTTGAGCCACAGCGCCAGGTCGTTGACGCGCCGGTCGCCGCTCAGGCGCTCGAAATCGCGCTGGTCCAGGGTGATGGCGCCAAACTGGCGTGCATAGTCGCGCCACACGCCGGCCACGTAGAATTTTTGGTTTGCTATTAAATCAGTAGCTGCTGGTGCCCGTCCCGCTTGCGCAAAAGCACTAAAAGCCTGTGAAAGTGGCACAAACACCGTGCCGGGCCGGGCGCCGTACAGGTCCACCATCGCCTCGCTCACGTAGATGCCGATCTGCCCGGCTGGCACCAAGAGCGCCTCGCCGACCAGCGGCAGGGCAGTGGCCGGGTCGTCGATGGGCCGCGAAATCAAGGTGACGGCGGGCTTGCCGGCATCCAGCAGCAAAGGCATCGAGCGCAGCGTGCCGACCCGCGCCACGCCGGGCAGGCGGGCTAGCGCCTGCACGAACTCGGGCGAAAAGTAAGCCGTGTCGCTGGCCGCGCTGCTCAGCGTGGAGCGCACATACAGGTCGGCGGGCAGCACCACATCGAGCCAGTGCGTGACCGAGTCGCGAAAGCTCGCCACCATCACCGTCAGCGCCACCGCCAGGCTGAGCGAGGCGACCACGCCGCTGACAGCCACGGCCGCGCTTTCACGCACCCGGCGCGCCCGCTCGACCGCCAGCATCGGCAACAGGCGATGCGCTACCCACGGGCTGAGCCGGTCGTAGAGCAGCGTGATCAGCCACGGCAGCGCGGTGATGCCGCCGACCAGCAGCAGCGCGACCGAAAAGTAGGCTGCCAGCGGAATGCCGAAGAGCGGCGGCAGCATCGCGAGCACAACGCCAGCGGCGATCAATAACAGGCTCAGCCAGCGGCCAGAACCGGCGCCGGGCGCCAAGCCCAGCCCCTTGAGGGTTTGCGCGGGCGGCAGTTTTTGCGCCGCTCGCGCCGGCCACCAGCCGCCCACGCCGGCTGCCGCGACGCCGAGCGCGCCGTAAGTCAGCGCTGCTGCGCTGCTCCATTGCAGCGTCGGCGCGACGCCGGAAAAATAGCCGCCGCCCAAATCCCCGCCCAGCAGCCGCAGCGCCAGCGTCGCCAGTGCCGTGCCCAGCGCAATGCCGGCCAGACTGCCGACAATCCCCAGCGCCAGCGATTCGATCAGCACCAACTGCAGGCGCTCGCGTCCGGTCAGCCCCAGCACTCCGAGCAGCGCAAACTGCTGCGCCCGCTTGGCCACGCTCAGCGACAGCACCGAGAACACCAGAAACGCGCCGGTGAACAGCGCCACCAGCGCCAGCACCGTGAGGTTGACGCGGTAGGCGCGCGACAGGTTGCTGACGCGCTCGGCGGCGTCGCCCGGCGCGGTGGCGGTGATGCCGGGCGGCAATTGCAGGGATTCGATAAAACTGCGCGTGTCCACGCCGGCCTTCAGGCGCACGTCGATGCGCGAGAGCTGGCCCGCGCGGCCGAACATATCCTGCGCCGCGCCGATGTCCATCACCGCCAGCGGCCCGCCGCCGGCGTTCACGCTGCCCGCGACCGTGACGCTGCGCAGTTGCAAGCCGTCCTGCAGCTGCAGGCGGCCGGTGGCGAAGACCTGGCGCGCCGCCGGGTTGAGGAACACCGTGCCCGGCAGGAACAGCGCCATCCGCTCCGCGCCCTTGAAGGGCACCGGCATCAAGCCCGGCGCCACCGACGCCACGGCCAGCGCATCGACGCCGATGATGCGCAGCGGCTGGCGCTTGCCCTTGTCGCCCTGGTCGTCGAGCGCATAGGTCGAGATTTCCAGCACCGGACTGGCCATGGCCACCTGGCCGCTGTTGGCCACGCGCGCGTACAGGGCTTCGTCAAAACTGCCTTGCACCGCCCGCAGTTCGAGGTCGGGCTGGCCGTTGACGGCGCGCACCGCCTGCGAAAACTCGCTGAGCGCCGAGGCATTGATCAGGTGCACCGAGAATGCCAGCGCCACGCCCAGCATCACCGCCACGACGGCGGCGGCATTGCGCCACGGATGGTGGCGAAGTTCTTGCCAGGAAAAGGTCTGGAGCAGGGCGCGCATGCGGCTGATTTTTCTCGGCCTCAGTCAGAAATGCCGGTGCTGCTCAGGTGCAGCACCCGGTCGGCGCGCGCTGCGGCGGCGACTGAATGTGTCACCAGCACCATCGCCGCGCCGTGCTCGCGGGTCTGGGCGATCAGCGCATCCATCACCTTGGCCGCCGTGGCCGGGTCGAGGTTGCCGGTCGGCTCGTCGGCCAGCAGCAGGCCGGGCCGGTGCACCAGCGCCCGCGCAATCGCCACGCGCTGCAGCTGCCCGCCGCTCAACTGCTGCGGCAGGCGCGCGCCGAGTCCGCCCAGGCCCACGGCCTCCAGCAAGGCTTGCACGCGCGCGTCGTCGGGCTGGCCCAGCAGCAGCAACGGTAGCGCGACGTTTTGCGCCACGTCCAGGTGCGGCAGCACATGAAAGGCCTGGAACACAAAGCCGACATGGCGGCGGCGCAGCAGCGCGCGCTCATCGTCGCTCATTCGCCCCAAGTCGGCGCCATTGAGCGTGACCGTGCCTTCGTCCCAGCTGTCGAGCCCGGCCATGCAGTTGAGCAGCGTCGATTTGCCGACGCCCGACTCGCCGACGATGGCGACGAATTCGCCGGGCGCCACGCTAAGGCTGACCTGGCTAAAGACGGCGGTGTCGCCGTAGCGCTTGCCGAGCTGGCTGATTCTCACGCTCATTGGAACGCTTTGGTCCGGGCTTTCACCAGGTCAAGCACCTGCTCAAGCGCCGTCGGGTCGTCGCAGGCCACCACGCGCCGCTGCGGCATGGAGCGCAGCCAGGTGATCTGCCGCTTGGCGAGCTGGCGCGTGGCAAAAACGCCCTTGTCGCGCAACTCGCTCATGGGGCTGGTGCCGTCCAGGGCTTCCCAGGCCTGGCGGTAGCCGACGCAGCGCATGGCCGGCAAATCGGGCGTCAGGTCGCCGCGCGCGCGCAAGGCCCTGACTTCATCGACAAAACCCGCCGCCAGCATGGCATCAAAACGCTGGGCGATGCGGCCGTGCAGCCAGGCGCGATCCGTCGGTTCAAGGGAGATAAGGGTTGCTGCGCTTGCTCCGCCTGCGTTGTCAGCTATGTTTTTGCTAGCGTTTCGCTGCTGGAAGAATGACAGCGGCTGGCCCGACACGCGAAACACTTCGAGCGCCCGCGAAATGCGCTGCGAATCGTTGGGCGCCAGCCGCGTGGCCGTGACCGGGTCCACCTGCGCCAGCTCGGCATGCAGCGCCGGCCAGCCTTTTTCAGCGGCTTGAACAGCCAGCACGGCGCGCACCGCCGCATCGGCGGCAGGCATCTCATCCAGGCCGTCGAACAGCGCCTTGAAGTACAGCATGGTGCCACCGACCAGCAGCGGCAGCCTGCCGCGCGCGCTGATCTCCGCGATCAGGCGCTGCGCGTCCAGCACGAACTCGGCCGCGCTGTAGGCATGCAGCGGGTCGCGGATGTCGATCAGGTGATGCGGCACGGCGGCCAGCTCTTCAGCGCTGGGCTTGGCCGTGCCGATGTCCATGCCGCGATAGACCAGGGCTGAATCGACGCTGATGATCTCGACCGGGCAGCTGTCGGCGTAGTGCCGGGCAATCGCCAGCGCGGCAGCGGTTTTGCCCGACGCGGTGGGGCCGGCCAGGGCAATATAAGGGATGTTCGGGGGGGATGCGCTGTGCGCCGGTACAAAGGAAACGGACATGCGCCCGAGGCTACCAGAAAGGCGCGCCGGCCCCGGACCCAAGGCCTACCGCTGGGTGACCAGCGTGCCCGCCGCACGGGCGCCGAACAGGTCGGCCAGCGCCACGCGGTATTGCGCCTGCCCGAGCGTGTTGGTGTTGAAGTGCGAGCCGCCCTCGACCAGCACGAAGGCCTTGGGTTGCTGCGCCGCTTCATACAGCTTGCGGCCCAGCGAGGGCAGGATCATGGTGTCTTTCGTGCCATGCACGACCAGCAGCGGCGAGCCCAGGTGGGCCACTTTTTGCACCGACTCGAAAGGCTGGGTAATCAGGGCGCTCAGCGGCAGCCAGCCCCATTTCATGGTGCTGACCACATCGGCAATCGAGGTGAACGTGCCCTCGACAATCGTGCCCGCCTCGTCATGGACGCGCGAGGCCAGTTCGATGGCGACCGCGCCGCCCAGCGAATGGCCGAAGATGTAGCGCGGCTGGCCCGGATAGTGCGCGCCCAGCCAGTTCCAGGCGGCCTGCGCGTCTTCGTAGGCCATGTTTTCAGACGGCAAATCGGGCGAGCTTTTGCCAAAGCCCCGGTAATCGACGGCCAGCACCGAAAACCCGAGTTCCTGCATGCGGCGGATGCGCGGCGCCGAACCCTCGACATTCCAGCGCGCGCCGTGCAGGTACAGCAGCAGCGGGGCCTTGGCGCCGTTCCAGCCGGTTTGCTGTTTGTCGGCCGGCAGCCACAGCCCGTGCAGTTTCACCGGGCGGCCGGTGGTTGTCGAGTCGAAGCCGATCCAGACATTCTGCATGTCCCGCGCCAGCTCGGCGCTGCCGCCCCAGCTGCGGTCGCTGGGCTGGAAGATCCAGCCGCGCTGCTGTTCATCCAGCGTGGCGCAGCCGGCCAGAATGGCGAATGTCAACAGCAGGGTGGAAAGGATGGGCCAGTGTTTCATGAAATGTCCTGATCAGTTTCACCGCAAATAGTTCGCCATCCGGCATTTCCCTAGTGATGGCCCATGGCGCTAGCGCCCGCGCAAAAACAGGCTGTCGAGTTCCTTCAGGCTGAGCTGGCGCCAGGTCGGCCGGCCGTGGTTGCACTGGTCGGAGCGTTCGGTCTCCTCCATCTGGCGCAGCAGGGCGTTCATTTCATCGACGCTCAAGCGCCGGTTGGCGCGCACCGCGCCGTGGCAGGCCATGGTGCCGAGCAGCTCGTTCTGCGCCCGCTGGACCACGGTGCTGGCATCCATCTGCGCCAGTTCGGCCAGCACGCTGCGTGCCAGTTCGACCGCGTCGCCCGCAGCCAGGCTGGTCGGTACGGCGCGCACCGCCAGCGTCCTGGGCGAAAAAGGCGTGATCTCCAGCCCCAGCAGGGCCAGCGTGTCGGTTGAGGCTTCAGCCGTGGCCACTTCCTGCGCCGTGGCGGCAAACGTCGCCGGGATCAACAGGGGCTGGCTGGCGATGCGCGAGGCATCGAACTGGCTTTTCAGCCGCTCATAGACGATGCGCTCGTGGGCCGCATGCATGTCCACGATGATCAGGCCCTGGGCGTTTTCGGCCAGGATATAGACGCCCTGCAGCTGGGCGAGGGCGCGGCCCAGCGGCCAGTCGCCCTGGGGCAGGCTGGCTTCAGGCGACGCGCTGGCCTGCGGGTTTTCCGTGGGGGCAGGGGGCGCGCCCGGCATCGGGCTGATGGGTGCTGTCGGACGGCTTGTTCCCGGCGGCGCCGGCCACAGGGCTTCGAAGTCCGAGACGCGGCTGCCCTGGTTTGCTCTGAAATTGATAGCTGGTTGCGCCCATCCCTGTTGCGCAAACGCCTTGTTTGATTCAAAAATACCGCCAACGGCCGGCTGCACGGCGCTTTCGGCCGCCGGTTTGTCGGCAAGGGCTGCGCCTGCGCGCGGCGCGGCCAGCGCATCCTCGGTCGCGTGACGCACCGCCTGATGCACCTCGCGGCTGTCGCGAAAGCGCACCTCGATCTTGGTCGGATGCACGTTCACATCAATCCGCGCCGGGTCGATCTCCACATACAGCGCATACACCGGCTGGCGCTGGCCGTGCAGCACGTCTTCGTAGGCGCTGCGGGCGGCGTGTGTGAGCACCTTGTCGCGCACGTAGCGGCCGTTGACGTAGGCAAACTGCTGGTCGGCGCGCGCGCGGGCGGCATCGGGAATGCCGGCCCGGCCCCAGACGCGCACGGCGGGCCGGCCATCGGCGCGGCGGGCGCTGCTTTCGTAATGCACGGCAATCGACTGTTCGACGAACTCCGCGCCCAGCACGTCGGCCAGGCGCTGGTCGTGGTGCGGCAGGCTGTGCGCGCTGGCCAATGCGCCGCTGCAGGCGCGCCACTGCTCGACCAGCTTGCCTTCGTGCCAGATGGCAAAGCCCACGTCGGGCCGCACCAGCGCATGGCGGCGCACGGCGTCGATGCAGTGCGCCAGTTCGGTGGCGTCGGTCTTCAGGAATTTGCGCCGGGCCGGCGTGGCGTAAAACAGCTCGCGCACCTCGACGCTGGTGCCGCGCGCGCGGGACGCCGGCTTGATCTCGCCGGTGCGGCCATCTAGCTGCCAGGCATGGTCGGTGTCCAGCGTCCGGGACAGCAGGCTCATGTCGGCAATCGAGTTGATGGCGGCCAGCGCCTCGCCCCGAAAACCCATGGTGCCGACGGCTTCCAGATCCTGCAGCGATGCGATCTTGCTGGTGGCGTGGCGGCGCAAGGCCACCGGCAGATCCTCGCGCGGAATGCCCAGGCCGTCGTCTTCAACCAGAATCAGCCGTACGCCGCCAGCCGACAGGCGCACCGTGACCTGCGTTGCCCCGGCGTCGAGCGCGTTGTCTAGCAGCTCGCGCACCACCGAAGCCGGGCGCTCCACCACCTCGCCAGCCGCGATCTGGCTGATCAGTTCATCGGGAAGGTCACGGATGGGGCGGCGCGCGGCCGGGTCTTGGGGCGTCATGAAGCGCCGATTCTAGGCGCAGCATCGGCTTGCCCGGCCGCCGTTACAGGGGCTCAGGCGGTTCGGCGCGGAAAACGCGCCGGCAAGCATGGGCATCGGGGAAAAGCGCTTGCCAACCTGTCAAAATCCCGTCCATGGAACTAGCTGCCTTTCTCATTGATTTCATCCTGCATGTTGACAAACACCTCGAAACCTTCGTGGCCAGTTATGGCCTGTGGGTTTACGCGCTGCTCTTCGTGATTATTTTTGTCGAGACCGGCGTGGTCGTCATGCCCTTTCTGCCCGGTGACTCGCTGCTGTTCGTCGTCGGTGCGATGTGCGGCGTCGGCCTGATGAGCTATCCGCTGGCCGTGGGCATCCTGTTCGCGGCGGCGGTGCTGGGCGACCAGTGCAACTACTCGATTGGCCGTTCTATCGGACCCAAGGTGTTCCAGTGGGAAGATTCCCGCTTCTTCAACAAAAAAGCCTTCAACCAGGCGCATGCGTTTTACGAGCGCTATGGCGGCGTGACCATCATCGCGGCGCGCTTCATGCCGTTTTTGCGCACCTTTGCGCCGTTCGTGGCCGGCATCTCGCACATGAGCCGTGGCAAGTTCTCGCTGTTCAACCTCGTCGGCGCCGCCTTGTGGGTGGGCGGCATTGTCACCGTTGGCTATGCGTTCGGCAACGTGCCTTTTGTCAAGGCGAACCTGGACAAGATCATCTGGGCGATGATCCTGATTCCCGGCCTGTTCGTGATCGTTGGCGCTTGGCGGGCGCGGCGGCAGGCTGGCGGCGCGCCGGTCCAGCCTTGACGCCTGCGCGACGTTCTGGATGACCATGGTTTCGAGCAAGCTTTCCGCGCTTCGCACCCTGCCCGAGTTGCTGGCCTTTCGCGTGGCGCAGAGTCCGCAGGGCGAGGCCTACCGCGAATTTGATGTGGCCACCGGCCAGTGGAAGGCTACCCGCTGGGCCGAGGCCGGCGGGCGCATCGCGCAATGGAGCCAGGCCCTGGCCGTCATGCAGCTGCCCCGGCAGGCGCGCATTGCCATCCTGCTGCCCAACGGCCTCGATGCCGTGTGCATCGACCAGGCGGCGCTGTCGCGGGGCCTGGTGCCGGTGCCGCTGCATGCCATCGACAACCCCGGCAGCATTGCCTACATCCTGTCGGACTGCGAAGCCTCCATGGTGATGGTGTCGTCCCTCGCGCAGTGGCGCGCCATCGAAGGCGTCGGCCTTGCGCTGCCGGCGCTCAGGCAGGTGGTGGTGACCGCCCCAGAGGCCTTGCCTGCCGATTCTGAAAGCGAAGCTGTGCCGGTGCGCTCGCTGGCCGGCTGGCTGGCGGCGGGGCAGGGCATGCCGGCTGGCGCGCAGCCGCCGGCTGAAGACGAGCTGGCGGCCATCGTCTATACCTCGGGCACCACCGGCAAGCCCAAGGGCGTGATGCTGACGCACCGCAACGTGGTGTCCAACGTGCTGGCCATCCTGGAGCGCGTGGTGCCGACGGCGGGCGACGTGTTTTTGTCCTTCCTGCCGCTGTCGCACACCTTTGAGCGCACGGCCGGCTACTACCTGCCGCTGGCGGTCGGCAGCTGCGTGGCCTATGCGCGCTCTGTGGCGCTGCTGGCCGAAGACCTCAAGAGCGTGTGCCCGACGGTGCTGGTGTCGGTGCCGCGCATCTACGAGCGGGTGTTTGCCAAGCTGCACGAGTCGCTGGCCGGCTCGGCCTTCAGGACGCGTCTGTTCAATGCCGCACAGGCCGTGGGCTGGCGGCGCTTTTGCAAGGCGCAGGGCTTGCCGCTGGCCGCCGGCGAAGACAGCGCCTGGGCGATGCTGGACCCGCTGCTGTGGCCGCTTCTGGACCGTCTGGTGGCGCGCAAGCTGCGGGCGCAGTTTGGTGGGCGGGTGCGCGTGGCCGTCAGCGGCGGCGCACCGCTGTCGCATGCGGTGGCGCGCTGCTTTCTGGGGTTGGGCGTGCCGCTGCTGCAGGGTTACGGCATGACCGAGACCTCGCCGGTGGTGGCGGCCAACGGCGTCGATGACAACGACCCGGCCACCGTGGGCCGCGCGCTGCCCCGCATCGAGGTGCGTATCGGCGACAACCGCGAGCTGCAGGTGCGCGGCCCGTCGGTGATGAAAGGCTACTGGAAGCGCGCCGAGGACACGGCGCGCGTGTTGACGCCGGACGGCTGGCTGTCCACCGGCGACCAGGCCGATATTCAGGACGGCCGCATCCGCATCATGGGCCGCATCAAGGAAATCATCGTCACCTCGACCGGCGAAAAGGTGCCGCCCGGCGATCTGGAACTGGCGATTGCGGTCGATCCGCTGTTCGCGCAGGTGATGGTGGTTGGAGAGAACCGGCCTTTTATTGGCTGCGTGGCGGTGGTCAACAAGGCCGAATGGCAGCGCCTGGCCGCGTCCCTGGGGTTGGACCCTATCGCTGCCGCCAGCTTGAGTCAGCCGGCGGTTCGCAAAGCCGCCTTGGCGCGCATTGCCATCCAGACCCGCGACTTTGCCCGCTATGCTGCGCCGCGCGCCATTTTCCTGACGCTGGAGCCCTGGACGATTGAAAACACCTTCATGACGCCGACGCTCAAGCTCAAGCGCAACAACCTGATGGCCCGCTATGCCGATGAGATTGACGCGATGTACCGTTCGCCAGACCGCAACGGCACTCCAGCCGGATAAGCCTGCGCCTGCCGTCAGGCCGGCTTTGCGCTTCTGGCCTTGATGTTGAAAGGCAAAAAAAGACGACTCCTGAATTTCAGCGAGTCGTCTTTTTTTTGCGTATCAGCCGGACGGGTTGCCCGCCTGCCCCGCCTGGACGGGGGAAACGATTGAATGCTTAGCGTTTTTTGCCGACTTCGTTGCCGATCAAGGCACCGGCGGCCGCGCCACCCACTGTGCCCAGCGTGTTGTCAAATACGGCATTGCCGACAACGCCGCCCACTACAGCGCCGGTTGCCGTGCCGATTTGCGCATTGGTCGGGCTGGTGCCGCAGCCGGTCAGGGCAATCAGCGAAGCGGCGGCGACTGACATCAGGATTTTCGTGTTCATAAATTCACCTTTTCTGTAGATCCAGACTGATTCGTCAGAACCCATCAAGTCTTGAAGTCCCGGCGCAGCCTGTCATCCCAGTCTAATGAGTTGAGGAAAGCCGGACTGTAGGAGTACATCGCCGACCTGTGTCGTATTGTTGCGGATGCAACCGTGGCAGCCAACCCGGCCTACAGGGCGCGGTTGCGCGCCAGTGGGGGATTTTTGGCGAAGTAGCGCGAGATGCCGCGCATCAGCGCATCGGCCAGCTGGATCTGGTAGCCGTCGCTGCGCAGCCGCGCTTCTTCCATCGGGTTGCTGATGAAGGCGGTTTCGACCAGCACGCTCGGAATGTCGGGCGCCTTCAGGACCGCGAAGCTGGCCTGCTCGACCCGGGGCTTGTGCAGCTTGCCGACGTTGCCGATCTCGCCCAGCATGGCGCTGCCCAGCTTCATGCTGTCATTGATCTGCGCCGTGGTGCTCATGTCGAACATCGCGCGCTGCACCTGCGCATCCTTGGCCTTGACATTGATGCCGCCCACCAGGTCGGCTGAATTTTCCTTGTCGGCAATCCAGCGCGCCGCGCTGCTGGACGCGCCTTTTTCGCTCAGCGCGAAGACGCTGGCGCCCTGCGGTGTCTCGGTAAAGAAAGCGTCGGCATGCAGGCTGATGAACAAATCGGCCTTCACGCTGCGCGCCTTTTGCACCCGCACATGCAGCGGAACGAAAAAATCGGCGTCGCGCGTGAGGTAGGCGCGCATGTTGGGCTGCTGGTTGATGCGGTCGCGCAGGCGGTGCGCAATCTGCAGCACCACGTCTTTTTCACGCGTGCCGCCGGGGCCGATGGCGCCGGGGTCTTCGCCGCCATGGCCCGGGTCGAGGGCGACGATGACCAGTCGGTCGGTCTTGTTTCCAAAGTCAGGCGCCGAGTCGCTGCCTGAAAAGCTCGGGGGTTCGGCCTGGGGCCTGGGTGGCGGCAGGTTGACCGGAGGACGCTCTTTTTCCACCGATGCAACCACCGGCGGCCGGGGAATGACCGGCCGGCTGGCGTTGGCGGCGATGCTTGCAGGCGGCACGGCAGCCAAAGGCACGGAAGGCGAAGGCGTGGCAGCGGCCTTGCCCGATTGCTGCGCCATCAGGTTGCCCAGCGGGTCATTGCTGCCCGTGCCGGCAGCGGGATTCGGCGGCGGCGCCGTGGCGGCCATGGCGGGTGGCGGTGCCGTGGGCGCTGCCGGCGCTGGAGCGGCAGCGGCAGGCTTGGCGGTGTTGTCGGCCAGCCGTTCGGCAATCAGCGCTTCCAGCGGGTCCAGCGGCTGCGCCGGGTACAGGTCGAACACCAGTCGGTGCTGGTAGGCGGCCACCGGCGCCAGGCTGAAGACCTGCGGCAGCATGGGTTTTTTCAGGTCCATCACCAGCCGCACCACGCCGGGCGCGTTTTGCCCGACGCGAATGCCCGAGATGTTCGGGTCATCGGACTTGACCTTGGCCACCAGTTCGCGCAGGGCCGGGATCAAATCGATTCCCTCGATATCGACCGCCAGTCGCGGCGGCTCGGGAATGAAGAACTGGCGCGCCTTGATCTCGGTGTCGGACTCGATGGTCAGGCGCGTGTAGTCCTTGGACGGCCAGACGCGCACCGCGACGATGGTCGCGCCCCGCGCGATGTGCTGGGTGCCGAGCAGCAGCACGATGCTGCCCATTTGCAAGGCATGGCGGCGACTCAAACCCTCGGGAGACTTGTTGTTTTTCATTCGAGCAACTCCGCCCCCGTGGGGGTATAGGCCGTCAGGGTGATGGAACGGGACTCATCAGGCAGCATCTCAATCGCCATCACCAGGTCGGGCTGGGGTAAATGATCACCTGCTTTTTCCGGCCACTCGACCAGCTTGAGCCCGGGGCTGGCGAAAATATCGCGAAACCCGGCTTCCTCCCACTCGCGCGGATCGTTGAAACGGTAAAAATCAAAATGCCAGATCAGCAATTCCAGATTGTGGCCCGAGTCAAGACCCGTTGCAGGCAATGTGTAAGCTTCGACAACCGCATATGTGGGGCTTTTGATACGCCCCTGCACACCCAGGCCCTTCAGAAGGTGGCGCACGAAGGTGGTCTTGCCGGCGCCCAGGTCGCCTTGCAGCTCGATCAGCGCGCGGCCGATGGCCGGCCGCCGGGCCAGCGCCCGCGCAAACGATTCGGTGGCGGCCTCGTCTAGCCAGGCCATGTTTTTTACAATCAGCGGATGCCGACCTGCAATCAGTGGAACAGTCATCAATTCATCTCTCACATTCAAACCTGGGCGCGCGAGCTTGGATTTTCGCAAACCGGCATCGCGGGGGTGGACCTGTCATCGGCCGAAACCGGATTATCGGCGTGGCTGGCGGCAGGCTTTCATGGCGGCATGCATTACATGGAAGCGCACGGCCTTAAAAGAGCGCGGCCTGCCGAATTGGTTCCGGGCACGGTCAGCGTCATCACGGCGCGCATGGATTATTTGCCGGCTGCCACGCCGACCCAGCCGGGCGAATGGCAGGCGATGGAGTTCAGCCGCCTGCAGCGGCCTGGCGAAGGCATCGTCTCGGTCTATGCCCGGGGGCGCGACTACCACAAGGTGATGCGCGCCCGGCTGCAAAAGCTCGCTGACCGGATCGGCGAGCATGTCGGGCCGTTCGGCCACCGCGCCTTCACCGATTCGGCCCCGGTGCTGGAGGCCGAACTGGCTTCGCGCAGCGGCCAGGGCTGGCGCGGCAAGCACACGCTGGTGCTCAACCGCGAGGCGGGCTCGATGTTTTTCCTGGGTGAAATTTATGTGGACATTGCGCTGCCGCCCAGCGCGCCGGTGACGGCGCATTGCGGCAGTTGCCGGGCATGCATCGACATCTGCCCGACGCAGGCCATCATTGCGCCGTACCAACTCGACGCACGGCGTTGCATTTCTTACCTGACGATTGAACATGCCGGCCCGATTCCGCTGGAACTGCGCCGCTTGATGGGCAACCGGATCTACGGCTGCGACGACTGCCAGCTGGCCTGCCCGTGGAACAAGTTCGCCCAGCGCAGCAGCCTGCCCGATTTTGACGAGCGCCAGGGTTTGAGCGGCCAGCAACTCGCGACGCTGTTCGGCTGGACCGAAGAAGCGTTTTTGCGCTTCACCGAAGGCAGCCCGATACGCCGCATTGGCCATGAGCGCTGGCTGCGCAACATTGCCGTCGCCATGGGCAATGCCCTGCGCGCAGGCGTTGCGGACGAGGCCGGGCTGCGGGCCAGCCTGCGGAGCCGGGCCGACCACCCGAGTGACGTGGTCCGCGAGCATGTGGCCTGGGCGCTGGGCGAGTGAAGCCGCCAAGGCCGGATTTTTAGCATAAAAATGGCCATTTGCGCTTGATACATATGCATAGTTGGCTATTAATTAAATAGCAAAACAGGCTGGCTGTCCATCAACCGTCACCAACGCAAGAGGCCCAGCGAAAACGGCAAACTCACCACGCCCAGCAGGGTGGACAGGGTCACCAGCCCGGCCACGTAGCCGCCGTTGTAGCCCATGCGCGCTGCCAGCACGTAGGCGCTCGATGCCGTCGGCAGGGCCGAAAAAGCCATCAACACCGTGCTTTGCACGGCAGACAGGCCAAACGCCCGGGTCAGGCTCAGCGCAATCAGGGGCAGCAGGAAATGCCGTATCGACAGCACGGCCACCGCCAGGGTCTTGGCCTGCGACAGGTGGCCAAACTGCATGCCGGCGCCCGCAGCCATCAGGCCCAGCACGATGGACGACGCGCCGATGCGCGACAGCGTCGGCACGGACCAGTCCGGCAGGCTGAAGCCCAGCAGGTTCGCCGCCAGGCCCGAGGCGGTGGCCACAATCAGCGGGTTGCGCACCAGTTCGCGCAGGAAGCCGCGCTGCGCATGCCGGGCCATGGGCCACACCGCCGCCACGTTGAACAGCGGCACGCAGACGCCGATCAGCACCGCGATCAGCTGCAGGCCCTGGCTGCCCGCCAGCCGTTCGGCCAGCGCCAGGCCGATGAAGGAGTTGAAGCGAAAAGCCACCTGGGCACTGGCGGCATGCTCGCGAAGGTCAATATGCCGGCGCAGCCCCGGCAGATAGGGCAGGCTGTAGGCCATCGCAACGCTCGCCAGCCCCAGTGTGAGGCCGGCGCCAATCAGGCTGGAAGTGGCTCCCAGGTCGAGCGGACTCTTGACAATCGACTGGAACAGCAGCACCGGGAATAAAAAGTAGTAAACCAGGCTTTCCACCTGGCCCCAGACCGAGCGGTCCAGCGCGGTATGGCGGCACAGCAGGTAGCCGCACAGGATGAGCGAAAAGTCGGGAAGAAGAAGCTGCGCGTAAATCACCGGGCGAAGAATAACCGCAATCCATCCGGGTTAGCCCTTGTGCGCCCAAGCAGTTCGCGGCGCGGATCAGGGCCGGGTTCGACGTACAGAGGAAGGTGGCCGATACTTCAGCGCTCGGGCTGGATTGAACGCCTGCCCGGCCTTCGCTTTTTTTATTGTCCTGCCACCCACATCACACCATGCACCCACAAAGCCAGTCCAGCATTGATGCGTTCATCGACGCCCTGTGGCTCGAAGACGGCCTTTCCAGAAACACGCTGGCCGCTTACCGACGCGACCTGTCGCTGTACGCGTTCTGGCTGGGGGCCGAAGCGCAGCAACAGCGCAAGCTCGACGACACCGACGAGGACAACCTGAAGGCCTATTTTTCATTCCGCCATGCGGCCACCAAGGCGACCTCGGCCAACCGCTGCCTGACGGTGTTCAAGCGCTACTTTCGCTGGGCGCTGCGCGAAAACCTGATCGCCGCCGACCCGACCCTCAAGCTCCAGTCGGCCAAGCAGGCGCCGCGCGTGCCCAAGGTCATGTCCGAGGCGCAGGTCGATGCCTTGCTGGCCGCCCCGGATGACGACACGCCGCTCGGCCTGCGCGACCGCGCCATGCTGGAGCTGATGTATGCCAGCGGCCTGCGCGTGAGCGAGTTGGTCGGGCTCAAGACCTTCCATGTCGGCCTGAACGAAGGCGTGCTGCGCGTCATGGGCAAGGGCAGCGCGGAGCGGCTGGTGCCTTTCGGCCAGGTGGCGCGCGAGTGGGTCGTGCGCTACATCGCCGAGTCGCGGCCGGCCATCCTGGGCGGCCAGCAGACCGACGACCTGTTTGTCACCGGCCACGGCCATGGCATGAGCCGGGTGATGTTCTGGATGCTGGTCAAAAAATATGCGCTGCTGGCCGGCATCCACTCGCCGCTGTCGCCGCACACGCTGCGCCATGCCTTTGCCACGCACTTGCTGAACCACGGCGCCGACTTGCGGGCGGTGCAGATGCTGCTCGGGCATGCCGACATTTCGACCACCACCATCTACACCCATGTGGCGCGCGAACGCCTGAAGTCGATTCATGCGGAGCATCACCCGCGCGGCTGACCAGCGGCAAGCCGGAATCTTTCAGCGGTACATGAATTCCCGGTTGAAGGGGTAGGCCGACTGCGCGCCCTTGATGGCTTCGCCCTGCCGGTCAGGGGCGGGCCGGGTGGCCAGCACCTGGTGCAGCGCGATCCAGCCCTGCTCGAAGCTCATGGCGCTGCCGGCCAGGTAGAGGCGGTAGGCGCGCAGGATTTTTTCGGCGCGCTCGGCTCCGCCATCGGCTGTCAGCACGGCGCGCGCCTCGTCCAGCCGCGCTTCCAGCGCATCGGACCAGTCCCACAGCGTGCGGCCATAATGCGGCCGCAGGTTTTCGGTATCGACCATTTCCAGGCCGGAATGTGCCATATGCCCCAGCACGGCGCTGATGTGCAGCAACTCGCCGCCCGGAAAAATGTATTTGCCGATGAAGTCGCCCATGCCAGCGCCCAGTTGTCGGTTTTCAACACCGCCAGCAGTAATGCCATGGTTCAGGGCCAGCCCGCCCGGGGCCAGCAAACGCATGACCTTGCCAAAGTAGGCATCCATGTTGACCTGACCGACATGCTCGAACATGCCAATGGACGATATTTTGTCAAAGGGCCGGTCTTCGGGCAGGTCGCGGTAGTCGCGCAACTCGATGCGTACCCGCTGGCCCAGGCCTTTGGCGTCTATCAGTTGCTGCACATGCGCATGCTGGTTTTTTGACAGCGTGATGCCGGTCGCATCGACGCCGTAATGCTCGGCGGCCCACAGCAGCAGCGCGCCCCAGCCGGCGCCGATGTCGAGGAAGCGTTCGCCGGACTGGAGCATCAGCTTGCGGCAGATGTGGTCGAGCTTGGCTTCCTGCGCCTGGGCCAGCGTCATGCCGGTTTCGCGGTAATAGGCGCATGAATAGACGCGGCGCGGGTCCAGCCACAGCGCATAGAAAGCATCGGAAACATCGTAATGAAACTGTATCTGCGCGGCGTCCCTGACCAGCGTGTGCGCTGTGAGCGACCTGGCCCGCTGCCGCAGGTCAGTCCACCAGCCGGTATCGCTTTCAACCGGATTGCCGGGCAGCAGCTTGAGCATGGCGCGCATCACATCGCGCATCGCGCCTTCGAGCTGCAGCTTGCCCTCGACATAGTCCTCGGCCAGGGCGCCGATCTGGCCGGCCTTGAGGCGGGCGATGCTCGACCATCTGGAGAACGACAGCCGGACCGGCGCGTCCGCCGCACCCAGCTGCTGGCCCTGCGGCAGCTGCAGGGCAATCTCTGGAGGCAGGCCGGCTAGGTGTGATGGGTGACCAGGAACCAGGAACTGGAACATGCGCAACTCCTTTCGGTGTTGGAGCAGTCTAGCGCCCCTAAAGACGAGCTGCCATCACCTGTTTTGCGCAACAAAATGCACGCACAGCCTGTGCCCTGTCGAAAGGAGTCAGTGAATTTCAGCCTGAGGTGCAACGGCCTGGGAAGTTCTGACACCCGTGGAAAATCCAAGCTGCGACACATCTGCCAGCAACTCTTGCATTTCATGGGCAAAACCGATTGAAAAATTTTTCAGCAAGGCAATGTCCGCACGCAATTGCTGATTCTGGGTTTCAAGGAGCTGGATGCGTTGCTGCTCGGCGGTCATCCTGTGGTCAGTGACCGGCTGGCCCAGGTCATCCGCGTCGAGAGCGGTGAAAGCTCGCTGCTCTGCAGTCCCGCTGACTCCATCAGGTTCAAAAAACATGACTTTTGCCTTTTGAATCAGTTGCTTCATCATCATCTTGAGTCTCCCTGTTTCCAGTAGGTCAATGGATTTTTTGCTGGCGCTTTAAATGTATCTGAATGCTCTTTCATTGTGCAAAAAGCGAATGATCCGTTTGGACTACAAGCGATCACTATGCATTCCCACAGTTTCAGGTTATTAAATCAGCGAAATTCCAGGTCGCTTCAGGCGCTGGCGTCCAGCAAGGCCAGTTCGGCATCGTCAAAACCCGCCTGGCGCCTGGCCTCGAGATTCAGCGGGCCTTTGAGGCGCGGCGCGCCGTAAGACTGCGCCAGCACGGCATAGGTGGCTTGCGGCTCCAGGCCGCGCTCGGCGCACAGATACCGATACCAGCGGTTGCCAATCGCCACATGGCCGATTTCGTCGCGCAGGATGATCTCCAGGATGCTGACTGCGCGCAGGGCATCCGGCGTGCCGACCTTGCGCAGCTTGGCCTGCATCGGCGGCGTCGCGTCCAGTCCGCGCGCCTCCAGCGTTCGCGGCACGAGCGCCATGCGCGCCAGCACGTCGCCTTCGGTTTTCCGGGTCATGTCCCACAGGCCGGTGTGGGCAGCGAAGTCGCCATAGTCGTAGCCCATGGCCTGCAACTGGGCACGCAGCAGGCTGAAGTGCCGGGCCTCTTCAGCCGCCACCTTGAGCCAGTCGAGGTAATAGGCGCGCGGCATGCCGCCAAAGCGCCAGAGCGCATCAAGCGCCAGGTTGATGGCATTGAACTCGATGTGGGTGACCGCATGCAGCAGGGCGGCCAGGCCTTCGGCGGTGAAGGGCGAGCGCTTGGGCATGTCCAGGTGCGTGCGCAACTCCGGCCGCGCCGGGCAGCCGGGCAGGCCGGCGGGCGCCACAAGGGTCTCATTAACTGCTATGAAAATAGTAGCTGCTTGTGCATACAGGTATTGCGCAAGCAGCACTTTTTGTTGTGAATCGGGCTCCATCAGCGCCTGCAGGGCGAGCTGGCGCAACTCTAGGACTGGGGGCGTGGCGGTCATGGCCGGATTGTCGGTGATGCGCTTGCCGCCGCTGCTTTCCTTACAATCAAAAGCCGTTTTCATCAACCCGTCATCAAGGAACCCCATGGCCATTTACCAGCTGGACGATTTGCATCCTGTCATTCACGACTCGGCCTGGGTGGCCGACAGCGCGCAGGTCATCGGCAATGTGACGCTGGCCGAAGGCAGCAGCGTCTGGTTTGGCGTGGTGGCCCGGGGCGATACCGACACCATCACGGTGGGCAAGGGCTCCAACATCCAGGACAACAGCGTGCTGCACGCCGACGAGGGCATGCCGCTGGTGATCGGCGACAACGTGACCGTCGGCCACCAGGTCATGCTGCACGGCTGCACGATTGGCGACGGCTCGCTGATCGGCATCCAGTCGGTGGTGCTCAATGGCGCGAAGATCGGCAAGAATTGCCTGGTCGGCGCTGGCTCGCTGGTGACCGAGGGCAAGGAGTTTCCCGACGGCTGCATGATCCTCGGCAGCCCGGCCAAGGCGGTGCGCCAGCTGTCCGACGCACAGATCGAGGGTTTAAAAATGAGCGCGCAGCACTATATGGACAATGCCCGCCGCTATAAAGCCGGGCTCAGGAAGCTGGGCTGATCGCCCGGGTTTTCTTTTTTTGGGCACAGCCAGCCTGCCACTTCTTACCTTTTTCGCCATGTCTGAACTCCATAAATTTATCTTTGACGGCCTGCCAGTGCGCGGCATGATCGTGCGCCTGACCGACTCGTGGCAGGAAATCCTCAAGCGCCGGCAGGGCGCCGGCGGCTATCCGGCCGAGGTGATGCAGTTGCTGGGCGAAATGACGGCGGCCGGTGCCCTGATGCAAAGCAACATCAAGTTCAACGGCGCGCTGATCCTGCAGATTTTTGGCGATGGCCCGGTCAAGCTGGCCGTGGCCGAGGTTCAGCCCGACCTGAGCCTGCGCGCCACCGCCACCGTGACCGGCGAGGTGCCCGAGGGCAGTTCGCTGAGCCAGCTGGTCAACGTGAAGAACGAAGGCCGCTGCGCCATCACGCTGGACCCGAAGGACAAGTTCCCGGGCCAGCAGCCTTACCAGGGCGTGGTGCCGCTGTTTGGCGACCGGCATGAAAAAATCGAGAAGCTGAGCGAGGTGCTGGAGCATTACATGCTGCAAAGCGAGCAGCTCGACACCCGCCTGATCCTGGCCGCCGATGGCAACGTGGCTGCCGGCCTGCTGATCCAGCGCCTGCCGGTCAAGGGCCAGGGCAACCTCGAAGGCCAGATGGACCGCCAGGCCAATGAAGACCAGATCGGCGTCAATGAGGACTACCAGCGCATCGCCATGCTGGCCGGCACGCTCAAGCGCGAAGAGTTGCTGACGCTCGACGTCGATACGATCTTGCGCCGGCTGTTCTGGGAAGAACCTATCACCCGTTTTGAGCCGCTAACGCCCAGCTTTGCCTGCAGCTGCTCGCGCGAGCGGGTGGGCAGCATGCTGCGCGGCCTGGGCACGACGGAAATCGAAAGCATCATTGCCGAGCGCGGCAAGGTCGATGTGGCCTGCGAGTTTTGCGGCGCGCAGTACGAATTTGATCCGGTGGATGCGGCGCAGCTTTTCACCCAGCATATCCAGCAGCAGCCGCCGACGTCAACCGTTCAGTAACTGGCGCGGCTACTGAACGCCGGCCTGCGACCCGTGCTGTCGCGCTGCGCCAGCAGGGCCGTCAACAGCTTGTGCTCGCACTGCGGGTCGCTGCATTTGTCGCACATCCAGACCCAGGGCTGGTTTTTGATACCGTCTGATCCGGCTTTCTGGCGCGGGCGGATTTGGGCCGGCGCCAGCAGGCTTTGAACAGCATGCAGCGCATGGGCCAGCCGTTCATCAGGGGTGCCATAGAGCACCCGGTAGGCAACCGCGCCATGCGCCAGCGCGGCGCGGATCGACTGGTCTGCCGCTTCCTGCGCAGGCTCCAGCGCTGAGGCGCGGCTGTCCAAAAACAGGGAAGGCGCGGGGAATTGCAGGCCCGCCAGCAGCACCAGGCCAAAGCTGGCCAGGTCAGCCGGCAGCGTCGCCACGTCGGCAGCCATCACAAGCAGCGCTTGCCAGCCCGAGGCTTTCAGCGCCTCATCCAGCGCTGCGGCAAGTTCCGATAGCTGGGTGCGGGACGCGCCAAGCAGCGCGATTTTCAGCGCTGCCATGGCTGAAGGTGCGACGCTGCAAGCGCGACCATTGCCGGCCTTGCAGGCGGCTTAATCAGTGAACTGCACAAACATTTCATTGGGCTTGACCATGCCGAGTTCGCTGCGGGCTTTTTCCTCGACCATCTCCAGGCCTTCCTGCAAATCCTTGATTTCGGAGGCCAGCTGGTCGTTGGCAGCCTGGCGCAGCTTGTTGTTGGCAAGCTGTTCGCCAAGCCGCTGCTGCATTTCATGCACGTCGGGAATGCTGCCCCGGCCCCTCCAGAGCTGGGCATGGAACAGCCCCAGCAGCATCAGCAGGACGACAGGAACCAGTAAGCGCTTGCCCACGTGCTGGCGAATGCGTTAGCGCAGGTTGTAGAAAGCCGAGCGGCCGGGGTAGCTGGCGACTTCGCCCAGGTCTTCCTCGATGCGCAGCAGCTGGTTGTACTTGGCCATGCGGTCCGAGCGCGACAGCGAGCCGGTCTTGATCTGGCCGGCATTGGTGCCGACGGCGATGTCGGCAATCGTCGAGTCCTCGGTTTCGCCCGAGCGGTGCGAGATCACGGCGGTGTAGCCGGCGCGCTTGGCCATTTCAATCGCGGCAAAGGTCTCGGTCAGCGTGCCGATCTGGTTGATCTTGATCAGGATCGAATTGGCGATGCCCTTGTCGATGCCTTCTTTCAAAATCTTGGTGTTGGTGACGAACAGGTCGTCGCCGACGATCTGGACGTTCTTGCCCAGGCGGTCGGTGAGGATTTTCCAGCCGTCCCAGTCGCCTTCGGCCATGCCGTCTTCGATGCTGATGATGGGGTATTTATCGACCCAGGTCGCCAGCATGTCGGTCCATTCCTGCGCCGTCAGGCTCAGGCCTTCGCCGGACAGCTCGTACTTGCCGTCCTTGTAGAACTCGGAGGCGGCGCAATCGAGGCCCAGTGCGATCTGCTCGCCAGCGACAAAACCGGCCTTGTCGATGGCTTCCAGGATCATCTGGATGGCCGCTTCATGGTTGGGCACGTTGGGCGCAAAGCCGCCTTCGTCGCCCACGGCGGTACTGATGCCCTTGTCGTGCAGGATTTTCTTCAGCGCGTGGAACACCTCGGCGCCATAGCGCAGGGCTTCGCGAAAGCTCGGTGCGCCCAGCGGGATGATCATCAGCTCTTGCAGGTCGAGGTTGTTGTTGGCGTGCTCGCCGCCATTGATGACGTTCATCATCGGCACGGGCATTTGCACCGCAGCCATGCCGCCAAAGTAGCGGTACAGCGGCAGGCCGGCTTCTTCAGCGGCGGCTCTGGCCACGGCCATGGAAACGGCCAACATGGCGTTGGCACCCAGGCGCGACTTGTTCTCGGTGCCGTCGAGTTCGATCAGCGTGCGGTCCAGGAAGGCCTGCTCGCTGGCGTCCAGGCCGAGCACGGCTTCGGAAATTTCGTTGTTGATATAGCCGACTGCCTTGAGCACGCCCTTGCCGAGGTAGCGCGACTTGTCGCCGTCGCGCAGCTCGATGGCCTCGCGCGAGCCGGTGGAGGCGCCCGAAGGCACGGCTGCCCGGCCCATGACGCCGGATTCCAGCAGCACGTCGCATTCGACGGTGGGGTTGCCACGGCTGTCCAGAATTTCGCGGCCCACGATATCAACAATAGCGCTCATTTTTTGTCTTCCTTGGTAAATAAAAATCGGACGTGGCTAGGGGCCAGGGCCTCAACAGCAGATTTTTGCATGGCTTTGGGCTGCGCGGGCGGTGTGCTGCCGATTGTTCGGGGTACGTAACCGCTACGCGCACGGGCTCAGGCCGAGAAGCTGTTTTCCAGATAGCCGTTCTTTTTGGTCACCCGGTCCAGCTCCAGCAGGGTTTCCAGCAGGGCTTTCATGTGCTTGAGGGGTACGGCGTTCGGGCCGTCGCTCATCGCGTTGGCCGGGTCGGGATGGGTTTCCATGAACAATCCGGCAATGCCGACGGCCACGGCGGCGCGGGCCAGCACCGGCACCATCTCGCGCTGGCCGCCGCTGCTGGTGCCCATGCCGCCGGGCAGCTGCACCGAATGCGTCGCGTCGAACACCACCGGCGCACGCGTCTCACGCATGATGGCCAGGCTGCGCATGTCGGAAACTAAATTGTTGTAGCCAAAGCTGGCGCCGCGCTCGCAGGCCATGAAGCGGTCTTCATCCAGGCCTTTTTCGCGCGCTGCGGCTCTAGCCTTGTCGATGACATTTTTCATGTCGCCGGGTGCCAGGAACTGACCTTTCTTGATATTGACCGGCCGGCCCGACTGCGCCACAGCATGGATGAAGTCGGTCTGCCGGCACAGGAATGCCGGTGTCTGCAGCACATCGACCACGGCGGCGACGGCGGCGATCTCGGCTTCTGAATGCACGTCGGTCAGGATCGGCAGGCCCAGCTCGCGCTTGACCTTGGCCAGGATTTCAAGCCCCTTTTCCATGCCCGGACCGCGAAAGCTGGTGCCGCTGGAGCGGTTGGCCTTGTCGTAGCTGGACTTGAAAATGAAGGGAATGCCCAGCGACGCGGTGATTTCCTTGAGCGTTCCGGCCGTGTCCATCTGCAACTGCTCGGACTCCACCACGCAAGGGCCGGCGATCAGGAAGAAGGGCTGGTCCAGCCCGATGTCAAATCCGCAGAGTTTCATGTCGATGCCACCACTTTGAGGGGTTTCGCGGTTTCAGGTTGTTGCGCCAGGCTCATCGCGCTGCGCTGCTCCAGCGTGGCGGCGATGTAGGCATTGAACAGCGGGTGGCCGTTCCAGGGAGTCGATTTGAATTCAGGGTGAAACTGCACGCCGATGAACCAGGGATGAACGTCCTGCGGCAACTCGACAATCTCGGTCAGGTGCTCGCGCTGCGTCAACGCGGAAATGACCAGGCCCGATTTGCGCAGCGTGTCGAGGTAGTTGACATTGGCTTCATAGCGGTGGCGGTGGCGTTCCGTCACCACATCGCCGTAGATGCTGTGCGCCAGGCTGTTCGGCGAGACATCGGAGCTTTGCGCGCCCAGCCGCATGGTGCCGCCCAGGTCGGACTTGGCATGCCGCGTCTTGATGGTGCCGTCGGCGTCTTTCCACTCGGTGATGAGGGCGATCACCGGATGCGGCGTCAGCGGGTCGAACTCGGTGCTGTTGGCGTCCTTGAGGCCGGCGACATGGCGCGCGAACTCGATGGTGGCCACCTGCATGCCGAGGCAGATGCCGAGGTAGGGAATCTTGTTTTCGCGGGCGAAGCGGGCGGCGCAGATCTTGCCTTCGACGCCGCGCACGCCAAAGCCGCCCGGCACCAGGATGCCGTCGAATGCCGCCAGACGCGACACTGTCTCAGGCGTCAGGGTTTCGGAATCAACGTAGGTGATGCGCACCTTTGCATGGTTTTTCATGCCGGCGTGGCGCAGGGCTTCGTTGAGCGACTTGTAGCTGTCGCTCAAATCGACGTACTTGCCGACCATCGCAATGTTGACTTCGGTGCGTGGGTGCTCGGTCTCATAGACCAGGTCGTCCCAGCGTTTGAGGTTGGCCGGCGGCGTGTTCAGGCGCAGCTTGTCGCAGATCAGGCCGTCCAGGCCCTGCTCGTGCAGCATGCGCGGCACCTTGTAGATCGTGTCCACGTCCCACATCGAAATCACGCCCCATTCGGGCACATTGGAAAACAGCGAGATTTTGGCGCGCTCTTCATCGGGAATGCGCCGGTCGGCGCGGCACAGCAGCACGTCGGCCTGAATGCCGATTTCGCGCAGTTGCTTGGCGGTGTGCTGGGTCGGCTTGGTTTTAAGCTCGCCGGCTGCGGCAATCCAGGGCACGTAGCTCAGGTGCACGAAGGCGGTGTTGTTCGGCCCCATGCGCAGGCTCATCTGGCGCACGGCTTCGAGGAAGGGCAGGGATTCGATGTCGCCCACCGTACCGCCGATTTCGACAATCGCCACATCGACAGCTTCCGGCGTGTCGTAGCGCGCGCCGCGCTTGATGAAGTCCTGGATTTCGTTGGTGATGTGCGGAATCACTTGCACGGTCTTGCCGAGGTAGTCGCCACGACGCTCCTTGTCCAGCACGCTCTGGTAAATCTGGCCGGTGGTGAAGTTGTTGGCCTTGCGCATCCGCGTTTCGATGAAACGCTCGTAATGGCCCAGGTCGAGGTCGGTTTCAGCGCCGTCTTCGGTCACGAAAACCTCACCATGCTGGAGCGGCGACATCGTGCCCGGGTCCACATTGATGTAGGGATCGAGCTTGATGAGGGTGACCTTGAGGCCTCGCGATTCGAGGATCGCGGCTAAGGAGGCTGAGGCGATTCCCTTGCCCAGGGAAGACACCACACCGCCGGTGACGAAGACAAATTTGGTCATGCCATGTACGAACCACAAGTCCGCTGAGGTGGTAAACGGAGATTATAGGGGTTGGATGCCAGGCCCTGACCGGCCAGTTCAGTAAACCGGGCCATGGGTTGCCACGCCAGCTTGCGTCTCCAAAACCGGCGTTCTGCCTCTGTCGCAAGCTGGTGAGCGGCATGGTTTAGCTGCTACATTGCCAGCCATGACAAATCAAGCAAACGAGCCTGGCGACGAAGCCCTCGACCTGGCGGGAAAACACATCGTGCTCGGCCTGTCGGGCGGCATTGCCTGCTACAAGTCGGCCGAGTTGTGCCGGCTACTCATCAAGGCCGGCGCCACGGTGCAGGTGGTGATGACCGAAGCCGCCACCCAGTTCATCACGCCGGTCACGATGCAGGCGCTCAGCGGACGGCCGGTCTACACCAGCCAGTGGGACGGCCGCGAGCCGAACAGCATGGCGCACATCTTCCTGTCACGCGAAGCCGACGCGATGGTGATTGCGCCTTGCAGCGCCGACTTCATCGCCCGGCTGGTCCAGGGCCGGGCCGATGAGCTGCTGAGCCTGATGTGCCTGGCGCGCCCGCTGGACCGGGTGCCGCTCTTGGTGGCGCCGGCGATGAACCGCGAGATGTACGCGCACCCGGCGACGCAGCGCAACCTGGCGCAATTGCAGGCCGACGGCGCATGCGTGCTGGGCGTGGGCGCGGGCTCTCAAGCCTGCGGCGAAACCGGCGACGGCCGCATGCTGGAGCCCGACGAACTGCTCGAAGACCTCATCGCGTTCTTCATGCCCAAGGTGCTCGAGGGCCAGCGCGTGCTGGTCACGGCCGGACCGACCTACGAGGCGATTGATCCGGTGCGTGGCATCACCAACCTGTCGAGCGGAAAAATGGGTTTTGCGATTGCGCGCGCGGCGCGCGAAGCCGGGGCCGAGGTCACGCTGGTCGCCGGGCCGGTCAGCCTGGCCACGCCGCGCGGCGTCACCCGCGTTGACGTGAAATCAGCATCAAATATGCTCTCTGCGGTTGCTGCGAATGCACATGAAGCTACTGTTTTCATAGCAACGGCGGCCGTGGCCGACTGGCGACCGGCAGCCGCCTCGGCGCAAAAAATCAAGAAAGACGGCTCTGGTCAGACGCCGCAACTGCAATTCACCGAAAACACCGACATCCTGGCCACCGTCGCCGGCTTGCCGGCTGCGCAAACAGGCAGGCTCTTTTGCGTCGGCTTTGCCGCGGAAAGCCATGACCTGCTGGAAAACGCCCAGGCCAAGCGCCTGCGCAAGAAAGTACCGCTGCTGGTTGGCAACATCGGCCCCGATACCTTCGGCCAGGACCACAATGCGCTGCTGCTGATTGACGCCCAAGGCAGCCTGGAATTGCCCCGGGCGTCCAAGCTGTCGCTGGCGCGCAAGCTGGTCCGGGAAATTGCCGGCAGGATGGCGGCTTGCACGCCCACGGACCAGAAAGCCACGACCCCATGATGCAGCCTTCAAACACCCCGCCCGACGGCGATTTTGTGCGCTATGTTGAACGCCTGACGGCCGGCAAGGCGGCGCCTGGCGCGCAGGAAAACTTCTTTGATCCCAAAAAAGCCGTGCCGGCCGATGCACCGCTGGCCGCGCTTGCGGGCCGGCCTTCGCTCAAGGCTGTCCTGGAACCCTTGGCGCGAATCCCTTTTTTGACGCATGTCAAATGGGTGGTCGTGTTGTGGATCGCCACGCAGGCGCTGGCCCGGTTTGTACCCGGCGCCGGCTTTTTATTCATTCCCGTGCTGGCGCTGTATGCCGCATGGGTGATGCTCACGGTCCGGCGCAAGTCGCCGGGCGCTTTCTTCAGGGAACTGGGCGAGATGGCCAGGCGCGCTGCCGAAGAAGCCAGAAAACTCCAACAAACCAATTCAAAAAACAAACCATGAACATCGACATCAAGATACTCGACCCGCGCCTTCAGGACAATCTGCCCGGCTACGCCACGCCCGGCAGTGCCGGCCTGGACTTGCGCGCCTGCCTGGACGCGCCGCTGACGCTGGGCGCCAATGCCTGGCAGCTGATTCCCACCGGCATGGCCGTTTACCTGCACAACCCCGGCTATGCCGCGCTGATCCTGCCGCGCTCGGGGCTGGGCCACAAGCACGGCATTGTGCTGGGCAACCTGGTCGGGCTGATCGACAGCGACTACCAGGGCCAGCTCATGGTCAGCGCCTGGAACCGCAGCGATGTGCCTTTCACCATAGCGCCGATGGAGCGCATCGCCCAGCTGGTCATCGTGCCGGTGGTGCAGGCGCGGTTCAATGTGGTGAGCGAGTTCGTGGCCACCGAACGGGGCGAGGGCGGTTACGGCTCGACCGGGAAAGGCTGAAGCGGCTTGGGGGCCGGCGGCCCGCCGGGCGTCAGGCTTGTCCTACGCCGATTGGTCGCGGCATCCCACGTCCCGTAAGCTTTGGACCTGACCTAGAACATTCCGGATTACCCTTCTAATCACTTCATGAAATTCCATCGACATCTGCTGAATCACAAACAAGCAAACAGGGGTGTCGGAGAGTCATCAACCTTATCTCAGGAGAATTCCATGCATCGTCACCCCATTTCCCGCTTCATTTCAGTGACTTCGTCAGCGCTTGTGCTGGTGGGTCTGACCGCCTGCGTCGCTCCACCCATGAATTCCCAGGGGCAGATGTCGCCCTATCCAGTCCAGGGTCAAGCTCCCAACCAGTACCCGAACCAATATCCGGCGCAAACCCAGTACCCTGCCCAACAGCAGCAGGGCAACCATGTTGAATACGGGCGCGTCAACAACATTGAAGTCTTCCAGACCCAGCAGCAGGCCCAGGGTTCGGGTTTGGGTGCACTTCTGGGCGGCGTGGCTGGCGCGGTGGTCGGCCACCAGATTGGCGGCGGCACCGGTCGCGATATTGCGACGGTGGCTGGCGCCGTGGGTGGCGCCGTGGCCGGCAATGCCATCGAGAAGAACCGCAATCCCAATGTGAGCCAGGCCTACCGCATTACGGTCCAGCTGGACAATGGCGGCGCGCGTGCCTATGACGTGCCGGCCACCGGTGACTTGCGTATCGGTGACCGCGTCAGGGTTCAAAACGGCCAGCTGTTCCGTTATTGATCCCTCATCTCTCACGCAAAAGCGGCGCTGCAGTTTTTCTGCAGCGCCGCTTTTTTATGGGTGGAAAAAAGGTGGGGTTCAGTGCAGGGTGTCGTGGCCCGGTGTCAGGGGCTGCAGCTTGAAAAACCCGGTGCCCAGCGAGCCCCGGCCCACTTCCTGTTCAGTGGCTTCGCGCACCGATTCAACCTTGAGCGCCAGCCGGATGGCAATGCCGCCCAGCGGATGGTTGCCGTCCAGCACCACATGCTCGGGGTAAATGTCGGTGACGGTGTAAATATGCTCGGGCGGAATGTGCGCGGTGGCGCCCGGTGGCATGGCCGCGCCGTCAAAGGTCATGCCTTCTTCAAGTTCGGCCGGAAAAATGCTGCGAGGCTCCAGGAACACCAGGTTTTCATCATAGTCGCCGAAGGCATTTTCGGGCTCCAGGTGCAGTTCCAGGGTGTCGCCGGCAGCATGGCCTTGCACGGCCTCTTCGATGCTGGCCAGGAGGTCATTGCCGCCGAGCAAAAACTCGACCGGCTCATCCAGTTCGTCCAGCACATCGCCCAAAGTATCTTTCAGCGTCCATGTCAGGGCTACGACGCATTGCAGGGTGATTTTCATCGGACAATTGTCCCATGGATGTCAATCAGCCCCTCTCCCTCCTTGCCGGTCTTACCCCCGCCCAGTTCATGCGCCGCCACTGGCAAAAAAAGCCGCTCCTGGTGCGCCAGGCGATTGCCGGCTTTGAGCCTTTTCTCAGCCGTGCCGCGCTGTTCAAGCTGGCGGCGCGCGAGCAGGTCGAATCGCGCCTGATTGTCCAGCAGACCAAAGGCTGGAGCATGAAAAAAGGCCCGTTCGCGTCCAAAAGCCTGCCGCCGCTGGGCCAGGAGGGCTGGACGCTGCTGGTGCAGGGCGTGGACCTGCATGAGCCTGCCGGGCATGCGCTGCTGCAGCAATTTCGTTTTGTTCCCGATGCGCGGCTGGATGACCTGATGATCTCGTTTGCCACGCCAGGCGGCGGCGTGGGTCCGCACTTTGACAGCTATGACGTGTTCCTGTTTCAGGCCAGTGGCCGCCGGCGCTGGAAAATCGGCCTGCAAAAAGACTTCACTCTGCAGCCCGACGTGCCGCTGAAGATTTTGCAGAATTTCGAGGCCGACGAGGAGTTTGTGCTCGAAGCGGGCGATATGCTCTACCTGCCGCCGCGTTATGCGCATGACGGCATTGCCGAGGCCAGTGTCGGGGCAAACGGGAAGCCGGCCGACTGCATGACGTATTCCATTGGTTTTCGTTCGCCGGCCCGGACCGAACTGGCGTCGGAACTGTTGCACCGCCTGGCTGAAATGGGCGAGGATGCGGCAGAAGAGGCCTGTGCCGCCGAAGCCGGCCGCAAGCCCGCCCGTGCACAGCCCATGTACCGCGATCCGACCCAGCCTGCCACCGAAACGCCAGCCGCCATGCCGGCCGGACTGGCCGATTTTGCCGGGCAGGCGGTGCTCGAAGCGCTCAAGGATCCACTGGCGCTGGCTTGCGCGCTGGGTGAATACATGACCGAGCCCAAGCCTGGTGTCTGGTTTGACGAGCCTGAGCAAGGCTGGGATGGCGATGCCGCCAAAGCCGGACAGACCGGGATTGCGCTGGATGCGCGTACGCGCATGATGTATGACAGCGACCATGTCTTCATCAACGGCGAAAGCTACCGCGCCAAGGGCGCCGACGCCAGCCTGATGCACCGCCTGGCGAACCAGCGATGCCTGCTGGCGAGCGAGTTGCGCAAGGCGGGCGCAAGCGCCATTGCATTGCTGGGAGACTGGCACGAGGCCGGCTGGGTGCAGCAAATCGGGCAGCAAGCGTCGGGCGATGTGAACAGGCCCTGACGCGTGCGTACCGCGCTCCAATTCAATCAGGAGAAAAGGAGATGGATATGACGGACATGACTTCCGGGCCATCAGGCGCTGCGACTTTGCTGGAAGGCCGGTTCAACGGCCGTAACGAATTTGCCGGGCTGATCCGTCAGGCATTGGCGGCAGCGGCAGTGCAGGGATGGCGTGAAATCATCTGGTGTGATCCAGACTTTGCCGATTGGCCCCTGGGCGAGCGCCTGGTGGCGCAGGCGCTGAACGACTGGGCCAGAAGCGGCCGCAAGCTCACGATGCTGGCCGCAAATTACGACGCCGTTCCCCGGCAGCATGCGCGTTTCGTGGCATGGCGGCGAACCTGGTCGCATGTGGTGGAATGCCGCAGGAGCGCGACGGCTTCGGCGGGCAGCATGCCCAGCGCCTTGTGGAGTCCGGGCTGGACGTTTGAACGGCTGGACATGGAGCGCAGTACCGGCGTGGTCAGTGCCGATGCTGCCCGCCGCATCGCCCTGAAAGAGCGCCTGAACGAGTTCCTGCTCAACAGTTCAGCGGCCTTTCCGGCGACGGTTCTGGGACTGTAAGTGTGGTTTTCCGGTTGCCTTCCCAGTGCCTGACTCTTATTTCAGGGGGCTAAGGGTTTTCATGCTTGTGCTGGCAGCATATAATTTAAGACTGAGTAGAAAGAGTTTGAGTCCTTTCCTCCAGGTCAGGACATAACTTGAATTTGGGTTTGGGTTTGGGTTTTGACAATTTCCGAAAATTGTTTTCTTAAATATCATCAAGGATCGTAAAAAATGAACAAGTCCCTCGTACTGGCAGCCATTGTTGCCGCTCTTGCCCTGGCTGCCTGCGGTAAAAAAGAAGAAGCCGCTGCACCTGCACCTTCAGTGGTCGTGGTTCCTGCAGAAGCTCCATCCGCCAGCGCTGCCGCTGCTGCTGCCACCGGCGCCGCTTCCGCTGCTGCTGACTCCGCCAGCGCCGCCGTGAGCGCCGCTACCGATGCCGCTTCTGCTGCTGGCAGCGCTGCTGACGCAGCTTCGGCCGCTGCTTCCGCCGCGAAGTAATTCTTCCCGACTTCCTGAAAAGCCGCCTCCGGGCGGCTTTTTTCATGGCTCGGCAAAGCGCTGAATCTTGCTGATTTTCAAATTTGCAGCCACGGTGTGCCGCTGGCCGCACCCGCCACCACGATATCGCTGCGCTTGCATCCCAAAGCATGGGACAGCGCGTCCTGCGCCAGATCAGGCCGGTTGTTTTGCGCGCTCAAGTGAGCGGCGACCACATGCTTGAGGCCGCTGTGGTTTGCGGCGCAGGCAATGCCAGCGGCCGCGGCATTGGACAAATGTCCATAATCACCCCCCACGCGACGCTTTAAAAAGGCTGGATAAACCGATTGGTTCAGCAGCTCGGTGTCGTGGTTGGACTCCAGCAGCAAGGCGTCGCAAGCCTGCAGATGCGCCATCACATGCGGCGTTGCATGGCCCAGGTCGGTCAGGATGCCCAGTTTTGCCGAGCCATCGGTGCAGTTGAGCTGCAGCGGTTCCCGCGCGTCGTGGGGAACGGTAAACGGCATCAGTTGCAGGCCGCCCAGGTCAATCGCTTTTCCGTCCCGCGCGGTATGCAGCAAGCCTTCAAAATCAGGCGCGCCTATGGCCGAATGGGTTCCCTGGCTCATCCAGACCGGAATCCGGTGGCGCAGCGCCAGCGTCCGCGCGCAGCCGACGTGGTCGCCATGTTCATGGGTAATGAAGACCGCATGAATGTCTTCAAAGCGCAGATCGGCTTGCGCCAGGCGCAGTGCCAACTGGCGGATGCCCAGCCCACAGTCAATCAGTATGCGAAAGGGCACCAGGCCGCAAGCTTCAACCAGTGTTGAGTTGCCCCCGCTGCCGCTGCCCAGGCTTTTGAATCTCAACACGGCAAAAAATCCGCTCGCCGGTTTGCAGGCCTGACTGCGCTTACTTCAGGTCGTCGGCAATCACCTGGACAATGCGCTGGGCATTGGCGGACGATTCGGGCGTGCCCTGGGCATTCAACACCGAAACCGTGGTCTTTTCGCCCTCGCTCTTGAGGGTGATGCGGTATTTCAGCGGCGCAGGCGTTGAGGCGGCGCCGCTGAACAGCTTGCTGAAAAAGCCGGGCTCGCTCTTGTTGGCGACAGGCTCGACATAACGCACGAAGTAGGTGCCCTGGCTGCGGTCGCGGTCTTCCACGGTAAAGCCGGTGCGGTCCAGCGCCAGGCCGACACGGCGCCAGGCGCGCTCGAAGCCTTCGTCCATCTGCACCACGGGCAGGTTGTTGAGCAAGGCCACGCGGGATGTCTGCTGCGGCGCCGCGCCGGCGGCAATCAAGGCCTTGGACTGCTCCTGCGTCACGCCCAGCTTGACCATCAGGCGGCGCAGGAATTCGGATTCGAGTTCAGGATCGGGTGCGCGGGGTTGCCAGATGGTGCCGTCACCGGAGGCTGCACCGCCCTTGACACCGGTCACGACTTCTTCCATGCCGCGATGGCTGATGTAGATTTCGGTGCCGCCATCGGGCCGGCGTTCCAGCCGGGTGCGGAACTTGTCGCGCTCGCCGGTGGAGTAAAGGCTGTCCAATACCTTGCCCAAGGTGTTGCGAATGAAATCCTGCGGCAGTTTGGCGCGGTTTTCGGCATAGTCGGTTTCCATGATCCCGAGGTTTTCCTGGTCTTGCGTCAGCAAAAAGCCGCTTTCCAGCCAGAAGTCACGCACCGGCGTCCAGAGCTTGTCGGCCGGCCTGCCCACCACCAGCCAGCGCTGGCTGCCGGCGCGCTCGATGCGCACATCGCCCACTGCATTGGACGCAGTCGTTACTGTCTGGGTCGGCTGGGCGACTTGGTAGCTGCTGGCGCTGACGGCCGCGCCGGGAACCACATAGCGGGTATCGCGGCTGAGCTGGGTCAGGTCCGGAGGAACATCGAGCGAAGGCGCTTTGGCGCTGCTGCTTGATTTGTAATCGACCCGTTCACCTTCCATGGTGTCCTTGATCGTGGAGCAGCCGGCCAGAAGGCTTGCGGCCACCAGCGCGGAAAGGGCGGCAGCGCTTCGGGCTTTCAGTAAGGCGGGGCGCTGGGTTGATCTCGGCAATGTCTTCACATGTATTCCTTAAAAATCAGATCAGGCCGCAGACGCGCAAGGCGTTTTCGACGGCGGCTTCGTTGTTGCTTTCAAGCGGTGTCATGGGCAGGCGCAGCGTATTGCCGCACAGGCCCATCCGCGCCATGGCCCATTTGACCGGAATCGGATTGGCTTCGATGAACAGGTTGCGGTGCAGTGGCAGCAGCCTGAATTGAAGTTCCATCGCGCGCTTGACATCGCCCGCCACCGCCGCCATGCACAGCTCGTGCATCAGGCGCGGCGCGACATTGGCCGTCACGCTGATATTGCCCTGGCCGCCGCAGAGCATGAGCGCCACGGCGGTCGGGTCGTCGCCTGAATACACCGCAAAGCCCTTGGGCACTTCCTTGATCAGCCACTGGGCGCGCTCGATGTTGCCGGTGGCTTCCTTGATGCCCACGATCCCGGGCACTTCGGCCAGGCGCAGCACGGTGGCATGCGCCATGTCGGCCACGCTGCGGCCGGGTACGTTGTAGAGCACCGTCGGCAGGTCGCCCACGGCTTCGGCAATGGCCCTGAAGTGCAGGTACTGGCCCTGCTGCGTCGGCTTGTTGTAATAGGGGACGACCTGCAGCTGGCAGTCGGCGCCGACCTGTTTTGCAAATTTGGCGAGTTCGATGGCTTCAGCCGTCGAGTTGGCGCCGCAGCCAGCCATGATGGGAACCCGCTTGCCGGCCTGCTCGACCGCGACACGGATGATTTCGCAATGCTCCTCGACGTTGACCGTCGGCGACTCGCCGGTGGTGCCGACCACGCCGATGCAGTCGGTGCCCTCGGTGATGTGCCAGTCAACGAGTTTGCGCAGGGTGGCGTAGTCCACGCTGCCGTCTTCATGCAAAGGGGTTGCCAGTGCAACAATGCTGCCAGTAATGGGGTTCATGTCGTGCTTGTAACGTGATGGCTGGAGTGGTGGGGCGGCGTCAAGGGACTTGGCGATCGGCCCAAAAAGCCAATTGTGCATTCTACCCAGAGCTTAAAGCAGCGGATACCTGCGCGGGCCGGACGCCTTCGGTGATGCCGAATCACGCAAGCCGGCGGGATTGACCGCCTCCCGGACGGCGGCGATGCGCTGGACAAAGCGCGGCGCCTGCCCCTGCGGCCCCTCCTGAAAACCGTCTTCAAAGGCAACGATCCGAAGCTTGCTGCACAGCTCCAGCAGTTCTCCGGTGCGCAGCAAAAAGTCAGGCCGCGAAGGCTTGCCCACGGTTTCATTGCCCTGCGTAAAGGTTTCGTAAATCAGGACGCCGCCGGGCGCCAGGCTGCCCAGCAAGGTCGGCATGAGCGGGCGCCACAGGTAGTTGGTAACCACCACCGCATCGAACTGCCGGCCCGCGAAGGGCCACGGGCCATTTTCAATATCGGCCACGACGGCTTCGCAGGACTGCGCTGGAATTGCTATGGAATCAATAGCTGCCTGCGCACGGTCCACCAGCGCCAAAGGGTGATTTAGTTCATAAAACCAGCGCGCGTGGCGGCCCTGTCCGCAGGCCACGTCGAGCACCACGCCGCCGGGCGCCACGAGGTGCGACCAGCGCCGTACCCAGGCGGAAGGCGGCGCCGTGGCGCTATCGGCGGCGCCAAGAGGTGATGTTTTTACTATCATTTTAATAGCTGGTAATGCATGCCTGTATTGCGCATAAGGCCAAAAAAGCTTGCAAACAAGGTCAGGAGGCGGCTAAAAGCAACTCCACATCTGGTTGGCAAGTGTGAGCAGGAAGCCAGGCCGGGTGTACAGGGCAAACACGCCCAGCGATGCGGCGATGGCCAGGCTCCACAGCACAAGTTTCAGCATCACTTCAGGCTCCCTGCGGCAATCCGCCCGGGCTGCTGCGCTCGATTGGCGCTTCCCGGACCGGCAGGTTCACCAGTCCCGCGAACACGCCCAGCGCAATCGCGATGTACCAGACGATGTCGTAGCTGCCGGTGCGGTCATACAGCACGCCGCCCAGCCACACGCCCATGAAGGAGCCGATCTGGTGGCTGAAGAAAATGAAGCCGCTGAGCATCGACATGTGCTGGATGCCGAAAATCTGCGCCACCACCGCGTTGGTCGGCGGAATCGTCGAGAGCCACAGCAGCCCCATCAGGCTGGCGAAAACATAGACGCTGGCCGGGCTCAGCGGCGCGGCCAGAAACACGGCGATGACGACGGCGCGGGAAAAGTAAATCGTCGCCAGGATTTTGCGCTTGGCGATGCGCTGGCCCAGCGAGCCGGCAATGTAGGTGCCGAAGACATTGAACAGCCCGATCAGCGCCAGCGCATAGCCCGCCACCTGCGGCGACAGGCCTTTGTCCTTGAGGTAGCTGGGCATGTGGACGCCGATGAACACGACCTGAAAGCCGCAAACGAAGTAGCCCGCCATCAGCATCTGGAAGCTCGGGTATTTGAGCGCCTCGCGCAGCGCCTGGACTATGCTCTGGTCGCGCTTGGCAGGCGTTGCGCCGGCAAAGCCGGTTTCGCGCAGGCCCAGCGCCATCGGCACGATCAGCAGCACGGCGCCGCCGAGCACCAGCAGGGCGGCCTGCCAGCCCAGGCTGCTGATCAGGAAGCCCTCGGTCGGCACCATCAGGAACTGGCCGAACGATCCGGCCGCCGCAGCCACACCCATCGCCCACGAACGCTTGTCGGCCGAGATATTGCGCCCGATCACGCCGTAGATCACCGCATAGGTGGTGCCTGCCTGCGCGGCCCCGATCAGCACCCCCGCCGTCAGCGTGAACAGCAGGCCGGTCGGCGACAGCGCCATGCCCACCAGGCCCAGGGCATACAGCACGGCGCCGCCCGCAATCACCCGGAACGCCCCGAAGCGGTCAGCCACCATGCCGGCGAAAATCCCGAAGATGCCCCACGACAGGTTTTGCACTGCAATCGCAAAGGCGAAGGTTTCACGCGTCCAGCCCTGCGCCTGCGTGATGGGCTGCAGCCACAGGCCAAAGCCGTGCCGGATGCCCATCGACAGCGTGACAATGGCCGCGCCGCAGGCCAGCACCTGGAGCATGGAGAGTTTTGGGGGCGACGAAAGGGGGCTTGAGGCCATGGGCGGACTTTAAGGAAAATGTTCAAGGATAGTCACTTGCGCGCATCCTGGCCGGCCAGCGGTTTTTGCCGGGCCCCCGCCGCCTTTGATAACTGTATGTTTGTACAGGTAGTTGGCGGGTCCGGACTACAATTCAAACAACACTTGAACTGCCATGGCTGAAAAAAACATCACTGCTTCCCCCGCTTATTCCGAAAGCTCGATCCGCGTTTTGAAGGGCCTGGAGCCCGTCAAGCAACGTCCGGGCATGTACACCCGCACCGACAATCCGCTGCACATCATCCAGGAAGTGCTCGATAACTCGGCCGACGAGGCGCTCGCCGGGCACGGCAAAAAGATCAAGGTCACGCTGCACATCGACGGCTCGGTGACGATTGAAGACGACGGGCGCGGCATTCCGTTTGGCCTGCACCCGGAAGAAAAAGCGCCGGTGGTCGAGTTGGTGTTCACCCGGCTGCATGCTGGCGGCAAGTTCGACAAGGGCAAGGGCGGCGCCTACAGTTTTTCGGGCGGCCTGCACGGCGTCGGCGTCAGCGTGACCAACGCGCTGTCCACCCGGCTTGAAGTCACTTCCTACCGCGAAGGCAAGGTCGCCAGCCTGGTTTTTTCCGGCGGCGATGTGATCGAGCCGCTGGTGCTGCGCCAGAACGGCAATGGCGACCGCAAATCCGGCACCACGGTGCGCGCCTGGCCGGACGCCAAATATTTTGAATCACCGGCGCTGCCGATGGCCGAGCTGACGCACCTGCTGCGCAGCAAGGCGGTGCTGATGCCCGGCGTGACCGTGACGCTGACGAATGAAAAAACCAAGGAAGTCCAGACCTGGGTCTTCAAGGGCGGCCTGCGCGACTACCTGATGCAGACGCTCACCGCCGACCCGGTGATCCCGATGTTTGAAGAGGAAGGCTTTGCCGATGCCGCGCATGAAACCTTCGCCGAAGGCGAGGGCGCCAGCTGGTGCGTCGCCTTCACCGAAGACGGCCAGCCGGTGCGCGAGAGCTACGTCAACCTGATCCCGACCAGCGCCGGCGGCACGCATGAAAGCGGGCTGCGCGACGGCCTGTTCACGGCGGTGAAAAGCTTTATCGAACTGCATTCGCTGCTGCCCAAGGGCGTCAAGCTGCTGCCCGAGGACGTGTTTGCCCGCGCCAGCTATGTGCTGAGCGCCAAGGTGCTGGACCCGCAGTTCCAGGGCCAGATCAAGGAGCGGCTCAATTCGCGCGATGCGGTGCGGCTGGTTTCCAGCTTCGTGCGCCCGGCGCTCGAACTCTGGCTGAACCAGCATGTCGATTACGGAAAAAAGCTGGCCGAACTGGCCATCAAGGCCGCGCAAAGCCGCCAGAAGGCCGGCCAGAAGGTCGAAAAGCGCAAGGGCTCGGGCGTGGCGGTGCTGCCCGGCAAGCTGACCGATTGCGAAAGCAAGGACCTGGCGAACAACGAAGTGTTTCTGGTCGAGGGCGACTCGGCCGGCGGCAGTGCCAAGATGGGCCGCGACAAGGAAAATCAGGCCGTGCTGCCGCTGCGCGGCAAGGTGCTCAACACATGGGAAGTGGACCGCGACCGGCTGTTCGCCAACACCGAAATCCACGATATTTCGGTCGCCATCGGCGTCGATCCGCACGGCCCGAACGACACGCCGGACCTGAGCGGACTGCGCTACGGCAAGGTCTGCATCCTGTCCGACGCGGACGTGGACGGCTCGCACATCCAGGTGCTGCTGCTGACGCTGTTTTTCCGGCATTTCCCCAAGCTGATTGAAACCGGCCATGTGTATGTGGCGCGTCCGCCGCTGTACCGCGTCGATGCGCCGGCGCGCGGCAAGAAGCCGGCGTCCAAGGTCTATGCGCTCGACGAAGGCGAATTGACCGCCATCCTGGACAAACTGCGCAAGGACGGCGTGCGCGAAAACGCCTGGAGCATCAGCCGCTTCAAGGGCCTGGGCGAAATGAGCGCGGAACAATTGTGGGACACGACACTCAATCCGGACACGCGCCGCCTGATGCCGATTCAGTTGGGCAACCAGGATTTCGGGCAGACCGAAAGCCTGATCACCAAGCTGATGGGCAAGGGCGAGGCGGCGGCGCGGCGTGAACTGATGGAGCTGCACGGCGACGCGGTGGAAATTGACATTTAAGGAAGACCGAATGCGCTTGAAGCTGTTTTCGTTGCTGAACCTGCCGCTGCTGGCCATGCTGCTGACGGCCCTGCATGCCAGCCCGGCGCGGGCTGATATCTGGGCATATATCGATGGCCAGGGCGTCACGCACTTTTCATCGCTGCAACTGGACGAGCGCTACGAGCTTTTTTCCCGGGGCGGCGAAAGCTTCACTACCGGAAAAACCGCAGGCAGTCAGGCCCAAGGCCTTGCCGCGACGCCGCCCAGGCTGCGGGCGTATTTCGAGCTGTCTCCCGGCTACAAGGCGGTCAGGCATCTGCTGCGCGAAGCCTCGGACAAGCACGGCATTGATTACGAATTGCTGCAGGCGCTGATTGCCACCGAGTCCGGCTTCAACGCCCAGGCGGTTTCCCCCAAGGGCGCGGTCGGCCTGATGCAGTTGATTCCGCCGACCGCAGCGCGCTACGGCGTGAAATCCGACAAAACCGCCCAGGCCGAGCAAAAGCTGACCGATCCCAGAACCAACATCCGGGCAGGTTCCAGTTACCTGAACTACCTGATCAAACTCTTCCCGGGCGAGATCGAGCTGGCCATCGCGGCCTACAACGCGGGCGAAGGCGCGGTCCAGCGGGCGGGCAACCGGATACCGAATTACCCGGAAACGAAAAATTACGTCAAAACCGTGATGCAGCTCTACAACCAGCTCAAGCCGGCCGGCACGGGACGCGGTACTTCAGTCAGTTCAGTCAACTCAGGCCGGGTGCGCATGGAAATGATGGGCGGCGCCAGCGGCCGGGCCAACTTGCCTGGGGCCCTGGCCGCGTCGGCGTCCTTTGCATTGCCGGAGGCCGCCGCCCGGCTGGATTGAGCGGCATTCCGGGTATTTATACGGATTCCCCGGTTTTCTCCTACGCCACAATTCCCGCAGACTGCAGACGCAGCTTTTTTTCGATAACCATGGCGGCCAGCCCCCACCTTGCGCGCAGGCCCGCCTCACCAATTCGAGCACTCACGATGGACCTATTCACACCCGCTGTCGAAGCCGACATTCCGGAACCCGCCGACCAGGACTCGCTGGCGGCCTATGCCCAGCGCGCCTACCTGGAATACGCGCTGAGCGTCGTCAAGGGCCGGGCGCTGCCCGATGTCTGCGACGGCCAGAAGCCCGTGCAGCGGCGCATCCTCTACAGCATGGCGCGCATGGGGCTGGCCTTTGGCGGCCCGAACGGCGCGACCGGCGCCCGGCCGGTCAAATGCGCCCGCGTGGTCGGCGATGTGCTCGGCCGCTTTCACCCGCACGGCGACCAGGCTGCGTATGACGCGCTGGTGCGCATGGCGCAGGACTTCTCGCAACGCTACCCGTTGATCGACGGCCAGGGCAATTTCGGCTCCCGGGACGGCGACGGCGCCGCCGCCATGCGCTACACCGAGGCCCGGCTGGCGCGCATCACCACGCTGCTGATGGACGAGATCGACGAAGGCACGGTCGATTTCATCCCGAATTACGATGGCTCGACCGAGGAGCCGCGCCAGTTGCCGGCGCGCCTGCCGTTCACGCTGCTCAACGGCGCCAGCGGCATTGCCGTCGGGCTGGCGACCGAAATCCCCAGCCACAACCTGCGCGAAGTGGCCGATGCCTGCGTGGCGCTCATCAAAAGCCCCAAGCTCACCGACGACGAGCTGTACCTGCTCATCGCCGGCCCCGACTACCCGGGCGGTGGCCAGATCATCTCCAGCGGCGCCGAGATTGCCGCCGCCTACCGCACCGGACGCGGCTCGCTGAAAGTGCGCGCGCGCTGGAAGATTGAAGAACTGGCGCGCGGCCAGTGGCAGCTGGTGGTGCAGGAACTGCCGCCCGGCGTCAGCACCCAGCGCGTGCTTGAGGAAATCGAGGAAATCACCAACCCCAAGATCAAGCTCGGCAAGAAAGCGCTCAGCCTGGACCAGGTCCAGCTCAAGCAGTCCATGCTGGCGGTGCTAGACGTGGTGCGCGACGAATCGAGCAAGGACGCCGCCGTGCGCCTGGTGTTCGAGCCCAAGACCAGCCGGACCGCCCAGGCCGAACTCATCAACACGCTGCTGTCGCACACCAGCCTGGAAAGCTCCTCGCCGATCAACATGACCATGATCGGGCTCGACGGCCGGCCGACGCAAAAGTCATTGCGGCAGATGCTGAACGAATGGATCGCCTTTCGCCAGACGACGATTGAAAAGCGTTCGCAGCACCGGCTCGACAAGGTGCTGGCGCGCATCCACATCCTCGAAGGGCGGCAATTGGTGCTGCTCAACATCGACGAGGTGATCGCCATCATCCGCCAGTCCGATGAGCCGAAATCGGCGCTGATCGAGCGCTTCCGCCTGAGCGACCGGCAGGCCGAGGACATCCTGGAAATCCGCCTGCGCCAGCTGGCCCGGCTGGAAGCCATCAAGATCGAGCAGGAGCTGAAAAGCCTGCGCGAGGAGCAGGGCAGGTTAGAGGACATCCTGGGCAACCCGACGGCGCTGCGCCGGCTGATGATCAAGGAAATCGAGGCCGACGCCAAGGTCTTCGCCGACCCGCGCCGCACCCTGATCCAGGCCGAGAAAAAATCGGTGCTCGAAGTCAAGGTGCTCGACGAGCCGGTCACGGTCGTGGTCAGCAGCAAGGGCTGGGTGCGCGCACGCGGCGGCCACGGCCACGCACCGGCCAGCTTTGCCTTCAAGGCCGGCGACGCGCTGTACGGCACGTTTGAATGCCGCACCGTCGATACGCTGCTGGCCTTTGGCAGCAACGGCCGGCTGTACTCGGTGCCGGTGGCCATGCTGCCCGGCGCACGCGGCGACGGCCAGCCGGTCACGACGCTGATCGACCTGGAATCGGGAACGCAGCTGCTGCACTACTTTGCCGGACCTGCCTCTGCCATGCTGCTGCTGTCGAGTTCGGGTGGTTATGGTTTCCTGGCGACGGTGGAAAACATGATTTCGCGCAACCGCAGCGGCAAGTCCTTCATCACGCTGGCCGAGGGCGAAACCCTCTGCCGTCCTTCCCACGTCAGCGGCGCCTCGGGCAGCCAGCCGGTGCCGCCTGCCACGCATGTGGCCTGCGCCTCGACCGGCCAGCGCATCCTGACCTTCGACATCGGCGAGATCAAGCAGATGGAAAAGGGCGGGCGTGGCCTGATGCTGATCGACCTGGAAGACAAGGACGCGCTGGCCGGCGCGGCCGCCTACACCCGCAGCGTGCGCATCGAAGGCATCGGGCGCGGCGCCAAGCCGCGCGAGGAAACGCTGGAAATCCGCAGTTTGAACAACGCGCGCACCGTGCGCGCCCGCAAGGGCAAGTCGGCCGATCTGGGCTTCAAGCCGACCGGAATTGTCCGGGTTGAGTGATGAAATAGGCTGTTTGCGCAATACGGGCGAGCACTGGCAGCTATTTATTTAATAGCGGCTGGTGTGTCAGTCGCTCCAGTGCCGTCATCCATTCCTGCAAGATCGACGCAAGCCTTCAATGCCCGCTGTGCACCAGCGCAAAAAGGCTCTCGCGCGGCTGCCAGCGCTGGCCTTGCAGGTGCCAGTATTTCTGGCCGCAGGCAGTTTCAAAAAATGCGCGCCGCCTCTGCAGCCGGCCCGCTCCGACGACGCTCTTCAGCACCACGTAGCGGATTTCGCCGGTCGGCCCGAGGATCACCGTCGAGCCGCCGTAGTAGGTGAAGGCCGGCCCCTCGGCCGAGGCGCGCACATGGCGTTCCTGCGTGATCTCGGCAACCAGGTCGAAGACGATCTGCCCGTTCGGGCCGGCGCGCCTGGCGGTGCGTATCGACTCGACGCAGGGCAGGCTCACGGTGTCGCCGTCCAGGCGCGGGTCGCCGTTGGCCACCAGCCCGAATTCTTCGAGTCGGCCCGGGCGTGTGACGTAGTGGCCGAACATGCAGGCCTGCCGGTGCCGCTCGTCCAGGTCGGCCGCGTTGGCCGGATCGCCGCGAAAGCGCAGCGTCCCGAAGTCGAGTCCCGGCACCTCGGGCAGGTCCATCCGGGGCCGGTGCCAGAGCAGCGCGTCCTGCGACAGGTGATTCGCCGTGCGCGGATAGATGTCGCGCCGCCAGAAGGCGTCGATCAGCGCGCCCCGGTAGTCCCAGGGGTCGTCGGGCACCAGGTCGTAGTCGGCGGTGATCAGGGCGCGCAGGTAGTCGCCGAAGGTCATGCCGACCGGCGGGCAGTAGTCGATGGCGCGGATGCAGATGCCCAGGAACTGGCTGGCCAGCTTGCTGGCGCGCTCGGCCAGGATGGTCTGCAGGTCGTGCGAGAGTTCGCCCGCCGGCAACAGGCCGCTGCCGCCGGTGGCCAGGCGCACGAAGCGCTCGGTGCGGCGCCGGTACACCTGCACGAAGGCATCGAACACGGCGCTCACCAGCACCGAGCCGAGCTGGTGCGCCTCCAGGCCGGGCTGGTAGCGCCTCGGGTTGCCGGTGTCTTTTTCGACCGCGCTGCGCAGCGGGCCGTTCTGGCCGGTGGTGTGCCCGAACTCGCCGGCCAGCTCGGTCAGGAGGTCGGCATGCTGCAAGGCACCCTTGCAGCGCCGGATCGCGGTCAGCACCACTTCGGTGTAGCTGAAATGCTGGAAGATGGCGACCAGGTCGGCAAAGGCTTCATGAAACGCCACCACGTCGGCGTTGGTCGGCACGATGAAATGCGCGCGCAGCCCGTCGAGCAGCGCATGCGTCACCTCGTGAACCACGATGTCGTGCGACAGGCAGGTGAAGACATAGCCGCCCGGCATGGTGCGTGTGGTCGGCTTTTCGCTGGCCGGGAAATAGCCGAAACGCAACTCGCCGCTGGTGATGCCGTTTTGATAGTAGGCGTTCTGCTCCTGGCCGTGGTGCGGCCTGAGCACCAGCCGGGCCGGCGTTTTTCCGTCGCCAAAGCCCCAGCCCAGGTTGCGGCCCAGCGCGGTCTTGAAGGTCGAATAGACATTGCTGCACACCGCATAGACCATCTGGTGGTGAAAGCGCGGGTCCGAGGGCGAGGGGTCGTAGCCGCCGGTCATCAGCACCTTGCGATCTTCCAGGTCGGCCGCCCGGTAGCGAACGCCGAGCTGCCCGTCGTTCGGGTCCACCTCGAACAGCGTGCCCACCGGCCCGGGCTGCAGCGGTTCAAAGGGGACATTGAGCGTGGCGACCGAGCCTTCGAGTCGCGACACCGACGGATCGACCGTGTAGATGCGCAGCGGGCGGTACAGCGGGTCGCCCGGCTGGCGCTCATAAGGAGTCACCGGGGGCTGGCGCACGCCCGAGCCGATGCAGTAGTCGGAGCCTTCGCCGGGATGGTGGCGCAGCGCCTGCGAGCCGGCAAGGGCGCTTGCTTCTTCGCGGCTCGCGGCATCGGCGGCGACCGCCTCGGTGGTCGTCGCGGTGGCCAGCGGGGTGTCCGGAGAACCCATCGCTGGTTATCGGGCGGCCAGCGCCTGCACCGCCTTCGTCAGCCCGTTCACGGCCTGCAGCAAGGCGGCGTCACCCGGCGGTCCTGAAGTGGCCGACTCGCTGCTTTTGGGCGCCCGGCTGCCGGCGGCCAGCGGCTGCAGGAGTGCGCCCGCGCGCGCATCGTCGGCGCAATCGAGCATTGGCGCCTGGCGTGCCGCGCCGCCGAACTCGGCCAGCACGCGGCGCAGGAACTCCTCGTTGCTCATGCCCTGGATGCCGGTTGCCAGCACCTTGGTGGCGCGCCGGGTGAAGTCGCCGCTGCCGTCGCTCTCCAGCGCGACCTGGTGGTCCAGGCAGGCCGAGAACTTGACATCGCGCATGCGCTGGGCGCCGCCGCTGCTGACGGCGCGCGATGCGCCGCGCAACTGCTGGCGAAAACGCTTGTGCGCCTCGATGATGGCCGGCGTCAGCTTGACGAAGCGCGCCTTGGTGCCGGACGGCCGTGCCATTTCGCCGGGCGACAGGCCCACGGCAAAGCGGGTGTTGGTTCCGGAATGGCAGCAGTCCATGAAGCAGGTCATGTTGACGCCGTCGGGAATGCGGGCGAACAGCCCGGCGATGTCGTCGTCGATGTAGAGCGCGCCGCTGGCGAAGTCCACCGGGCACAGCGCCTCGTCGATGTTGTCGTCCTCGTCGCCGTTCAGGTCGGGCGCCTGCGTGCCGTGCCCGGCGTACTGGAAAATGATCACGTCGCCGGAGCGGCTTTGATCGACCAACCGGCTCAACTCGCGCTCCAGCGTGGCCCGACTCGCATCGCCATCGAGCAGCAGCCGGGTCTCGAAGCCCAGTCCAGCGAGCGTGCGCCCCCAGTTGCGCGCATCGTTGACGCAGCCGGCAAGCTGGTGCTCGGGCGCCGGGTAGGCGTCGATGCCGACGCACAGCGCCAGGCGCCGGCCGCCGCCATTGCCATTGCCCGCCAGCGGAACGGCAGGCAGCAGCACGGGCGAAGGCGGCATGTAGGGTAGCGCTGGAACCTGCGTTTTGGCGGGTGGCGCCGCGTAGCCGGCGCCTGCCGTGAAGTCGAAGTCGGCAGGCCAGTCAACTTCCTCGATCCAGGGCCGCGATGCGGCGCGCGCGGCCGGATAGGCGGCGATGTCGGCGGCGTCGGGCTTGTCCAGAACCCGGCGCACGACGCTGTTCATGGTGGGCGCATCGTCGTCAAAGCCGCCGTGCGACTGGGACGTGCTGGCCGAGCGGCCGGTGTCGCCCGGCGTGGGCGACCAGACCACGCTCGAAGGCGTTGCCGACGTTGCGGTCAGGCCGAACAGGCGCTTGAGGTCGGCGTCGCCGCGCAGGCTTTCCTCCAGCCCGAGGATGGAGGTTGCGCGCCGGTCTTCCAGGGCGTTGAAGATCAGGTAGAGCAGCGATTTGCGGTAAACGTGCGCGCAGTTGTCCTGGCGCTCGAAATCCCTGCGCATGGTGTACAGGGTCAGGGATTCCACCGCCCGGCCCGGTCCGATGTGCTCCAGCAGGTGCTGCCTGAAGGTATCGACGCGCACCGCCGGCGCCAGGAAATGCGCCGTCCTGAACGCCGGAACGCCCAGCCCGTGCGCCAGCGGCAGGAAGTGGCTGTGAAAAATCGAGCCCGCGCTGTGACCGACCGCATGCAGTTCAACCTGCCCGGCGTGGGCGTCGCAGAACGCCTTCAACTGGCGGGCGACATAGTGCGCGCCGCCGCCGATGTCGCCGCTGCCTGACGGTGGATCAACCGCATGCTCGGCGCTCGACTTCATGCCACCCCAGATGCGCGGCCCCTGCAGGACGCGCGCGCCAATCTCAAGCAGCGGGTCGGTCGTGAAGTCGGCAAGACCCCGCGTCACCGCGCGGCTGCCCTGCTGCGCGCGGCCGAGCAACTGGCCGATGGTCTCGAAAAAGCCGGTTTCCCAGATGAAATAGACCGGATAGACACCGTTGCGGCGCCACCAGTCGATGTGCTTGCTGGCGATCTGCAGCCCGCTGGCTTCGGACACCAGGCCGCCGTGCGCATAAAACAGCAGGCGCAGCTTCTGGCCGGCAGGCAGCTCGCTGACCGCCTGCGGCAAATGCTGCTCGAAGATCGCATCAATGTCTTCAGGGGTCGAGCTGGCTTCGCCCTCGCCCGAAAGGCGGCCTACCTTCAGATTGACCAGGTGCGGCCGCATGGCGTTCAGCGCTGCCGTGCCCAGGCCTGAATCACGGCTTTGCACGGGGGCGGCGGGGCCGGCGCTTGCGGCCGGGGTGTAGCCGGCTTCGCGCTCGTCATGCGACAGCTCGGCGTCGCCGGACTCGCCGGCGTTGTCGGTGATGCGCGACAGCGAGCGGATGGCCTCGGCGATGTTTCTGTCGGTTTCATCGGGAAAAGGCTGCTGCCGGGCGGGCTCGCGCGTGCCCGCCGCCTGCAGCTCCTGCCTGACGAGTTCGACCTCGGCCAGGATGTCTTGGTACACCAGCGCGCTGCCGGGACACGACTTGGGCGACATGGCGTTGTGAAAGCGCAGGCTGCCGGCCGGCAGGTGAAAACGCGACTGCACCAGCGCCACGACCCGCAGCGCGGTTTCCTTTTGCAGGCCGCCGAACGGGTCGCGGCCCTGGTCGAAGTCGCCGATCATCTCGAACATGAAGGGGCCGAAGGCCTTGTTGCCGTTGTGCCCGGCGGCGCTGGCCGGCGGCAGGTTCCAGTTGCGTCCCAGCCAGATCATGCCCTCGGGGTCGATGGTGATGTGCTGGGCGATGTCGCTCCAGCCGTTGACCTGCGTGTGGAAGCGCCACATCGAGACAATCGTGTCGTGGCCGCGAAAGTCGGCATGCCGGGGCCGCCAGGTGTGGTGCATGTGCACCGCGTCGATTTTCCGGGTGAAGGGAAAGTTCTGCAGCAGCTGCTCGAACTGCTCCGGCGAAAGACGCTGGAAAGTGGGTGTCGGCATGGCGCATCCCCGTGTGACGAGTGGGCGCCCACTCTACACCCGCAGGATGAGGTTTCAATGCGGGGCGTTACCCTGTCTGTCCTTGAAAACGCCGCTGGTCTTTGGCGACTGATGCGCGAATCGGACAGCGTTGGCGGCACGACCTCCGCTGGCACCCATCCCGGCCTTCCCCCCATAGGAGGAAGGAGAAAAAACCGGGCTGCATTGGTGGCTTGACAAGTCTTACAAACTTCATGATTTGAAACGCTCGCCCGGCCGTTCCAAATCACAGGGCTGGCAAGCGTCAGTCCACCTCGGCAATCAGCTCGATCTCCACGCAGGCGCCCAGCGGGATCTGCGCCACGCCGAACGCGCTGCGGGCGTGCTTGCCAGCGTCGCCGAACACTTCGCCCAGCAGTTCGCTGCAGCCGTTGGTGACCAGGTGGTGTTCGGTGAAGTCGCCGGTCGAATTGACCAGGCTCATGACTTTCACGATGCGCTTGACCTTGCCCAGATCGCCGGTGGCCGCGTGCAAGGTGCCCATCAGGTCAATCGCGATGAGCCGGGCCGCAGCCTTGCCTTCCGCTGTCGTCACATTCTTGCCGAGCTGGCCGACGATGACCTGGCCGTCCTTCTTGGCCAGGTGGCCGCTCAGGAACACCAGCTTGCCGGTCTGCACAAACGGCAGGTAGGCGGCGGCTGGCGCGGCCACTTCGGGCAGCGTGATGTTCAGGGACTGGAGCTTGGCGTAGATGGGGTGGGCGGGAGTGGTCATGGTGGTCTGTGTGAAGGATAAAAATGAATTAAATATGGCGTTTGCGCAATATCCATATGCATAACATGCTATGAATAAAAGAGCGAATGCCGGTTTCGGGATTTTGCATGGTAACGCACTGCCGGCCCGCGCCGGGGAGGGTTTCAGCTGCCGTTTGAAGTGCCCGCCGGCCGGCCGGATGCCGCGCTGTAAGCTCTGCCATTCGCCCGCTTTGTTGAGCCGGTGCAAGCCTGTCGAACCAGTCAAAAAAAGCCAGGAAAGGCAAACCCGTGGGTTTTTCCGTAGTCGCCCGGCCGGCCGCCAGTCCGGCCAGCCTTGGGCTTGCATTGGCCGGACTCGTCGCCGGCGTGGCCGTGCAGTTGCAGCAGCCTGCGCTGTGGCCATCCGGCGGCTATGCCGCACTGGTGGCGCTGGCGGTTGTCCTGGCCTGCGGCTGGCAGGGCGTCAAGGCCTTGAGGCGTTTCCAACGCCCGGCTTCGGTCAGCGCCCGCCTGATGGTGCTGGTGATGGCCGCTCTGCTGGGCTTTGGCCTGACCGGCTGGCGGGCTGGCGCTTTCCAGGCGACGGCGCTGGATCCGGCGCTGGAAGGGCGCGACATTGCCGTCACGGGAACGGTACTGGCCATGCCGCAGTTCAGCGAAGACGCGCTGCGCTTTCGCCTCGGCATCGAATCGGCGCGGCTTGACGGCCGGGCGGTGGCGCTGCCGCCGCAGATCATGCTGGGCTGGTATTCGGGGTTCATCGGGCGCGAGACGAAAAGCTCGTCGGTTGAAAGCAGCGATGCGTCCGAGTTGGCGCTGGACCTGCAGCGCAAGCCGCAGCCGTTGCGCGCCGGCGAGCGCTGGCAGATGACGGTTCGCCTGAAGGCGCCGCACGGCAACAGCAATCCGCATGGCTTCGACTACGAACTGTGGCTGTGGGAGCAGGGCATCCAGGCGACCGGCTATGTGCGCGCCTCACCGCACGATGCGCCGCCCGCCAGGCTTTCCAGCAGCCCATGGCGCCATGCCGTGGAAGGCGCCCGCCAGTCGGTTCGCGAGGCGATTTATGCGCGCGTGGACGACCGGCAACTGGCCGGGGTGCTGGCCGCGCTGGTGGTCGGCGACCAGAACGCCATCGAGCGCACCGACTGGGATGTGTTTCGCGCGACCGGCGTCGCGCACCTGATGAGCATCTCGGGCCTGCACATCACGATGTTCGCCTGGGTGGCGTCGCTGCTGATCGGCACGCTGTGGCGGCGCTCGGCCCGGTTGACGCCCCGGCTGTGCCTGGCCCTGCCGGCAAGCAGCGCCGGGGCCTTGGGCGGACTGCTGCTGGCGACTTTGTATGCCTTGTTTTCGGGCTGGGGCGTGCCGGCCCAGCGCACCATCCTGATGCTGGCCACGGTGGTGCTGCTGCGGCAAAGCGGCCGGCAATGGCCGTGGCAGCAAGCCTGGCTGCTGGCCATGGCCGTGGTGGCCGTGCTTGACCCGTGGGCCTTGATGCAGGCCGGATTCTGGCTGTCGTTTGTCGCGGTCGGTGTGCTTTTTGCTACGGATTCAGGAGCTGCTGGTGCCCGCCCGGTAAGCGCAGAAGGCCAGTTTGATTCAAAATTTTTGCCCTGGTGGCTGGCCAGGCCGCTGGCCGGCCTGCTGCGTTCGACGCGCGAGCAGTGGGTGGTCACGCTGGCGCTGACGCCGCTGTCGCTGCTGCTGTTCAACCAGGTGTCGCTGGTCGGCCTGCTGGCCAATGCGCTGGCGATTCCCTGGGTCACGCTGCTGGTCACGCCGCTGGCCATGCTGGGCGTCCTGTATGCACCACTGTGGGATGCGGCAGCCTGGGCCGTCGGGCTGCTGACCGGGCTTCTGCAGGGGCTGGCGAGCTGGCCCCTGGCGTCGGTTGATGTCGCTGCTGCACCGTTGTGGTGCGCCGTTGTGGGCGTGCTGGGCGGTGGCCTGCTGGCGCTGCGGCTGCCCTGGCACTGGCGCCTGCTTGGCATTCCGCTGTTGCTGCCGGTGCTGCTGTGGCAGCCTGCACGCGTGGCGCCCGGCCAGTTTGAACTGCTGGCCGCCGACATCGGCCAGGGCAATGCGGTGATCGTGCGCACCGCCAGCCACACCTTGCTGTATGACACCGGCCCGCGTTTTTCGCGCGAAAGCGATGCCGGCAACCGCGTGCTGGTGCCGCTGCTGCGGGCGCTTGGCGAACGCATCGACATCCTGATGCTCAGCCATCGCGACAGCGATCACAGCGGCGGCGCGCCGGCCGTGCTGGCGATGCAGCCGCAGGCCAGTCTGCTCAGTTCGATTGAGGACGGCCATGAGCTGCAGGCCTTGCGCGCGTCAACCCGCTGCACCGCCGGCCAGCGCTGGGCCTGGGACGGCGTGGATTTCGAGGTGCTGCATCCGGCGGCCGCCGACTACGCGCTGCCGAAAAAATCCAATGCCATGAGCTGCGTGCTGCGCATTTCCAATGGCGCCCAGACCGCCCTGCTGGCCGGCGACATTGAAGCGCCGCAGGAACTCAGCCTGGTGTCAAGCAAGCCGGAGCGCCTGAAGGCCGACTTTTTGCTGGTGCCGCACCATGGCAGCAAGACCTCGTCGAGCGCGGTTTTCCTGGACGCGGTGCAGCCGCGACTGGCGCTGGCCCAGGCCGGCTACCGCAACCGCTTCGGCCATCCGGTGGCCGTGGTGGCGGCGCGTTACGACGAGCGCGGCATCCGCCTGGTCCGCTCGCCGCAGTGCGGCGCGGCCACCTGGCAGAGCCTGCGGCCCGCCGAGCTTCGCTGTCAGCGCCAGGACGGCCAGCGTTACTGGCAGTCTTTTTAAGCCTTTAAAAATGCGGCTTCATGCACTTATATGGCGCATAACTTGCTAAGCTATGGTGGAAGTAAATCTACTGATTCCAAACCTAGACGGAAATTTAAGCTTATGAGCCGACCGATGTTTGACGAGATGAATGCCAGCACTGAAAGCGTGCGCAAACACTACCAGGGCTATCAGCGCTGGCTGGCCCAGCAGCCGGCCGATGTGATGCAGGCGCGCCGCGCCGAAGCGGAAATGATCTTTCGCCGGGTGGGTATCACCTTTGCCGTTTATGGCGACAAGGACGAAGACGGCTCGGGCGCCGAGCGGCTGATTCCGTTTGACCTGATTCCCCGCATCATTCCGGCGCACGAATGGGCTTCGATGGAAAAAGGCCTGGTCCAGCGGGTCACCGCGCTGAACCGCTTCATCCACGACGTGTACCACGAGCAGGAGATCATCAAGGCGGGCATCATCCCGTCGGAGCAGATCTTCCAGAACGCGCAGTTCCGTCCCGAGATGATCGGCGTGAAAGTGCCGGGAAACATTTATTCGCACATCAGCGGCATCGACATCGTGCGCGCGCCCAACGCGCAGGGGGAGGGCGAGTACTACGTGCTCGAAGACAACCTGCGGGTGCCCAGCGGCGTGAGCTACATGCTCGAAGACCGCAAGATGATGATGCGGCTGTTCCCCGAGCTGTTCAGCCAGAACCGCGTCGCCCCGGTGGAGCATTACCCCGACCTGCTGCTGGAGACCCTGCGCGCCATGGCGCCGCCCGCCACCGCCGAGCCCACCGTGGTGGTGCTGACGCCCGGCATGCACAACTCGGCTTATTTCGAGCATGCCTTCCTGGCCCAGCAAATGGGTGTCGAGCTGGTCGAGGGCCTGGACCTGTTCGTCAAGGACAACTTTGTGTACATGCGCACCACGCGCGGCCCCAGGCGCGTCGATGTGATTTACCGCCGCGTCGATGACGATTTCCTCGACCCGCTGGCGTTCCGGCCCAATTCAACCCTCGGCTGCGCCGGCCTGCTCAACGTGTACCGCAGCGGCAACGTGGCCATCTGCAATGCCATCGGCACCGGCGTGGCCGACGACAAGTCGATTTACCCCTACGTGCCGAAGATGATCGAGTTCTACCTCGGCGAAAAGCCGATTCTCAAGAACGTGCCGACCTACATGTGCCGCAACCCCGACGACCTGAAGTACACGCTGGCGAACCTGAAAGACCTGGTCGTCAAGGAAGTCCATGGCGCCGGCGGCTACGGCATGCTGGTCGGGCCGGCCTCGACCAAGGCCGAAATCGAGGACTTCCGCGCCGCGCTGCTGGCCAATCCGTCGGGCTACATCGCCCAGCCCACGCTGAGCCTGTCCACCTGCCCGACCTATGTCGAAAGCGGCGTGGCCCCGCGCCACATCGACCTGCGCCCCTTCGTGCTGAGCGGCAAGGACGTGCAGATGGTGCCCGGCGGCCTGACGCGGGTGGCGCTGAAGGACGGCTCGCTGGTCGTCAATTCGTCGCAGGGCGGCGGCACCAAGGACACCTGGATTCTGGAGTCGGATTCCGCTCCTTCCATCCCCTCGGCGACCCAGTCGCAATCGCAGTCGCAATCCGTAGCCGTAGGAGTCTGAAAATGTTGTCACGCACCGCCGATCACCTGTTCTGGATGTCGCGCTACACCGAGCGCGCCGAAAACACCGCCCGCCTGCTGGATGTGAACTACCAGACCTCGCTGCTGCCGCAATCCACGGCCGACGTGCAGACCGGCTGGCGCGGTTTGCTCAGCATCAGCGAACTCAAGCCCGCCTATGCCGCCAAATACGGCGAAAGCATCACCGCGCAGGATGTCATGGACTTCATGGTGCGGGATGAAAAAAATCCGTCCAGCATCGTTTCCTGCCTGCGCAACGCGCGTGAAAACGCACGCGCCGTGCGCGGCACGCTGACCACCGAGGTCTGGGAAACCCAGAACCAGACCTACCTGGAAGTCATCCGCATGCTGCGCCACGGCGACTTCGAGCGCGACCCGGGCAAGTTCTTCGAATGGGTCAAGTTCCGCTCGCACCTCTCGCGCGGCGTGACCGCCGGCACCATGCTGCAGGACGAAGCCTTTCACTTCCTGCGCCTGGGCACCTTCCTGGAGCGCGCCGACAACACCGCCCGGCTGGTGGACGTGAAGTTCCATGCGATTCAAAGCGACTTCCCGAGCGTTGCCGGCGAGGAGGAGCAGGAGCATGATTTTTATCACTGGAGCGCGATTTTGCGCAGCGTCTCGGCCTTCGAGGTCTATCGCAAGGTGTACCGCGACGTCATCAAGCCCGAGCGGGTGGCCGAGCTGCTGATCCTGCGCCCGGACATGCCGCGCTCGCTGCTGGGCTGCCTCAACGAGGTCATCATGAATCTGTCCATGGTCACCAGCGACCCGCAGAGCGAGACCCAGCGCCGCGCCGGAAAACTGCGCTCCGATCTGCAGTACGCCCGCATCGACGAGATACTGTCGGCCGGCCTGCATGCCTTCCTGATGCAGTTCCTGGACCGCGTCAATGAGCTGGGCGCGCACATCAGCCGGGAGTTCCTGGTTCCGGTCACGCGTTGAAGGCGGCAGTGGCCGGCGCAGCTGTAAAGGCCTTGCGATGAAGCTTCACGTCAAGCACACCACCGACTACCGCTACACCGAGCCCCTGCGCTATGCGCTGCAGACGCTCTGGCTCACGCCGCTGACCGGGCCGGCGCAAACCGTGAATTTCTGGAGCCTGGGCGCGCCCAAAGAGCTGTTTGCCCAGCATGACGCCTTTGGCAACAGCATCCACTCCTATACCTTTGTCGGCGAACTGTCCGACAACGTGCGCTGGAGCCTGGTCAATGCGGCCGGCATTGTGGAAACCCTGGGCGTCGCGGAATTCACCGACGAGGCCAGCCTGCCGCTGCCGCAGCTTTACCTGCGCGCGTCATCGCTGGCCCAGCCGCATCCGCGCCTGGCCGAATTCGGCCGGCGCTTCATCACCACGCAGCCCGGTGAAAAGGCAGATTTGCAAGAGATTTTGGCCCTTAGCGCAGGCGTGGCGGGCGCTGTCAGCTATCTAAAAAATAGCACCAATGTGACCACCACGGCGCTGCAGGCGTTCGAGGCCGGCGCCGGCGTGTGCCAGGACCAGGCGCATGTGATGGTGGCGGTCTGCCGCAGCCTGGGGATTCCGGCGCGCTACGTCAGCGGGTATTTCTACGCCGCCAACGAGCCCGACCTGGCCAGCCACGCCTGGGCCGATGTCTGCCTGGACATGGCCGGGCGGCGCTGGGTCAGCATCGACGTGACGCACAGCTGCCTGATCGACGAGCGCCATGTGCGCCTGGCGATGGGCACCGACTACAACGCCTGCCCGCCCAGCAAGGGCGTGCGGCACGGCGGCGGCGAGGAATCGATGACGGTGAGCATCACCATCGAGCCGGCCTGAGTCCGGGCTTTCGCTGCTTCATCCATCCTAAGCTAAGCCGCCAGATCCACCCGGACCCGGCCGCGCACCTGGCCCGCCAGCAGGCGCGGCGCCAGCGCGGCCACCGCATTCAGCGGGATGGTTTCGGTGTTGGTTTCGAGCACATCGGCGGGCAGCTCGCGCGCCAGCCGCTCCCAGGCCAGCAGGCGCCGGGCCATTGGCGCATAGACGCTGTCAACGCCGGCCAGGGTGATGCCGCGCAGGATGAAGGGCGCCACGCTGGTCGGCAGGTCC